>NZ_QPEX01000035.1 GCF_003335505.1 Bremerella cremea
AGATGTGTATAAGAGACAGGGGGCGTTCTGCTGGAAGCGTTTGAACGTAACGGGGCGGGGCGGCACCCGGTTGTTGAGAGAGAAGCTGATGCGTGGCGAGGGCGTGCGGGATGAAATAGCGGGCAATCGCGATGGCGGCTTCCATGGTTTGCTCGCTGATTTCGAGTTCATTGGCATCGTTGATGCTGTGCAGAATCGCGGCGATGCGCAGCGTGTTGCCAGGCAAGTGATCGGCCCAGGCCGCCAACATTTCGAGCGGACCGTCGATTTGCATCATCGTTTCGACTTCCGCCTGCCAAGCTTCCCACCGCTGCCGTGCGGCGCTGGTTAAGGTGAACGTGATATCAAACTGGCGGGCGGCAAGCGAGCGGATGAGCGTATCGTATTGCTGCAGAACTTCGCCTGGAATCGGCTGCGGTGGGGCAGGGAGTTGCGTGGGATCTCTGGCAGGCCAGGCGAACAAAAACGCATCGAGCACGCCACGGGTTCGGCGCCCCCGGCCATGCCGCAGGCCAGCTACCTCCGTTTCGGCCAACATGGCGGAGCAGGTGATCGCCGAGCGCCGCACAAAGCAGCGTTCGCCGCCGCGCAGATCGAGCGTTAGTTCTTCCCCGCGATAACCTTTCCGGTACAACGCTTGCTCGGCCAGGCTGCGGCGCGAGGTGCTACCAGAAAGCAAATCGCGGGCGGCCGAGTCGGTCGAGAACCGCGCGAGCCGCCCGTTTTGTGCGGCCAGCATGGTGCTTAGTTTCTCGGTGGTGGTGTCGTCGAATAGCAGCCGAGGAAGCGCTGGCACACGGTTTTCATCGACTTGTTTCGAGAATTCGATTGCTGCTTCACGATACTTTTGGATGTCACCGGCGGCCTGCTTTTCGCGTTGTCGGAGGCGAATTTTCGCTTGCCGTAAAATCGATTGGGCCTCGATGCGAGGGACGCGGGCCTGATCGATTTGCTCTGCTTCAAGCGACTGCAGCGGCTGCTTGGCCTGGGCGAAGACGTCAGCCTCGCGGCTGAGTCCTTGCGTGATCGAAGCGACGAACAAGGTGGCCGGCTGTTCGGTCCCTGGCCGCGCCGCCACCCGAAACCGGCCTGCGATCGCCGCACTGCAAACCCCCAGGCAAGTCACCGCAGCCAGATCGACCAACGTCTGCGTGGCAACCGCCGCCGCTTCGACATAGGTCCGCAACCTCGCAGGCAACGCCTCGACCGGAAAGCGACCTTGCCGCGCCGTCGCGGGCATGTCTGGTGAAAGGGAATCGCCTGGCCCACATGCGGCAGGCTTGGCCAGTTCGAGGTTGGCAATAACCGGTTCTGACAAACGCATCGCGAAATTCTCTGCGGGTGGAAAGGCCTGATATAGATGAGCTTCGTTTGCCCGTTTTCGCAAAAGAGTGTTCACCCGTCGAGCATTTTTTTTGGGGGCAGAAACTGGAGAGAGTCTTGTAGGGTGCGTCTTGACGCACCAAGCCCTGCGAGTCAGGTTAGCAAGAAACCGACCGCGTGGTAACGCACAATGCGGTGTATTGCGTTACCACGCGATTTGTAGTCGCAAGCGGTTCAGCAAACTCTGGTGCGTCGAGACGCACCCTACGAGACTAGGTTGGCAATAACCGGTTCTGACAAACTCGCACGATTGCGGTTGGTGATGCACTGCGGCGGAAGTATATTGGGCTCGCCAATATGGGCATAATGCTAGCGGGCACGCTTCATATTCAGGGAAGGGGAATGAGATGCGTCGATTTTGGGCCGGTTGCTGGGTGATGGTGTTGGTCGGGCTGATGGGCTGGGCTGGTTTTGTGTGGGGAGAAGAGGCCGAAGAGCGGCTGGAAGCGCGGATTTTTTTTACCGAAGGGGCAGGCGGGCCGCTACGAGAAAGTGCCGAATTTCAAACCGAGGAAGACCCTCACGCCTTCTTATGGATCACCGGGCTACGTCCTCGCCCGCAAGATCATGGCCGAGCAAGCATCGCAGGGATGCTAAGTGCTTATAAGCCTGACGGCACGTTGCTTACGGAATCCCCTTTCAGTGCTGACAAGTATATGGAACTGCTAGGCCCCGGTGCTGAAGTGATTTATTTACAGACGAACGTCAACGGCAACGATTATTCGTCTGGCCCGCATAAGATTGTGGCCGAGGTAGTGCATAACGAAACTGGCAAGCGGGTGACTGCCTCGCGCGAATTTTTTATTAAGCCGGTCGAGAAGCTATCGATCATTCAGTATGAATTTGGCTATAGAAGTGACAAATCGATCTCCCCTGGTATGTTCCTCCAAGCAGGCCGCCCGCATGTTTTGAATCTTCAGTTACTGAAATTTGGATTGAAAGACGGTCAGGCTCGCCTGCGGATTTCGATGATGGGATGCGACCAGCAGGGCCAGCCAATTCAAGCCGAGCCCATGGTGCAAGAGAGGCAACTCACGGCTGAGATAGAAGAAGGGCACTACCTCATCGGCAAACTCTCGCTTCCCTTTGTCCCCAATCGGGCTGGCCAGCACTTTATCCGCGTGACGGTTGATGACTTAAACAGTGGCGAGAAAACGACACGCGACATTCCTTGCCCCGTGGTCAGCGTGTTTGGCGACGCTGAGCAAGCGGTGCCAACGCCGCCGCCTGGTTTGCTGTGGTTAGAGGCCTGTTTAACCAATGGCGAGCATGGTTCGCTTCGTCAAGGTAATACTTACTACGCCAACGATACCATCTATTCCCAGATACGCATTGCCGGGCTGAAGACGAACGCTCATGGTATCGGCAAGCTTGCCCTGCGTGTGACGGTGAGCGATGAAACCGGCCAGCTACTTTTTGAAAAGGAAGTCGAGGAGTTACCCTATCATCTAATGCACGATCGCAACGTGTTCGAGTTTTCTTTCTGGCAGAAAACCAATTTCCCAGAAACGTTGTCTGGCCCGGTAACTTGGACGCTGCAAATTACCGACCAGATAAGTGGCGCCACCGGTTATCTCTCGAAAGAAGTGGTGGTGAACCCTGACACGCAGTTGCACGCCACGGGGTACGAGTTTTACCTGTGGGAAGACTCGGATATCCCCGCTGGCAACCTATTTACCGTCGGCAGGCCGTACCACCTGCGCGCAACTGTGGTTGGGACGGAACTCAAGAACTCGACCCGCGACATCGAAGTGAAAATGATCGGCGTCGACCGCCAAGGCAATCGCCTGTCCGACTTCGAGCTAAGCACTTCCCAACCAATCGCCTTCTCACGCTTTAGCGAGCCTGCCAAAAACCTAGACATAAAACTACCATTCCGCCTCAACCGCAGCGGCAAATACGCCCTACGCCTGATCGTGACCGACAAACACAGCGGCCAAGTAACCTCAGAAGACATCCCCATCGAAGTCGTCGGCCTCGGGCCGAATGACTTGAAGGAGTGAAATGACGAAGTTGTTCATCGTTTTGCAGTTCGCATTTCTCTTTTTCACACTAGCGATCTATGGGACGACGGTTGTCCCTGGGCATCCGCTAGAGAGATATCGCTTGGCGATTTTCATGAGCATGACAGCAGTGTTTGTCATGTTATGCGTCTTATGGTATCTGTCAGGTTTTCACGCTCGAATAGCGCTGCTTATTGTCTCCCCACTCATGACAATTCAGGCGGAGCTACTAAGTCCTTCCGCCATGGCAATCGCCTATTCGGTCGAGGCCATTGTGCTGATGTGTCTGGCATTCTTCTGTGTCATGAGGAATGTCCTTTCTCTTTCTCCCGGCAGATGATGGGGTTATGGCTGCCTGAGCTCGTAATTCAGCATGGCAACAGCGAGGTCGGCTGAGGAAGCCAGGGTGCCATGCTGCAGACAAGCCAAATCACTAAGCAGCAGGCAACCCGTCTTTGCTGGCATTACGCGTCTACTGCATGCTCACGCAGACGTGAACATGGCACCCTGGCCTTGCTCCTCGGGTGCCCCGGGCATCTTGCCCGGGTGGTCCTGCGAACCGGGTACCCACTTCGCACGGGCAGGCAGGATGCCCGTGGCACACAGATTTAGCCAAGTAGGCTGGATTAGCCAGCAAAGACAAACTGGCGACCGGCTTCCGGCTCTCGTGTACGATACAATCAGCAACGCAAAAGCCAAGCAAGAGGTTGCCTGCCGATGATTTGGCTACGGGCGGGTTGAAATCGCTGGGTTACGCTTTTGCTAACCCAGCCTACCGAACTTAGTCACGCACCTCTGAACCTCGTTGTGGGTGCTCTAGTTTTCGGTAGGTAATCTCCGAATCCTTGGCGAAGCAATTATCGAGTCCCTTTTCCTTCAAGAACTTGAAAAATGAATCCTCGTCGGCATCTAAGCGGGCACGCTGATAGCTGTTTCCATACAGATTTCGATCGACGATCTTGCCCGAGATTGTTCCGGTTTTCACGCCCTGCCGAAAGACCTCGGGGTCTGGACGTCGAAGTGTAATGATGCCGTCTGTAAAGTTGCTGACCACGAAAAAGAAGAACTCATCGCTTTCCCCAGGAATTCTAAAAAAGACAAACGTACGGTTTTCATTAGTTGTTAAGACAGCCTCAGAATTAATCGCAACATATTGCCCTCTCTTTTCATCGAATTCCAAGAACCCGATAAGTAGACGATTTTCGAACTTCTTTATGTGGATCAACTCGCCGTCTGGTGATTGCCAGACGCCTGTTAACTGATCCTGTAATTGACGTTCAATGGGGTTCCCGTGAGGAGATGTCACGGAGGGGGTCACACATCCTGCCAGGAATGTTATCGTTAGTAATGCTAATAATCTCATCGTGCATATGACCTTTGTCATTCGGACTATTTATTGATGCCAGCGCCGGTAATCCAACATGGCAACGGACCGAATTGCCACGAATCCGGGGCTTCCGCTGGCCGCCCCTCTTGGATTGATGGCGCAGAAGTCAATAATCAGCCAGGGTGCCATGCTCATGTCTTCATGAGCATGCGATGCTGCAGACAATTCCCTACTTATTCCCAAGAGCCAAATCACTAAGCAGCAGGCAACCCGCCTTTCCGGCATTACGCGTCAACTGCATGCTCACGGAGACGTGAACATGTCACCCTGGCCATCGTGTAAGATACAATCAGCAACACAGAAAGCCAAGCAAGAGGTTGCCTGCCGGTGGTTGGGCTATGGGCGGGTTGGAATTGCTGGGGTATGCTTTCGCTAACCTGGCCTACCGGACTGAATACGTAAGCCCTGCGGAGCAACGCAGATCGGTTGCTGCAAACGATAGGTAACTCAGCTAGGACTCACTGGCCCTCTAACGATCTTCAACAATATCGAGTTCGAAGCCGCGGTCGACGACAGCCGGGATAATGTAAACAAATGTCTGATACACTTTCTGCAAATATTGATTGGTGGTTATTTCGTATCAGCTTTTCATTTGGCGCGGCAGGTGGAATCGCTTTTTCCACTATGCTCTATCGCCCGTTTACAGTGTTCCCACAATACATCGGTGAACATCCGACAACCCACTATCTGCCTGCTGTACCAGGTGCAATGATCCTTGCTTTGTCCTGTGGCTTTGCGTTTACCACGTCCTTAGTGGCACTTGCCATTAAAACAAATGCGTGCAATTATCTTGTGTCGTGTAAAGCACCAAGAAATGCGAAACTTCTATGCACCTTTTACATGGGGCTGTCGATCGCTTTCACAATCTGTTTCATGGCGAGTTTGGATTCGCCAAGTGACTGGCCGTTTTGGCCTGTCGTTTTCGCCTGGAGTCTCGGGGCATACTGGGGACTGGGGGATTCACACCCAATGAGAATTGTTTATCAGCGACTGATCTTGCTTTCCCCTCGGCCTATTTGGATTGCATCCTATTGCTTGCTGCTAACAGGAAACACTATTGGCATTGTATTAACAGGCGGTAGTGAATTGACTGCATTGCAGTATGTCTCATTTGTTAATATCACCATTATAAGTGTATTGCTTGGTGTTGGCCTGATATTCCTCTCTGAGAGGGCTCGCAAGAATTTTCCCTGAAGATGGCAGGTGCAACTTCGACTTTGCTCGATTTAGCGGTAAGTTTACATGGCAATCGCCGGGTGCCCCGGGCATCTTGCCCGGGTTTGGATGCCGTTTCGCTTTTCTGAAGTCCATGACTGCTAGAGGCAAACTGGCCACGGACTGCATAGCAGCAGAAACCCGCCTGACTCTGCCGCTGCTAAATTGCCTAGTTGGGCACGTCCCTGCTTCCCAAGACACGGGCCAGAGGCACCGTGACACACCGAGAGGTGTCATTAGGCAGTACCATGCGTTAACACGCAATTTGTAGGCGCAAACGGTTCAGCAAATTCTAGTGCGTCGAGACGCACCCTAAGGGACTATGAGAAGAGATGGCGAGACACTTATCGGCGGCTATTTGGGCAAGACAAGTTCCCGGGCAATCGTGAGCATTTGAGAGGAGGAGGCGGTTCATGAGACCTGACATCTGTGTGGTTCTAGGTGGTGTTGGCTTGATTAAAGGCAGCATTCGCCATGCCGGTCCAGTAATGGTAGAGATTTCTCAAGAACTGAATCCTTATTTGGTAAAGGATAAGTTCTTGGCAGATGCACCGTTTGATCTACTCAGCGGTATCATTCGTTATGGAACAATGTTCGACCCCCATGCTGAAGTGGGCCCAATCGACAAACGCAATAACGAACTGCCGTTTGCAATGGAAATCGAATTGGCACCCCTAAAACGTGCATCGAGGGAAGAGGTAAAAGCTGAATTCCTGAAAGCTTTGATTCCAGCCTTGTTCGCAATCTCATTAGAGTACGAGTTGCCGGTTAGCGGTCTGACAGCATTCGCCGAGTCAAAGGGCTTTGCAATTTCAAAGGATTAAGGTTCGATAATCCAATGGCGACGATTTCCGATTAAGCAATTTGCTACGAGAGAGGCTCTTGCGATTGAATTCTCTCTGGATGCCTCGGGCCCGTGTCTTTGCCGCACCAGTTACACCGTCTACCAGTACGACCTGTTCAACCGGCTGATCGGGCGAGAGCTTGATAGCGACGGGGATGGCATTGTCGACCTGACCGACACGACCAGCGTCGCCAACCGAATCGTAGAAGAATCAGATTCGGCCCATGGTTGGGGTAAATTCGCGGGAGCGTTTGGAGCAGAAACTCTTGCTGGGTTCGGAGCTGCCGAGCTTGTGGAATGGGCGGGGGGACTATTCGGTAAAGGAGCCAATGCCCTAGACAAGGCGGCTGATACGGCCAAGGCAGTCAATCTAGTTAACAAGGTGGCAGAAGGAACTGCCAAGGGGTAGGGCAAGGGCTTGCCAGGGAAGCATTAGAAAATGTAGATTGTCCTACGAATGGAGTTGCACCAACAACAAATCCTAGAACTCGCTTGCCTCGTACTCAAGGTCAGTGGGTGGATGGCACACCGGGCAATGGGGTATGGCGGTCTGATATTCCAGAGGTTAATGCCATCACTGGTGGCAAGCCTGTTCAGTTTGTGAATGGTCGCCCGGTCTTCACGCCTTGGTCGAAGGGACAGGTCAAATTCAAGCCTGGACAGCTTGATGGCTCACAAGCTGATTTCAATGCAGTGTATGACTACATTGCCAAGCAAAAGGGCTTGTCGAGTCGAAATGCCGCTAAGAACTATCTGCGAGAGGCTGGCCTCACTCCTCATCACTTGGACAACACAGCAATCCAGTTAATCCCGTCCGATCTTCATGGAAACATTCCACACATCGGTTCGGCGTCGGACCTTAGAGGGGGATTCTAAAATGGCTTTCGACAAGCTTTCACAACTTGGGCCACGATTGCTTGGTGAGAAGTCCAGCGACTCAGAAGGTGCAATCAAATCAGCGGTGCAAGTTCTACCGATTTCGGACAGCTATCGAGAGATGCTGCTGACATTTGGAGGTGCAGTTGTCTTCGACAATGGGGCGAAGTTTGCATCAGATGAGAAGTCGCCTCTGAATGACAAAGATGGCTACCAGAGCCTTGAAGTTCTTTATGGCTTGGGCAATGGAAAGAACTGTATTGAGCAGAAAGCTGCACAATATGCTGGTGAACTGCCAACCTCATTTGTGCCCATTGGTGAATCGTCGGGTGGGAACTTGATCTGCGTTGATGGTGATGGAGCCGTTCATCTGTGGAACCATGAAAGCCAACGAGGTGAAGGGACGTGGCGAATTGCAGCTTCCATTGACGAATTCGTGAATCGGCTTGAACCGGATGATTCGGAAATCGGCAGCACCGAAGGAATCATCGAATCGGAATCATTCCTCGACTTCTAGTTCTTCGGCTTCTGCATCACGGTCTTCGTACGGGTGGCACTGGCGAATGAAACCTCTCTGTGTGCCACGGTGCCTCTGGCCCGTGTCTTTGATGCACCAGTTACACCGTCTACCAGTACGACTATCGCAACCGCCTGGTCAGCGTGACTGACTTCAATGTTTCGGACGTCAAGCAGCAGCAGGTGGCTTATACGTACGACCTGTTCAACCGGCTGATTGGGTGAGAGCTTGATAGCGACGGGAATGGCACTTTCGACCAATCTGGCACGTTTATCTACGATGGCGACCAGATCATTCTTCAGTTGGATGACGCAGGCGATGTCGAGCATCGTCTGCTGTGGGGGGCGAATGTCGATCAGCTTCTGGCCGACGAGAATTCCTCAGGCGACGTTTACTGGGCCCTGACCGATCATCTCGGCTCGATTCGTGACTGGGCGGAATACGACGACCTGACCGACACGACCTACGACGCCAACCACATCACCTACGACGCCAACCACATCACCTACGACGCCTTCGGCAACGTGCTAAGCGAGACCAACGCCACGCTTGACATCGCCAACTTCGGCTTCACCGCCCGTTACTTCGACGAAGCAACCGGCCTGCAATACAACACCAACCGCTGGTACAACGCCCAGCTAGGCAGATGGATGAGCCAGGACCCGATTGGGTTTGAGGGAGGAGATGAGAATCTTTATCGGTATGTGGGTAATGGGCCGACGATAGCAACGGACCCGAGTGGTTTAGCGGAGGGGTGGGAGTGGAACTGGCACCACTTGTTAGACCGAGCGATTTTTAACGAGGATTTCATCACAAAATATGGCCTAAAGATCAACATTAATTCAGCAAAATACGGCTGGATGCTTCGCGCAAAGGATCATACATGGACGGGAGGTATTCATCCTGAAGGCTGGAGTCGAGATTGGAAAGAGTGGATTAGGCAGTATGAAGAAAAAGGCACAATCATTACGAAGGAGATGATTGACGACCAACTGAAAGAAATGGTCTCCAAATATAAGCTAGATGAGCTTGGGTTCCCTGCGAAGTATTCCTACGAACAAGCTGATAAAGCGTACAAGGTAGCTGAACGAATGGCACGCAGTCGCGCTGCAAAAGAAGCAGCAGAAAAACTGACTAAAAAAGGATTGCGGAAGATTGGCAAGAAAGCTCTCGGAGCTATTCCGTGTATTGGTGCTGTTACGATTCCGTTTGCATTACAAGAGAACGTGCAAGCGAAGGGTATTTTCTGCGGAACAGTCCAGACCGGCCTTGAAAACACCCCAGTTGTTGAATGGGTGCTTCTCGCGGGGGGAGACGAGTATATTCCTACCGATGAACAGGTCCGCAATAAGATGCAAGACCCCAACAATTTGCGTCCCGGCCAGGAAGAACGTGACAATGCCGAACGAGGTTACGATCGCCTAAATGCCGAATGGATTATGGAGCAATTACGAAAACAGGAAGAGTATAAAAATTCGCTTCAAAGCAAGTATGACGAATATGAGAGTGACATGAAAATGCTGCGTTTCATGGAGGCGAGACTTGCTAGTGGCGAGATCAATCGTAACGGCAATGAGTCCGAGTATGAAGCCGCTATTAGGAAAGACGTTGAAAACCTTCGCCGGAAGTGGGGCATATAGTGTAAAATGGCCTTCATGATATCTTGTAGGCGGAGCAATAATCGGAGAATTTGTGGCCCGGCGTGGAAGACGCTTTAATAAAGCCAGTGAACCAATTGGGTTTGGCCCAACGGCTTTGAGAGATGGTGAGATTACTCAAGCAAACAGTGATCGTTGGATGCACGAATTCTGGCGGGAATATCAAGACGAACTGAATCAAGTCTGGGGCGAACGTGAAAGGCTTGTCAGAGGGATTGATGGCTTGGCCCAAGTCGCCATGCGATTTGAAAATTGTCCGGTTGCATCACCTGTTGGAAATAAATCTCTCTCGTCATTACATCATTCCCATTAAAGCATAAGAGTTTTTTCAAGCGATGAAATTCTACACGATTACATCCATTTCCAACTTTATCGGCAATCCTAAAATTAAGACATTTCATGCCGATATGTTTCATGGACTGGCTGAACGAGACGGAAAGGAATATCCACACGATACGATTGTTTTTGCCAATACAGATTCACCGAGCCCTCTTTTGATTTCTCGGACCGTGCGGCATATTCCTGATATTTGTCGACCAAGCAGTCACTTAGTTGTCTCCCAACGCTACGTCAAAGAACTGGAGCAACTCCCACACATTCGTCTCATGCCTGTTACGTTTAAGCGCCTAGTGGATGTCGATTATGCTAAGGGTGACATGTCATGGGATGAAAAATGGGGCCCCGTCGATCCTTGCGAACTTTTGCGAACTCTGGCTGATGTTTCAGAGTTCCATAAACGGATTGGACACTACAGCGAGGTTCAATGTTACCGCTGGCGAGATGCTGTTGAGAAATACCCAACAGCAAAAGAGATTACCATTGAAGAAAGGACACCGCCACTGCAACAGACTAGCGTTATCAGACTATCAAGCAGTATGCTAGAGGACTTTCCGATCATAAATTTTGGAGCATCTATTGTCTTAAGCAAGTGCGCGTTTCAAATACTTTCCAAAGGAATTGATCGAGATTTTTTCATCATCCGAGAGTATCCTTTGGTCTAATTCCCACTCAGCATTGTGGTAGGCTTCGTTAGCGATAGCTTAGCCCAACGAAGGCAAATCGGAAACGTGCATCAAGCCTGCTTCTGGAGTGCAATCCGGCAGGTGGCACTGGCTGCCAAAGAAACCTCTCTGTGTACCACGGTGCCTCTGGCCCGTGTCTTTGATGCACCAGTTGCTTCGTCTACCAGTACGACCTGTTCAACCGGCTGATTGGGCGTAAGCTCGACAGCAACGGGGATGGATCGTTTGACACGACTGGGCACTTCATTTACGACGGCAATCAAATCATTCTTCAGCTGGATGACGCAGGCGACGTCGACCATCGTCTGCTGTGGGGGGCGAATGTCGCTCAGCTTTTGCCCACGAAAACGCCTCAGGCGATGTCTACTGGGCGCTGACCGATCACCTGAACACGGTCCACGACTGGGCCGAGTACGACGACCTGACCGACACGACCAGCGTCGCCAACCACATCACCTACGACGCCTTCGGCAACGTGCTAAGCGAAACCAACGCCACGCTTGATACGGCAGGCTTCGGCTTCACCGCCCGCTACTTCGACGAAGCCACCGGCCTGCAATACAACACCAACCGCTGGTACAACGCCCAGCTAGGCAGGTGGATGAGCCAGGACCCGATCGGGTTTGATGGGGGAGATGAGAATCTTTATCGGTATGTGGGGAATGAGGTTACTGTGTTTACGGACCCGAGTGGACTTCAGCCTCCCCAGGCAACGAGAACCTGGGTTGGCTTGGGATGGGACTGGGGTGTATACGCGATGGACCAGGGAATGATGGCGGGGGTTCCAGGGTATATGATCTATCGCACGTCGCAAGACACTGCAGACATGGTTATTCACGATGGAGGTACCGTATATAAAAATACTTCTCATATGCCACTTACGCAACGTTCTTATGTGATTTGCGGGCTCCTGCTTGCAAATATGACGGGCGTGCGAGGGATTTCCGATGCAGGAAGCCCGTACGATGCCGTGGATGCACATAGGCAATCTGTTTGGGAGCGAACGAGTGACGGAGTCGTTGGTACAGCCCAACTGGGGCTTACTGGCTTTGGATTGAAGGGGACGATCTATCGTGCTGCCCCGTTTACGCGATCCCCGTTTACGCGACAGAGTCCTGGCGGGAGGAGTGCTAGTAGTTTCCGCCCTGCTTATAGAAGCGAGCCCAGCTTGATGGATGAAGGGGCGATGACAACTAGAGAAGCGCAGTTCAATGCAGATCTTCGCAAATTCTTGAACTCACCAGAGTCGAAATCGGCAAGCAGGAATCCTGCATCGTCAGGGACAAAGGGCCTTGCCAGGGAAGCGGCAGGAGATTTAAATTGCCCTACGGATGGAGTTGCCCCAAACAGCGCACCACATTTCTCCGGTACTGATAAGCCATGGATCAGTGGGGCGACGCCAGATTCCAAATACACGCATATCGGTCCGGACGGAAAAGCCGTTCAGAATGCCATTTATGATTCGAGCGGAAATGTCATTGGGCATGTCGATTTCAAGAATCACGGCCTCGGAGCTACTTCAGGTCACGGGCATCAGTTCCCTGTCCCCGGCAATCCCGCATCAGGCCACGGTCCGGGAAAGCCACACATTCCGCCCAGTCAATTACCACCGGGTTGGTCCGATCTGCCACCAGGAGTGCAGCCACGTACACCTATTGGCCAGTAGAGCAAACACATAATAGATTGGTTTCAGACATGACAGCGTATACACAAGATGGCTACGACGGAGTTCTAGCGCGGTTCTATGGGTTTTGTGACGGAGTAATCCGCACGGTCTTGTTGCAATTCGATGAGAATGGGACTCGAAGCGTCGAAGTCCACGTAGCTATTCGTGACTCCGAAACCGACGAGAACGAAGGTTGGGTATGCGTTCGCATTGTGGTACGAGGTGTCTCGGATTTCGGAGTCCGAGAAAGCTCACGCACACCGATTCAGGTGCTTTCGCAGGGCATCCATCTTCTGTGTGTTGCAAACCGGGTCGGCATTGAATTTGGTGGTGCAATCGACCGCCCCGAGTCGTTTGAGGCATTCCATTCGTCCGATGGATTCGCAATCGGACGAGATGTTGAATTTTATGTGGAAGCCTATTGATTCATTGTTTGATCTGTGGAAAAAGGTGTCAGGACTGAATGGCACTGTTAAAACCAAGCCCACGCGTAAGTTGATCTTAGCTTGAGCCGGAATTCTTTTTATCCCCGACCAAGCTTGAGAAAAAAGTGCCAGGGCTCTTTCCCCCTTCTCCTCAGGTGCCCTGCAGCTAACGATCGCTGGTAACTACATTGGCACCAACCAAGCGGGGACTGCGGCAATCTGCAACGAGACTGGTGTGCATCTTACTGATGGGGTGGCAAACGCCCTGCTTGGTACCAATGCCGATGGTGTTAGCGACGATCTGGAAAAGAACATCATCAGTGGAAACACGAACTACGGCGTCCGCCTTCATGCCGACGGGTGGCACTGGCGAATGAAACCTCTCTGTGTGCCACGGTGCCTCTGGCCCGTGTCTTTGATGCACCAGTTACACCGTCTACCAGTACGACTATCGCAACCGCCTGGTCAGCGTGACTGACTTCAATGTTTCGGACGTCAAGCAGCAGCAGGTGGCTTATACGTACGACCTGTTCAACCGGCTGATTGGGTGAGAGCTTGATAGCGACGGGAATGGCACCGTCGACAAGGTTGGCCAATGGCGACCTGAGCGACACGACCAGCGTCGCCAACCGAATCGTAGAAGAACCGCATTCGGCCCATGGTTGGGGTAAATTCGCGGGGGCGTTTGGAGTAGAAACTCTTCCTGGACTGGGATCTCCAAGCATGCGGAATGGGCGGAACTATTCGGTAAAGGCGTCAATGCCGCAGACAAGGCGGCTGATACGGCCAAAACAGTCAATCAAGTTAACAAGGTGTCCGAAGGCACTGCCAAGGGCAAGGGCTTGCCAGGGAAGCATTAGAAAATATAGAGTGTCCTACGAATGGAGTTGCCCCAACCACAAAACCAAAGCCTTACAGCAATCCACGCAACCGTCCAAAGTACGCTGAAGGACAAGTTGAGAAAGTTTGGGAGAATGCGAAGCAGGCCGATGGCAAAGTGTATGATCCAAATACAGGTGCAGAGTTGACGTGGGATCCGACGAAGCCAAGAACTCGACAGTGGGATATGGGACACAAGCCCGGTAAGAAATACGCCGATCTCCACAAAGACTACATGGATGGCAAGATCACGAAGGAAGAGTTCCTTCGGGAATACCGAGACCCCAACAAATATTGGCCGGAAGATTGGCTTGAAAACCAAAGCCACAAATGGGAGTGATGCGGATGGTTGATTTTTTTCAAGCTGTGCGGCGAGATGGGCATGGAGCTTTGTCCTCGCTTAATGAACTCGATGACGTAAACATCAGGAATGATGATGGCGAAAACCTCTTGCATGTTGCAATTGCCTACTCGAATGTCGATGCTGCCGTTGACCTTATCCAGCGAGGAGTTGATGTCAACGCTCAGGATCGAAAGGGAGCAACGCCGCTGCATTACGCTGGTGCCCACCAGAATGCGATGGTTGCTCAGCAAATACTCGACCACGGTGGTGATTTCGGGGTTGTGGACGAGCATGGGAATACGCCACTTTGGACGGCCGTGTTCAACGCAAGAGGCAAATACGATGTCGTGAATGTGCTGTTAGCGAAAGGTGCGGCAAAAACCGCACACCAAAAGAATAGACATGGGCGATCACCAATCGACTTCGCCACGCAGATTGGTGACACGGAATTGGTGAAGCTGATGGAAAACAACTCCTGAGTCACTACGTCAGAACACTCGGCTTCTGCATCACGATCTTCGCAGGCTCTGCCGGTTTGAACGGTTGCAGCTTGTCCGGTTGAGCAGGCTTCCACGGCTTGCGGTGTTGTCTCTTGTCGGGCGGTACGCCTGACGTCGGCGGCTTGGGCTTTTTGCTCAAGCCCTTGTTGACCGCTGAATCCTCGGCAACGGGTTCATCTTCGACAGCCCGATGACGGCATTCTTGTCGTTGAGCCAAAGCCCTTCGCATTGCCGCCGCTGTCGCTCTGCCAGCCATTCGTGAAACGTCTTCATGCCTGGTATCTACGCGCGGGCTGGCCCTTTCCCGTGCGTACGTGAGCGATTGGGATGGGCACAAAGAAAAAGAACCGGGCGAAGCCGATGCAGGGGCCAAGGCGACCACCTTTCGCACCAGCTTTTTTTTCCTTCGATTGATGCAATGTTCTTTTGGTTACAGCCTTCGGCAGGTGGTACTGCCCAATGGAACCTCTCTGTGTGCCACGGTGCCTCTGGCCCGTGTCTTTGCTGCACCAGTTACACCGTCTACCAGTACGACCATCGCAACCGCCTGGTCAGCGTGACCGACTTTAATGCTTCGGATGTCAAGCATCAGCAGGTAGCTTATACGTACGACCTGTTCAAACGACTAATTGGCCGAGAGCTCGACGACAGCGGCGAATGTCGATCAGCTTCTGGCCGACGAGAACGACGGGTCTGGCTGCGGTTTCGATTCCTAGAAGCTTACGCCTGGTAGAAGAAGTTGGGCATGTCCCTGCTTCCCAGACACGGGCCAGAGGCACCGTGGCACTCCGAGAGGTTTCATTAGGCAGCGCCACCCGCCGCAGACATCAATAAGATTGTGAAAAATGGTATAACCTTCCGGAAGCTTTGCAATTCTTTCCATCCATGCCCACTTTCCGCAATTTGTGGCTTATTGCACATGTTCCTTGAACCCTTAGAAAAATACCACGCTCTCCCTAGAGTGCTCACAGCCAATGACTCACTGTTCCGCGAACAAGCCCGAGCCAACTGGGCCAGGTTTGTTAAGCGGCTCCGAAAACCTAGAAGGCTCGATGACCACTTTTTTCTGATCGTAGAGATCGACTCGCAGATCATCTACTTGGATCAGGTTAGCTGGTTCAATTCTAAACTTGCCGGGCGTGATGCCTTGGAGCAAGTATATCGCTCCTTTCCCGAGGAATATGCCAGAGAGAACGTTATCGATTTCGGCTACCTCGAGAATGGCTTAGTCAAGGAAAGTCATTGGCTCACGGCCGTTTATTTTTCGAAGTACGATCCGGATGACATTTGTGACGATTTCGTGTTACCGGCTCAAATGGAACTGCCGTCAGAGCTCTACGAGCATTACCTAGCCATCGCGCAGCACGACCCATCGGCAATCGAACGAATGGGACAGTTTTCGCTTGCCGAAATACATAGCGTGCCGTTTAGAATGACCCATTACTACCTGGACGAGTTTTGCCCTTTGGGATATGCCGTGGCTTGTGAGAATATTGCCTACGTTACTGCAGCTCACGGCCAGGTTCAATTTGCTGACTGCAGGTCGTACTTAGACCTGGGCCTCTCCCACCTCGCTATGATTTATGGGAGCTGTGCCATGCTGCAGTCCGTGCTTGCCGGCGGGGGCGTGATCAACGATCTTAACGAGGATGGTTACACCCCCCTCGAATTTGCTGTGGGGCATCGGAAACTTGAGCATGTAGACTGCTTGCTTTCCCATGGCGCCGATCCAAATTTTGGAATCGCACCCTCTGTAGCTGAAGTGGAGCATGCCGTAACACTTAAGGAGATGACACCGTCCATGTATCAGCGTCTGAGAGACGCAGGGACACGATTTGATCTTCGCGAAAACCACTACCTTTGGACTCCTTTGCACTACAATGCAAAGCGGTTTCGGCGCGATACGTTCATTCAAATGGTGAGGGATGGCCTCAATCCATACGCGGAAGATTACGAAGGAGAAACTCCGTTTGACAAATTGAGGAAAGATGTTCCCGAGGAAATCTTCCAAGAAGTTTACCGCAGTTGCCTGGGCTAGTTGCTCCTTGGATGTATGAACAACGCCGGGTGCCCCGGGCATCTTGCCCGGGCCTAGCTACGGTTTCGATTCCTAGAAGCTTACGCCTAGTGAAAGAAGTTGGCCATCTCCCTGCTTCGCCAACACACGGGCCAGAGGCACCGTGGCACACCGAGAAGTTTCCTTGGCAGCCAGTGCCAGCTGCCCGAATTCTATGAAGCGGGAGAAGCCTATCACAAAGCCGTTGAGAGAAAACTACAAATCAATCAAGATCGATTTGAGAGGATCATGGAAATCCAAAATGGGGGACCGGTTCCGAATAATGCAGGAGGTCGCAAATGATAACCAAGAAATTGGCAACTAAAGATCGGGATGAATGTTCTGTTCTCTTGCCTATTAGAATAAATGATCGATGGGGCTACATTGCTCCTGACGGAACGTTAGTGATCGAGCCTCAGTACGACTCGACCGGGGCATGCCTCGAAGGTCAGCCGTATGCAGTGCAAGGAAACGAAATCCTTATTTTATCACACGAGGGTAACGTTAAAGCGCGTGTTGAAGACAGCTGGGCGATGCACTCATTTCAATCCGGCCTTCTCGAGATCGAACGAGATGGAATGTCAGGGTTTTGCAACAATCGAGGCCAGATTGTCATTGAACCACAGTATGAGTTTGTTAGTTCTTTTACGGCACACGGTTGTAGTGTCTGCTGCTCCTGGCCATCGAGCGATCGTTGGTATCGCATTCAACCCAACGGTGAACGATTCAATGACCTTGAGTATCGTCTGCTTCGCCCGATACTTCGTCATGAAAACGCTGCTGGTGCAAAACTTATAGAGCTCGATCGTTTTGTCATTGTTAATGGGACAGGCCAACCGCTAGCAATGACCCAATATGCCGATGTACGCAGTTTTTCTGAGGGGCTAGTTCCGGTTCGATTTGCAACTGGCTCACAGAAAATGGGGTGGATTGACGATGACTTGAATGTAGCAATGCCAGGTAAATTTGATGATCTCGGCGATTATTTTTCCGATGGTGCGATTCCTGCATGCGAAGCGGGGCTTTGGGGGCTAGTAGATCGCGACGGCGTATGGCTCGTCAAACCAAGTTTCCGATTCATCGGAAACGGAGGCAAGGGGTTCTGGCCTGCTGCCATTGATAAGCAAACCGTGGGAGATCTCGGCGAACCAGTCAACTCTGTAATGACTGTCATCGATCGAAAAGGCGAGATAATGACGGAGCCACGCTTTTCTCTAGTTTACATCTATGACTGGGAGATAGCACGATTCTCTTTACCCCGGCCAGCGAGTAGTTCTCTCAGAGCCTCAAAACATTTCGGATATATAAATGGCAACGGTGAAACGATTTGGACTGAGGGGCATTAGCAGCCCGTTGAGAAACTCTCGTCTCCCCGGCGGATGCCACTCAACGCTGGTAACGATTTCTCACCGCGGGCGGGTGGCACTGGCCAATGAAACCCCTCCGTGTGCCACGGTGCCTCTGGCCCGTGTCTTTGATGCACCAGTTGCGTCGTCTACCAGTACGACCAATTCAACCGGCTGATCGGGCGTAAGCTCGACAGCGACGGGGATGGAACCGTCGACCAGTCTGGAACGTTTATCTACGACGGCGACCAGATCATGCTTCAGATCGACGACAACGGCGAAGTCGATCATCGTCTGTTGTGGCGGGCGAATGTCGATCAGCTTCTGGCCGACGAAAACGCCTCAGGCGATGTCTATTGGGCCCTGACCGATCACCTGAACACGGTCCACGACTGGGCCGAGTACGACGACCTGACCGACACGACCAGCGTCGCCAACCACATCACCTACGATGCCTTCGGCAACGTGCTAAGCGAAACGAACGCCACGCTTGACACGACAGGCTTCGGCTTCACCGCCCGCTACTTCGACGAAGCGACCGGCCTGCAATACAACACCAACCGCTGGTACAACGCCGAGCTAGGTAGGTGGATGAGCCAGGACCCGATTGGGTTTGAGGCGGGGGATGAGAATCTTTATCGGTATGTGGGGCATGAGGTTACTGTGTTTACGGACCCGAGTGGTCTGGAAGAATGAAAACCTGGATTTGGTGCGTGGGGAATAGGATTAGCAGAATGGTGGTACGTAGAGAAGGATCCAATAAGGAATCAAAAGTTTAACCGCAATCCACCACCACCGAAGTCGCCGCCGAAACGTGGTAGTCTAGCGTCAATTCGAGAAGATTTGGCAAGCCAAGACGCCGGGTGGAAGGCGCTTGATGAATTGAGCAGGGAAAATTATCGTGAAGGCGTCCAAACAGCCAAAGCGTTTCAGCGCGAATGTATGGACAACATGCAAGGGGCAACGCCTTTACTAGTGCTATTGAAGCAGCCTCAGGAAAAGAGGCTATAACAGGTAGAGCTCTATCAGGGACAGAGCGTGGTTTTCGTGCACTTGAGGCTGGTGCTGGTGGGCTTGGTGGATTCGCAGCAGCCACTAGTGACTTGGCTCGATCCGGAACTAAAACGCGAAAGGCGCTTGACAATGCTGCCGACGCAGCTGAAGATATCGCCGCAATTAACCGGGTGGGCTTAACGCTTACTCGTGAAGCAGGCTGGAACGCTAGGGATTTTGATCGAAAACTGCGTGCTTTGCAGGATTTGGCAGAACGAGGATAGCTTTGCAAGGCTTCCGGTACTTCCGCTTTAAGGAAAGGCGCTACAGGGCAATATAAAAATGATCTAATAAGACGTGCTTACGAGACCTTTGGTAAGACTGATCCTTCAAAGGCAGAGCGGCTGGCGGATCGCATTCGCAGTATGCATGCGGATCATATCCAGGATTTACAATTGTCTGGCTTGGACGATGCGTCGAATTTGTGGCTATTGGATATGGATGTGAATGTTGGCCTTGGTCGCCAGATATGGCAACAGATCAAGGATCTTCCTGATGGCACAATAATTCACCAAGTAAAATCTTTGGAGTAAACATTATGTCATGGCGAAAAAAATTATTAACTACAATCGAAGATTCGAAAACGATACCAGCACTGAAAATTGTATTCCGATCTGCACAGCCAGCTGATCATAAATTCATCATGCAACTGCAAGAGAAGTATCCATTTATTGATGATGAATACTGTCAATTTCTGGCCATAACTGACGGCGCCAGTTTGTGGGTGTATGAATTGTTTGGAAGTGGAATGTCAAGGATTCCAGCAATCGAAGGAATAATACATAGGTGGCGGACAAACACAGAGAATCTACAGGTGTTTCCATTCGCAGAAGACCCTGACGGCAATTGCATTGCAATGCGAAAGAATGGTAATATCATCCAGTATAGTTATAAAGATGAGTTAGACTCCGATTGTATTATTTTAGCCAATTCCTTTAGTGATTTCCTAGGTGATGTATTAATGGGAAAGGATTTCTATTCGTTGTTTGACATTCCAGCAACTGAAATTAAAAACAACGAATGGCTGTACTATTTGGATCGGAAGGGCTGGCTGAATTAGCAGCCTGTTGAGTGAGA
The DNA here is from genome assembly GCF_003335505.1 of Bremerella cremea. NCBI lineage: Bacteria > Pseudomonadati > Planctomycetota > Planctomycetia > Pirellulales > Pirellulaceae > Bremerella > Bremerella cremea. The sequence continues at coordinate 20,251 of NZ_QPEX01000035.1, forward strand.
AAAGAGTGTCAGGACTGAATGGCACGGGCTTAAGCCCAGCAGCCCGTTGAAAAACCCTCATCTCCCCGCTATTCTCCAGCAAGACTTTCCCATTGCAAAGGATGGATGATGGCTTTAGGAAAACGAGGCTGTGAAGCTCAGGCGGCTTGGGTTGCTTCGACCGA
>NZ_QPEX01000036.1 GCF_003335505.1 Bremerella cremea
ACGAAGCGAAGTCCTTACAACGCTTGATACGAAACAAGAAGGAGTCGCCGCGTTCCTAATACACGACGGTTTCTTGTTAACCGGCGGCTTCGACGGCACCCTGTGCCGCTGGCGGCTTGAAGAACGATAGTTTCCTTCCCAAGCCAGGGTGCCATATTTACGTCTTCGAAAGCATGCAGTGAGATCATGCCGAGTCTGCCTTACGCCTGGCGAGAAGGACAAACCTTAATTGTAAGTCACATGCTCACGCGGACGAGAGCATGGCACCCGGCTACACGGACGGAACACTTCCAACGTTGGCATGACGGCAATTGGCAGAACGACGCGTTTGGATGACCTCTCAATCCTCTGCTCCTTGAAGAGTTCCAATGATAGGGTTGAAGCCATGTCGAATATCGTCATTTTCCTAGACCAAGAAGCCAATCGTGCCGATGTCGTTCTTCGTCTTCAAAAAGCGACACAAAAGAGCCTGAGTGATATTCGCTCATCATTGATGAATAACGCTCCTGTTGTGGAAGTCGAGTTGTTTGAAGGCGATTACGATTCGCACGCCAAGATGCTCCGTGCTGTCATGTCTTGCATGCTTGAACTTTCGCTTGGATGTCGGATCTACGAGTTGCCCGAAGGCGAGACGATGGAAACTTGCTCGTTTGTAGATAAATGTGAAATCACCCCGACCGTACTTGAGAACATCTTGTCAGAAGCCGATGCAGAACTTGACCGTCAACTCGGCGAGTAGCATCAGCCGTTTGCACCCTGGCCAGGCCATTCAGTCCTGCCCCCTTTTCTTCCCCGGCGGCAGTCTCGGTCGCCCGCGACTATCGGCGTAATAAGGCAGACAAAGCTCTTCCAGCCGCGCGCCAAACCGAGCCTCCGCCAACACCTGATTCAACTATTTATAGAACACATGCCCCGGCGACTTCGGCAAATCGGTCGAAGCAACCCAAGCCGCCTGAGTTTCACAGACTCGTTTTCCTAAAGCCATCATCCATCCTTTGCAATGGGAAGATCTTGCTGGAGAATAGCGGGGAGACGAGGGTTTTTCAACGGGCTGCTAAGATCATTCACCTACGGCCCACCTTTGGAATAGCGACTCAAGACAATGGCAAAGCTCAAAAGAAGTTGCACTTAATTCGGATTGGTAAACCCTCGAAAATACGCTCAGATTCAAACGAATTGAGGGGCTTAGGTTCTCTAAGGTGTTCTGACTCGCCAAACCTCAATCTTGGCATTTTTGAAGGCTCTTAGAACATCTGGCGTAAGCTTGATCTTCTTGGGCACTTCTTCCCCGAAAGCTAGTCGAAGCTGCTGCTGACATCGTGTAGACTAATTTGCCTGACATTGGAACACGTCCTTCCCACTACGAGTATCCCCATGATTACAACACCGGAAGAGTACATCACAGAGGTAACCGAAGAAGTACAACAATGCCTTTCTGACAAAGGGTGTCAGCCCATTCTCTTCATTGGTTCGGGACTTTCTAAGCGTTTGTTCAAGGGGCCAAGCTGGGTAGAGTTACTTGAAAGACTTGCGTCTGGATGTCCCGAAATCAAGAAGGAACTCGCTTACTATCGGCAGCAGTCCGACGACAACCTAATTGACATCGGTGAGACTTTTGCTGACTGCTACATGGAATGGGCTTGGGGAACCGGAAAAAGAAAGTTCCCTAAAGAGCTATTTGAAAGTCCAGACAAGCAGATATTCGTCAAGCATATCGTATGTGAGTTGTTCAAGAAAATTACACCGGACGCACTGACAGGGATACGAAATAGAGCACTTCAGCGTGAAATCAGGCTCTTGCAGTCAATTCGACCACATGCTGTCATTACAACTAACTATGACTCATTACTTGAGATCATTTTCCCTGAATATGAACCGGTAATCGGGCAAAGAATACTCAGAACTAGCTACTCTAGCGTTGGCGAAATCTACAAGGTACATGGTTGCGTCTCCGAACCACAGAGCATTGTGCTCACACGGAAAGACTACGACGAATTCCTTCGCAAAAAGAAGTATCTCTCGGCCAAACTTCTTACCTACTTTGCTGAACATCCTCTGTTGTTTATCGGGTATTCTGCGGAAGATCCGAACATAAAGACTATTCTTGCTGACATTGATGAAATCCTTGCAGCGGAAGACGAGCTAGTTTCAAACATCTTTCTCCTGAGTTGGGACAAAGAATTCGATACTCGCACTACGTTCCCAAAAGAGAAGGTAATTCACGTTGAAGAAAACCGGACAATACGCATTAAGAACATCGTGGCCAATTCGTTCGAGTGGGTGTTTGATGCCTTTGCCAGTGACGGCGAGCTAGAGCAGGTAAGCCCCAAGGTATTGAGGACAATTCTTGCACGTACTTACGAGATGGTTCGCCATGACTTACCAAGGAAGATCGTAGAAGTTGACTATACTCAACTTGAACGTGTAACTGAGGGCAAAGGCGAATTGCCAAAGTTGTACGGCATCGCAACTCTGGACAATCCATCAACAACGAACGCCTACTACCCCTACACGATTTCGCAAGTTGGTGAGCAGTTGGGCTTTCCCGGTTGGCATGGAGCGAGGAAGCTTCTCGACACAATTAGCTCTGAGAAGGGAGTTGATATTACCGAGAGTGACAACCAATATCATATAAAGGTTAAGACGGGCCGGGGTGATAAGTCCGCAACACATAATAAATACTCTGATGCGGCAGTCAGCTTGCTTGAGAAAGTCAAGGACGGCAAAGAGTACAAACTCATGGTGTAAATCACTTGCGATCCGTGGCCTGATCAAATTGATTTCCAAGCCATAATTGAGACTGATCAAAGTCATTATAGCCACTGGCCGTATACCTTCGATCAGCAAGTGTGAGTCCAGCTTGGCCAAGATAGTATTGGCGGTAGTTGGTGTACTGATGATTACTTTTCAACGTGTCGGAACCCGTCTTCCTCACGAGCATCAGGGACTTGGCCGGTTTCCACTTGATCTTCTTGCACGTGCGTTCATACGCTTTGGCAATGTTGTTGACGTAGCCGACCTTTTCAGTGCCATCCTTCTTCTTGCTGAACTCCCTACGGACAAGCTGTGATCCATTGGCGTTGGTGAGTGCAAAGGTTGGATTGTCTGAGCGGAACTTCTTGAGAAGCGTGAAGGTGGAGTCCCACAGCAAGTACGTCACTTCTGGCCAGGGTGCCATGTTCACGTCTTCTTGAGCATGCTGTGGAATGACGCTGCGTCTTTTTCGACACTGCCTTACGCCTGGCGAGCAGGAACAACCTGATTGTATGTCACATGCTCACGCGGACGTGAGCATGGCACCCGGTTGCGGGCGGTTGCAGGACAAAGGAAATCTCGAATGCCTTCTACCTTACAGCGCGATTTGCAAGTCTTTCGACATCCAGGCACCTTTCTAGGGTTGTTCATCGGTTTTCTTAGTTTCTTGGTTGTGCTGGTCTTGGATAGGTTTGCGGTTCTTGAAATTGGCTGGTTCCTTCACGCGCCCCTTCTAGCAGCCTGTTGAATTACTGCTTCGTGAGCGAGTTATTGAGATTGAGTCGAGTGCAAGGCGTGAATCCGCAGGCATATCCATTAGATATATTGAGGAATTCACAACGCAGCAATCGGCTCAATCTCAATAACGTAGCCGATCTGAGAAATTCAACAGGCTGCTAGGTGATGTCTTTCTATTGTTTTTAGGGATTGGGTGTTTGTGGGCTCTGTCGTTAATTGTATCGCTAAGGAAACCAGTCATCATGATTGGCCAGCAGTCGCTCACCTCGTACCAAACGACGGTTGTTCCGGCTAAATGCCTGGAGATTGATCTCAAGCAGATTCAAGGGGTGTCGGTTTGTTCGTACCCTGATACGGTTCCGGCGTACTTGATCTTCGATATCGAGCAAATGCCTCCCGCCAAACGTGACTCCGCCGTGTGGGGAAAGGTAAAAGAAAAACGATACTATTACGAATGCTCGAATCTAACCGTAGCCCCAAGTGCAATCGCAGCGGCAATCAAAGAGCGGCTTGCACAAACGAGTCCTGCCACGTAACGGGGCAGCCATGCAGGCTGAAATCGCTGGGTTACGCTTACGCTAACCCAGCCTACGCGGCTGAAGAAAGTGACGGCGGTACCTAAGCCAGGCTCCGCTTGAAAAGCGGCCAACTGCTAGAACCACTCTTATGAATTAAGAGCTGCTCTGGCGGCGGAGACAAGTTGCGGGCAAGTCTGGCGAAAGCTTTGCTCGCGTAGCCAACCGGAAGAATTACTGCGTTGCAAACGGCTGAAGGAACCATGTAACTGATTGCAGCCGATGGCACGAATTAGGGGTACCGCATTGTCTGGCGTAACGCCTGCACCGGGTAAGATTTCCAGTTGGTTGCCGAAAAGCTGTTGCCACAGCGCAATCTGATCGCGTCCTTCCCACACGGTATCACAACCGCCGGATGTGAGCACGCGTGTTGTCCCCAAATCGATCAGTGGTTGCAGAAGGGATTTCGGATCGGTCACGGTATCCAAAGCTCGATGGAAAACAAGCGGTCGCCCTATGGATAGCTGCCTCAGGGAAAGCCAGAATTCACGATCGAGCGTCCCGTCTTCCTGCAGCGCACCTGAGACAATCCCATCTGCTCCGGCAGCTAATAGCATCTCGGCATCTCTCATCATCAAGCGCAGTTCAGCCGGTGAGTAGACAAACCCGCCAGGTTTGGGCCGCACCATGGCCACAACCGGCAAGTCCACCGCACGCTTGACTTCTTCCAACAGACCAATGCTCGGCGTCAATCCACCTAGCTCTATCCCCAGATTCAGCTCCAACCGATCAGCACCGCCACGGCACGCAGCGATTGCGTCTTCGACTGAAGCAATGCAAACTTCCAGTAAAACTTCGGCTCGAGCGTTCAAAGGCAACAAGGGATAAATATGTGGTGAAATAGAGGATGAATCACAGCAACGCCCGAGGCCGAGCAAACAGTACAGCCAGCGGAAACGTCGGATTCGTGCATAGTCTCGCAGGGTGCGTCTCGCCGCCCCAAGCCATGCCAAGCAGGCTGGCTTCAGAAAAAAGGTTATAACACACTCTCGGGCACCGAAATGCGCCGTGCGAGACTCCTTATTACAAGTCGCCCCAATCTTCGAGACGAATTACCTTTGATTCATCGACGATCTCGATGGTCGATTCTGGTGGAGCCCCTCCCTTTCTTAAGATCCCGATAATACGATTCATAACAGGTAGGGTAGCAACCGCAATTTGGATATTGGCACCGGAAATACCTTCTCGGCTGCCGTAAGTTCCGCTGCCTACAACATAGCCACTATCTTCCGCTTCAAGCAAATCGCATATTGCGTATTCAAAGCGATCAGCTCTTTCCAGGGGGCCGATGGCTAATGGGATAAACATATTTACATTGTGCATTGTTACTCAGTTACAACCTTTCGAGGTCTACGCCGAACCCGCAGGGTGCGTCTCGCCGCCCCAAGCCCTGCCAAGCAGGTTGGCTTCAGTAAAAGGTTATAACACACTCTGGTGTGCCGAGATACGCCGTTCGAGACGGAATCAACGCCAAACGCAGACTGAAATAATCGGGCGTCGCTTCGACAAAGTTCGTCTTGCTTTTTGTCCACTTCCGCTGATACAGGCGAGAGACCTGGCACCTGAGGTTGTGCTGAAGCTGCTATCTCAATCCGTAATTGCAATCACACGCATCACCATGGATTCACAATACATGCAAAAGCTTATTTTTTTTCTTTTCCGTTACTCATTTGATCCATATATTGTACGCACGGCCTGAGCATCACTAATCACGCCGCACATCCCCCATGCAAGGAGAAATTGCCGTGCGTAGCCCCACTACAATTGCGTGTTTAACAATTGCATCAGTGATTGCAATTCTGACAACACCACTTTTGGCACAAGATCCCGCTGTCTTACCCAGTGAACGTCAGGTGAGGTCAGGCGATGACAATATGGTCATTGCTCACACCTATGCCTCCTACAGCAACCCTACTACAACTATAGATAGTCCGCCGACTGTTGTAGATAAAGACGACTACATTGCACTTGCAGAAACCGATGCCTCCATCGGTGCGTTAGTTTATGCTGAGGCTTTTGCAACTACGGACAATCTTTGCGCATTCGGAACGCCAGATTTCGTTCCTCAGCTCGAAGCTTCTGGAACTGGCGAGTATTACGTTGATGACAAATATGGCTATGCGTATTACGGATTTACCTCCCAGTCCTACGCAGCTTTTAAGGTTGTCGCTAATCCCAGCTTGCCTGCAATCACTACTGGTGAACTTCGGGGAAACATGCATTTCCTTGTTGCTTACTCAAATTCAGGGGATGGGAATTTTGATCCTGGTCACCTCTTTGCAAATATTTCTGGCAGTTCAGTGTTTTATCAGTACGATGGATCGAGCGGATACTATGTCAATGTCACCCTGGAAAACAGAACGGGACCGTATGTATATACTTCCACTTATGTTCCTGGGAAGAGCATAAATGATCTGTATGTTTGTTCGAGATCTGCGGCCATTAATTCTTCGCAGTATCTTGGTGCCAAGATATACCACGCTGAAGGGACTTCATCGAAGGCTGGCTCTCAGGAATCCAGCCTTAGCATCACCTCTTGGTACTCGATTCATGAAATTCCTTAGTCCTTAGAACGGCCGTTGCCTTAAGACTCCGCGATGTCATTCTAGCGACTGATGTCGTGGAGTCCTCTTTGTGCTTGCGCATGTATATGGTGCAACTCTGCGGAAGTGGTCTATGAAATATTTCAGCCTATCTGTTTTCCTGCTTGTAGGTTTCTTCTCGCCTTGCTGTTACGCGGATAAAACTGCGGAAGCCCTTGAGAAGATGCCTCCCCATCAGCGATTCGAAGTGCTTATCAATGGATACGAAGAGGCTTTATCGCAAGCTGCAAGAAGGAAGTTGCCCCTCCAGAAGGTTAAACAACTAAAGCAGATTCGGGATAAACAACTCCAACTCTTGATCGATTCGCAAAAGTCGACACCGTTAACCGATTTATCGATTGTCGACTTAGTGGCGATTTCGACAAGCCATGAATACCTTCACCAGTGGGAAGGTGCGCTTCGCTACGCACAAGCAGCATTCGACAGGTCGCCGCGAGATGAATCTGTTTATCCCTGCCTTATCCGTTCGTTACTAAATTTAAAACGTGTCGATGAAGCGGAAGATGCCCTCGCGGTGGGGAGAGAAGAGTTGGGTAAGGACAGTCCCGTTAATTCCCTGCATTTCTTCCTCGCCATGTGTCGAAAAGACCAGGGAGATATCGAAAAGAGCGTTCAGCACTATGGGACACTCTACACTTACTACTTAAATCAACTCGATGATGACTCTTTTGACCTATTTGTCCCCGCAAATCACCTAGCAGGGTATTGGAATATTCTCGTTTCCTCTCAGGGGAAAGCGAAGGCGGTCGAGCTATTTACTGGCTATCTTGACCAAGTCACCCGGGCGCACACTCTTAATGACCCAGAGGTCGTCTATTCCGAACGGCAGTTGCACCGGAGTACGTTCTTTTTCGCATTGCGTCATGAAATGACACGCCTTGCTGTGCCTGATAGTCTCGAGCAGATCCAGCGTGATTGGCTTCATTTTGCAGTCAAGCAATTGGTCCGAGACCCTAATTCTCGTGTTGCCTGGGGCGCTTTTGGAAAGATGATGGACGAACTGAGCAATAAGTCCGTCTTAAACAGGTCAGATATTGAGAAAGCACTTAGATCCCTAGATTCATCCGCATTCTTCCAAGACAACAGTGCTGTTAGCCAACGCATAGAAAAGGATCTTCATGGGCTCGTGTCGCCTGATCCTATGCCTGAAAAAGAAGACTAATTGGCAGAGTGCTTTTGCGACTGACAGGCAATAGTCTCGTGGAGTGCGTCTTGACGCCCCAAGCCCAGATAGTCTGTCTAACGATCAACCGCCTGGCAAAGCACCAAGTGGTGTGCTGTGTTGGCATGCGGTTAGCATCGGTAAAAGGTTATATTATAACACACTCTGGTGCGCCGAGGCACACCAACATAGGAGTCAAGCGGTCGGGCAGCGCAGTTCGATGCATTGTTTCCAGAGAGCGAGCATTTCGGTGACTTGTTCTATCATTTGCAGCACTGCTTGATTGCCACTCGTGGTGGCTGCTGCATGGCATTCGTCCAGGAGTTGCTCCATTTCCTTTATGCGGGCGAACGTTCCTTGCTCGGACTTGGTTCTCTCAGGGGCGTCGGTCAGCCAGCCATCTAGTTCGATAGTAAATGAAATGTATGTGTAGGCGAAGCCAGAGAAGGTCCATCCTCGGAGGTCGCGATGAGACCACCAGTGCTGGTCGATTCCGTCCCCAAGTGGCGGAGGCAACTCACGTCCTACGCATTGTTCTCGGCACTTCATGAATGCTTCTAAGAACTGCCGAGCAGGGTGTGTCTCCGCTAACTCGAAGAGAGGGCGGTTGGCACGATAAACGTCACGCAACATATTCCGACAGGCCTACACTTTCGCCGTTTGCCAGACAAATAACGCTTTCATTTTCGCGGCTTCACGGTTGCCAGCTTATCTTTTTATGCACCGCAAGAGCCGGGGAATTCTGCGATTCTACTCGCAAATTTGGTGTATTGAAATGCAAAAAATGAGGTCGCCTGGCTTGTTGGGTTCGCCCTACGATAGAGACTCACTAGATCTAGCCCCCAGCTAGGTTCGGCCCGGCTTCCTTGGACAATTCCCCCGCCTCATGCACGTCCTCGGCTTTTTGTTTCGTTGCTATTCTACCGAGAAGTGAATTGATGAACTGGTCTTGCATGATGTTGCCGCTGCGTTGTTTTGTGGTTCTTTCGGTGGCTTGGGCCGGGCTGCCGGTGGCGTTGGCTGGGGGGGACGAGACCGAGCAGGTTTTGACGCTCGATTTAGATGCGTCCGAAATCTCGCGGAATCTGCTGCATGGAAAGATGACGTTTCCGGTATCGCCTGGGCCGTTGACGCTCGTTTATCCGAAGTGGATTCAAGGCGAGCATGGTCCCAACGGACATATTGCCGATTTGGTGGGTTTGAAGTTCACTGCCAATGGCCAGCCAATTGCCTGGCGGCGCGACGACTTCGACGCTTACCAATTTCATCTGGAAGTTCCGGCAGAAGTTAGCCAGTTGGAGGCGGAACTCGAGTTGATCATCTCGCCGCAGGCCAGCGGCTACTCGCGGGCCGCGTCGACCACCGACAAACTGGGAGCGATCAATTGGTATCAGATTGTTCTGTACAACGCCGCCCAGCCTATCGATCAGCAAACCATTCGCGCTTCGCTGACCTTGCCTGAGAAGTGGGAGTTGGGGGGCGCGCTACCGGTGGCGAAGACCCACGGTTCGCGAACGGACTTCGCCCCCGTTTCGGTAGAGACCTTATGCGATTCTCCGACGCATTGCGGTTTGCATTGCCGCGAAATTGCCATCGGTCCGGCAGAGGGCCCGCAACATTCGATCTTTTTTACCGCTGACGATCCGGCTGGCTACGACATTTCCCCGGAAATGAAATCGACGCTCGACAACGTTGTTACCGAAACGCAAGCGGTTTTCGGCGAACCTCCTTACCGTTCGTACCAATTCTTGTTGATGCTCAGCGATCATATCGGGTACTACGGGATGGAGCATCACGAGTCGAGCGACAATCGCGGGCCGCTGGGTATGGTGACCGATCCGTTGTACCGCAAGACACGGCACGGGTGGCTGTTGTGTCACGAGTTCGTGCATGCTTGGAACGGTAAGTATCGTCGTCCGATTGGAATGTCGCCGCCCGATCATCACGCACCTCTCAAGACCGACATGCTGTGGGTTTATGAAGGTTTAACGCATTACTACGGCTTCGTGCTGGCAGTGCGATCTGGCTTTTGGGATCCGCAGACCGCTCGCGACAACTTCGCCCGGATTGCTGCCCGTGCCGAAATTGAATCGGGGCGCGAGTGGCGTTCGCTGGAAGACACCGCGATTGCCGCGCATTACCAATACCGCGCTGCCCGCCCCGATGGTTGGTATCGTCGCCGAGGGACCGACTTCTACGACGAAGCGGCCATGGTTTGGCTAGAAGCCGACACGCTCATTCGGCAGCAGACGCACGGGAAGAAGTCGCTTGATGATTTCTGTCTGGCATTTTACGCGAATGGCCAAGAAACACCGCGCGTCGATCCGTTCACTTACCAGCAAATGGTTGCCTGCTTGAATGAAGTTGCGCCTTACGATTGGGATACCTTCTTTAACGAACGCGTTCGTCAGCCAGGTGCTCAGCCGCCGACCGGTGGAATCACGCGTGGTGGCTGGCAGTTGACCGTACAAACGGAACCGACCGAGTACTTTGCCAACGCGGAAAAGCAAAGTCACGACGTCGACCTGTCGCATACGCTGGGGATCGTTTTGCAAGGGAACGGAACCGTGGAAGATATCGTGCCCGGCTCGCCTGCCGATCAAGCGGGCGTTATCGCCCGGATGAAGCTGATTGCTGTCGACGGAGACCGCTGGACACCGGAACTCATCCGAGCCGCCATCGCCGACCCAGGCCAAGATGGCGAGGTGGAACTGTTGTTCGAGCGAAACGACCGCCTGAGCGGTTTCAACGTGACCTATCGCGGCGGCAACAAATACCCAACCCTAACCCGCGCCACCGACGGCTCGCCTGATTACCTAAGCGATATCTTGGCACCGCGCAAGTAAACGGATTCAACGACCACGTTTCGAGCAGGTAACCCCACCGGTAGTTGCCTGCCTCGATAACGCTCGGCTAAAGTGCCACACAACCGGCAGCTGGCACTGGCTGCCAAGGAAACCTCTCGGTGTGAAGAACGAAACAGTGTCAGGACTATTTTATTCTTCGCTCAACTCATGATATCCTACCCAAATGGGTAGACCAAAGCGAGCAGACGAGGCGGGCGGCATTTACCATGTTTTGAATCGGGGTAACGCTCGATGGGCTTTTGCGGTACTCGTGCCAAATTTTGGCTTATCAATTGATGCCCAATCACTGGCATCTGGTGCTCCGCCCGACGGCGGATTGGGGCATGAGCGATTTCCTGCGGTGGGTTACCCTGAAGTACACCATCCTCCTGCCACGCGGTAGACCTAAGAAGGCAAGCCGACAAGATATAAAGAGTCCTGACACCGTTTCTTTTCAGTTCTTCAAGAGTTTTGCAGATTGCGTCGTATAGCGATTTGAGTGTTGTCATAAGGTTTTCCTAGCAGGCCAACTTGACACCGAGAACGGCGTCGATTGATAGAAATTGTTTAATTTCTTCTGGAGGTATCACGCCGGGTGCCCCGGGCATCTTGCCCGGGCCTGGCTACGGCTTCGATTCCCTGAAGCCCACAAGATACTTGGGCTCTGATTCCAGAGCAGTAGCCCCCAGTCTGGCTCTGGCTGCTTGATTGCTGGTTGGGCATGTCCCTGCTTCCCAGACACGGGCCAGAGGCACCGTGGCATACGGAGAAGTTTCATTCGCCAGTGCCGCCCGCCGAAGCAACCTCTGATGAAATTGCTCAACTTGTCAAAGGCTATGACAATGCCGACGAAGTGCTCGCAGGCTTAGCAGCCTGTTGATAAGAGAAATCTACCCTGAAAACGCTTTGCATCTTTCAAAGATTTCAAGGCTGTGTTCGGAGCAGCAGGAACTGGAGAAGCTTGGAACCACATAGTAGAACAAACGATCAACTCAGGGAAGTTCGCTCCGGAACTTTTGCATAATCCGGCAAACTTGCTCAAACTACCACATGGAAGAGGGACGGTTCACACGTAATCAAACAGTTTGGTGGAACTCGATTTTTTCCGACTCATTTGCAATAGAAGATCGAAGCCATGATTCAAGACCTGATAGACGAGTACTTGTTGAGCGCAGAGAGAGCAGCAACCGTTGATTTCACGGACAAGAATTCTATAAGAGAGCTCAACAAATCTACTGATCGAATGCGCGTAATTGTTGGTGAAGTTGCAAGTTTAGGGCATGCTGCGATCATGGCGTTTACGTTGCTCTTAGACAGGGAACCTGCTGCTCTTTGGGCCGCACACCACCTTATTGAATTCGCTGAACTAGATTCTGAGACGCTATCACGATGCTTCTCGCGGGTTGAGCAGGCGAAGATGGAAGCGAAGAAGAATGGGAATTTTGCAAATGCTATCGGTGAGGAAATGTGGTTAAAGGAATGGAAGGCGAAAAAGGCGGTATCCGAGCAGTAGCCTGTGGGGAAAGATAGAGCCTGGGTGCCTGAGATGATGACATGGCTCGTCTAATACGTGGATTCGATAATGCCGATGATGTCCTTGCAAATATTGCCGAGAACAGCACGACATTCCATCGTCACCACGCATGACCGAAATATCTTGGCGGGCCATCCAAGCAAGAACTCGTGCGGCTGCCGAAGTACATCCATGATGCCTATCACATTGGCTTGGACAAAATTTTGGATCACCGTTTAGGCAGGTTTTACTACGACGGTTTCACTGGAGCAGCGAGAACCCGACTTGAGCAGCGACTTGCATCGTCGAACAAACAGTTTGACGCTCTCTAAGGAATAAACTTAAGGGAAGAGATGTTTCGAAATGGTTTTCTCTGGAGGTTGATTCGATGAAAAAGTGTTTTCACGACCTGACTGTTTCTGACATCTCCGATTGCCCGATTTGGAGATTTACAAACGAGAATTCAAATGACGATCTTGAAATAGAGCCGGTCATCGAGCAAACATTTTCAAATCTATCGGGACTGATCATTGCAGCGCAGGTAGAGTTGGCAGATTTAACGAGTCATCTAGCTTTACACCAAAATGTCAGCCGCGCCGGGCAGAAGGTTAACGACCATTTCTTGTCGTTGACGCTCGAGCGGGCGGGCAATTGGTTTTCCTTGGCCAGATACCACGATGTCTCGATCGAGAGTTTCGGACCAATACATCTGGCAAAGTTCATGGGCAAGCCTGTGAAGGACGTGTTTCCAATCAAGTATGACCTTCGAGAAACGCTGCGTTCGGATTCAGCGAGACTCGTAGGATTCGTTCGCGACGTTCCAGTATTCCCCCTGACAGATGATGAACTCATCTCACTCTCTCTGCTTTGAGCAGAAAATAATATATCTATTTGTGACCTTCATCTTGCACGAGCACAATATCTGGGTGGGGCAGCAATGGCGATAAATTCCTAACAAGCCTTACTTGAACGCACTTGGATTGTCAGACGGACATCAGACATCATGCAGATCATTCACCGAATTTCGGAGAGGGTTGACGGTCAGATTCAGAACCAACTTAGTGAGATTGGTATTGAGGTCGAGCGAGGATTAGTGACCTTCGAAATCGACGAATCCCATCCGTCGTGGAAGAAGCTTGAGCCGATGATTTCAGCTTGGCGATCTGTCGATATTGTCACCACAAAATTTACGGCAAATGAGCTTAAGAATGCCACCTATTTGCGGATGGCGCCACGTTGGCACCACGGATACCCACAGCCTGACGGTGACTTCGGGTATCGCACGGTCAGCTATAACCTCGCAAATTTCTGTTCAACGTGCGGAATCGGAAAACGTCAAACGTCGCCGATTCGCCTGAAGGGTGAACCGAAATGGGGACGAAGGCACTTTCTGCAACTGAACTGGATATTCGACGAATACTTTGTGCGTCCCGAGGTTTGGGAGGACCTGTTTGAGCCGATAGGCGTTGGTTGTCTGCCGGTTGTCGATCATCGGACAGGCAAGGACCTGCGAACCGTCGTGCAGCTCGACATCATGAAGACAGAATCGGCTCTGCAGATTTCTGATGATCAACCATTCGACACTTGTACCCATTGTGGTCGAAAAAAGTATCGGGCAATCACGCGAGGCCCGTTTCCATCATTTGACGTAACGCCTACGAGTCCAATACAGAAAACCAAGGAGTACTTTGGCAGTGGCGGATCTGCTTGGAATGCGATTGTTGTGTCGTCCGATCTCTTTCGGCAAATCTCGGATCGCAAATTAAAGGGAGTGCATTTCATTCCTTGCGACAGGATGACTAGCTGAACTGACCTGCAACCCAAAAAATGGTCCGCCACTGCCTGAGAGTCTCGCAGGGTGCTTCTAGACGCACCAATACCTGCGAGTCAGGTTGGCTTCGACAAAACGGCTCAGCAAATTCTGGTGCGTCGAGACGCACCCTACGAAACTCATTGTTGCCGCCAACTGCATGCTCACGCGGACGTGAGAATGGCACCCTGGCTAAATCGCCGACGAAATGGTATTCCATTCCGGGGGTGTCTGGAATCCTAGAGAGTTGGTTCGGTTATGATGAATCTCATGAGTGCGATTGAGGTCTGCTGCAAAAACAAATGGCAGTTCGGTCGTGAGGCGCTCGACGCTTGAGGAGCGAACAACAGAGGTAATGGCCGCAAAGGTTTCACGCCCTAATAAAACAATGAAATGGTTCGGCTACGCGTCAGGTTGATGCTCGTCGACAAAATGCTGGGGAAATTTTGTGAGTTTCAAGAATTACAGGTACCTATTTGGCATTTCTGCTGCATTGATTCTTACTTGGTTAGTTTGGTTAAATTTCTTTTCAGGCAACCAAGCAAAGCCGCCAATAGTTCTATCGCGTGAGACAACGTATTTCGCGCCACCCGGCCAAGCGGCAGACACGCTCAACTTTTGCCAGTTGTGGCATGCTCAACTTGAGGCCACGACGAAAGGTAAGGCGAACAACGCGTTACCGCTATTGAAGGCGACATGGCCCCGCGATCAAGTAGAGGACACTTATACAGAAGTCCACGAGGCCCTTGGGGGCTTTCCCATTCCGGCGAACAAGGAAGAGTTGCTGGACGAAAAGGTCATTGCCGAGGTCGAGGCCTGGTTGGGGCAAATGCAGGGTAACGCGAGGGCGAATTGCCTACCATCCCTCACCATCCTGGAGGCACGTCGAGCTCCTTGGAAGCGGGAAACAATCCCTCCCCTCACGGACTGGGTTCAACGGCATAACGAGACATTGGATCTCCTGCATCAGGTCACTTTGCCAGGCGGCTTTTATTGTCCCGATCCAGCTCAACTCGCAGGAAACAGTTGGGTAGGAGACCACAGTCGATTTTGCTCACAGCAAATCACGCGTGCTGCGGCGGCGCTGGAAATAAGAGCCATGTTCCGAATTGGGACTACCGACCTCGAAGGAGCGTGGGAAGATATCCAGTCCGTTTTCGCGCTATCGCATCTTGGAAACTGTCAACGAAGTGACGATATTCAGGAGCGGCTTGCCTTAAGGCGGCAAGCGTACCACTGCACCCTAGCTCTGGTCACCTCAGGTAATTGTGAGGAGTCGTTATTACGCGAGATCGATCACTACCTATCGGCGTTGCCTAGCTCGCGAATGCTTCTTTCTGATGCCATTCTCTATCAACGGATCGTGGCGATCGATGCTTTTCGCCGGGTCTACTCGGGTGAATCCCGTGTTTATCTCGGTCGATATGAATCATTACGCAAACAGGGCGTACCTCGAATCGATTTAGATGGGAACGCGGTGCTGCGAAATATGAATGCTTGGTTTGACAAGGCCTTGACGTTGTTGGCACCATCGAATTTTGGTGACGAGCAGCACGCGATGACCTTGGCCCAGTCGATCGCGCGATTGAAAGGCGGGGCCCGCGAAAGAGAATTGGTCTCAGCCAGTGCCTCCGAGCGAGAGCGTCTCATAGCAGCGAACCTGGTTACATTGACTGAATTGAAACAACTTTGCATTTTAGCCATTGGGTGTGACGGCAGCGACGTGCAAGCGGAATTGCTCAGGGTCAGCATTGCGTTGGAGTTGTTCAAAGATACGCATGGGCGATATCCCAACACTCTCGCGGATCTGGGCGTCCTAGCGGATGGACGTCGAATGATGGACCCTTATACACAAGACGTCTTTGTCTATAAATTAAGAGACGATGGATATTTGTTATATAGCGTAGGACTTAATCGAAAAGACGATTTAGGCACAGGAGGTGATGCGATCTGCGGCGAAATTCGGCGGGGCGAGTGGGCCATTGGTTCAGGGCCTAGTTCGTCTGAGGAATTCGATATCGTGATACGAGTACCAATTCCCATCTTGGAGATCTGTAGGCCAGGGACCTCTGCTCCCGATGAAGCTTGAGCCGTCGACACTTACTCCCTGACCGGCATCCTGGCTAAAAGCTGACTGGAATGACAAGTACCTGCTGGAGGCGTGTTTTATGGTGCGATCACCTTGGTCAAACTGCTTGGTGAACGATGCAAGTTGCTGCTCAAGTCGGGTTCTCGGTGCTCCAGTGAGAACGTCGCAGTAAGAGCTGCCTAAACGGCGATCCAAGGCCTTTGTGATAGGCCAGAGGGGTTGAGAAGGACACATGGAGGAAGGCTTGCCTGTGCTGTCCTGCTGGTCCACCCAATGTGAAAGAAGCAACTCCCCAACAAATCGCCCGAGCTATGGAGTTTCTGTAGAATCGTTACCAGCGTTGAGGGTATCCCGCCGCATTGGAAAGCCTCGTTTATGGTTCAGTGTGATCGTAATAGCACTAAGATTTGCGGATCCTTAACGATCACGGCGAAATCTTCAGGTGTTTGCCCGGAATCCAGCTTCGCGTGAATATCTGCGCCACGCTCAAGCAAGAGCCTCACGACATCGACTTGACGATTTAGAACTGCAGCATGGAGGGCTGTATATCCATTATCTCCTCTCTCGTTCACATCACACCCGGACCCAATAAGCTCTCGAACCTTATCCGTGTTGCCAAGTGATGCCCAGTACTCGAGTTCAGGCGAATTAATCATTTCATCGCTCCTTTTACTTCTAATCCAAAATTCGAATAAGTGAGTTGTCCCAATTGTTCAAACCTCGTAAGTTGGAAGAACATATTGTTTTCCATGTGGATTTCGTATGGCGATAACCTCGATTACTTTACCAGCTACTTCGTCAAAACGTTGTGAAAGACACGGTGTCAGGATTCTTTCTCTTTGCTCGAATCATGACAAACTACCCAAATGAGTAGACCAAAGCGAGCAGACGAAGCAGGCGGTATTATCATGCTTTGAATCGGGTCAACGCTCGGGAAGCGATCTTCGATGAGCCTGATGATTTCGATGCGTTTGAACGGTTTTTGGCCGAAGGGCTGTTGCGGTACCCGTGCCACATTTTAGCGTATCAGTTGATGCCCAATCATTGGCACTTGGTGCTCCGTCCGACGGCGGCATGAGTGATTTCCTGCGATGGGTTACCCTGACACACACCATGCGGCGGCACGCGACAGACCGAAGAAGGTAAGCCGATAAACCAGTAAAGAGTCCTGACACCGTATCTTTTCCGTGCGGCTTTGGAAAGCGGGCTCTGGACAGAGTCAAACCTTCAACGATTTTGTCAGAGAATATCGGGAAGGCATTCGACAAATCGCGAAATCAGGACGGATTAAGGATGTACAAATAGACGATATCGCGTCTGCGTTCAGCCACTGGGGTAGTACTGATGGAGTTGTAAGTGACGAAGTGAATTACATGACAGTCATGAAGCTGCTTCTCAGTAAATATGACTAGTGCGTTTTAATAAGGATTCAATCATGCACGTTTGCAGCACAGACACCAGCGGTGAGATTGTCGATGGGCTCTTTTATTGGGTCTTGGGGCATCCCGACGACATGTTCGAAGACTACCAGGAAGAAGACTACGGAGAAAAAATTATCTTTGTGCCTAGCGATCCTGACGGTTACCCTGCCAGGCCAATCGTTGAAAAACGCGACCGGAAAGATATATTCGGTTGCCCGGCTGATAAGACACACAGGACACGACAGCTTCTGCAAGGAATATCGATCGTGGTCGAGGCTGGCGGAACGTTACCCGTCTTTTGGAATACGGAAAACTTCTTTGTGATGAACGATGCCATCGAAACGATGAAGAAAGCAGGACTGCGGGGAACCGATTGTATCCGACCCAAATTTGAAACGGAGGTGTACACCGACCAGGAAATGCGGGACGACCTCCGTGTGATGACGTTTCCTGGCGGTGACATCTTGCGTCCCTATCGCGTCACTCCCCCAGGGGCAGACAATTGCCCGTTTTGTGGTCGAGTCCCGATTGTTTGCCAGACCTGTGGACACATCAATCGGTCATGTCCCAAGTGCAACAAGCAAATCATTACCGTCAAAAAAGATCTGCCTACCGACAGTCCGTTGGTTAGGATTCGTGTTGACGATAATTCCGTGCTCGATGGCTCTCGCTGGGATGGAAGTGACTTTCTCAATCCGTCATTGATCACAAGGCGCGCCCTCAAGCTCTTTCAACAGGAAAATATAGGGCCATGCACCGCCCTGAATTGTGCCACGTACCTTGGAAGCTGCACGCCTGAGCAACGCGACAAACTAGGGGAGATGTCAGGGCTCCCGCTTTGAGTGAAGCACTGGTGTTCGCGATGTTGACAGTGCAACAGGCCGGGTAACCGCCAGCGAAATCCAACGAAAAAACCGCCGTTGCCAAGACCACCGGCGGTCGATTTTAATCCAGCCGACTATATGGTAGACGTAGGCCTCGTGTCGGTCGTCGGCTGGCCTACGCATACCTAAACCTTCCCTGCCGAAAGAAGGATTCAGTCATGCACGTTTGCAGCACAGACACCAGCGGTGAGATTGTCGATGGGCTGTTTTACCATGTCTTGGGTCATCCCGACGAAACGTTTGATGACTTTGAAGATAAGGATTTATTTCTACCGAGTAATCCCGAGGGTTGGTATCCTGCCAGGCCAATCGTTCAAAAACGCGTCCGGAAAGATATATTCGGTTGCCCGGCTGATAAGACACACAGGACACGACAGCTTTTACAGGGAATATCGATCGTGGTCGAGGCTGGCGGAACGTTACCCGTGTTTTGGAATACGGAAAACTTCTTTGTGATGAACGATGCCGTCGAAACGATGAAGAAAGCAGGACTGCGTGGAACCGATTGCATCCGACCCAAATTTGAATCGATGGAATACACCGACCAGGAAATGCGGGACGACCTCCGTGTCATGACTTTCCCAGGCAGGCCAATTATGCGGCCCTTCCGCATCACTCCGGCAGGGGCAGACAATTGCCCGTTTTGTGGTCGAGTTCCGATTGTTTGCCAGACCTGCGGACACATTAAACGTTCATGTCCGAGGTGCAACAAACAGATTGTTACGATAGAGAACAATCCGCCCGCGGACAGCCCGTTGGTGAGCTACCAACTTGATGAAATCTCAGTGTTAGACGGCTCTCGCTGGGACGGAAGTGACTTTCTTGATGAAGGAATTATTTCAAGGCGCACCCTCAAGCTCTTTCAACAGGAAAGTATAGGGCCATGCGTTGCGCTGAATTATCCCACGTACCTCGGAAGCTGCACGCCTGAGCAACGCGACAAACTAGGGGAGATGTCAGGGCTCCCGCTTTGAGTGAAGTACTGGTGTTCGCGATGTTGACAGTGCAACAGGCCGGGTAATCGCCAGCGAAATCCAACGAAAAAACCGCCGTTACCTGGACATGGACCGGCTGGCTGAACCGAGGGAGGCAGTAGAAGCTTTAACGTAAAAATCAAAAGAGCGCAACTTGACGGACACTACCATTCTCGCGCGAGTGATCAACTGAAGTGGACCCCATTATTCGGACCACGGGGCCACGTTTCTTAGATAAAGCTTCCCGCTCATTTCAACTGGTCAGGCCGGTAGACTTGCCAGTTTTTTTGCCCTAGCGGCTGGTGTCGCCGACGGTGGTCGTAGTAGTCCAGGTACTCCCCCAGGCTTTGATAGCAATCGGCTCCGCTCGCATATTCCTTGAGGTAGACTTCCTCGTATTTCACCGTTCGCCACAAAGGTCGATCATCACGTTGTCGATCGCACGACCTTTTCCGCTGGCCTGCCCCAATTTTCTGTACCAGGCGTTATGAAAGATCGGACTGGGAAACAGGTAACGATTCAGGAGGGTCGCTGTGCTGCTGGAACGGAGGGAGCGCGGCGACTGGAGTGGAAGCGGCACAGCGACGCGCGAACTCCAGCGGCGTCTGGTAGCCCAGGCTGCTGTGGGGGCGTCGCTCGTTGAAATCTTCTCGCCAGGCCCTCGCTTTGATCCGGGCATCTTGCTCGTTCAGCAGGTCGGTCTGGTGCAGGTACTCGTCACGCAAGCGGCTGTTGAAACTTTCGCACAAGCCGTTTTGCCACGGCGAACCTGGTTCGATGTAAAGTGCCTCCACGCCGATCCGCTGCAGCCATTGCTTGATCGCCGTCGAGATAAACTCGGGGCCGTTGTCGCAACGAAGCCGCTTCGGCACGCCGTACATCGCGAACAACTCGGCCAGCGTGTCGATCGTATCTTCACTTGTGATGCTGCGGCCAACTTTGATCGCCAGGGGAAAGACACGGTGTCAGGGAAAGACACGGTGTCAGGACTCTTTTATTCTTCGCTCGACTCATGATATCTTATTCGAATTGGTAGACCAAAGCGAGCAGACGAAGCAGGCGGTATTATCATGCTTTGAATCGGGTCAACGCTCGGGAAGCGATCTTCGATGAGCCTGATGATTTCGATGCGTTTGAACGGTTTTTGGCCGAAGGGCTGTTGCGGTACCCGTGCCACATTTTAGCGTATCAGTTGATGCCCAATCATTGGCACTTGCTGCTCCGTCCGACGGCGGCATGAGTGATTTCCTGCGATGGGTTACCCTGACACACACCATGCGGCGGCACGCGGCAGACCGAAGAAGGTAAGCCGATAAACCAGTAAAGAGTCCTGACACCGTATCTTTTCCCTGACACCGTATCTTTTCCCTGACACCGTATCTTTTCCCTGACACCGTATCTTTTCCCTGACACCGTATCTTTTCCC
>NZ_QPEX01000037.1 GCF_003335505.1 Bremerella cremea
CTTGGTCGGCGTCGGCGGTGTTGTTTACGGAGGCGTCGGTGGTGGCGGCGGTGGCCGTGGCGGTCGTCGTTATTAATCGCCTCTCGCGATTTCTATCGCTAGAGAGAAGTAGATTCCCTTCAATGGGTTGCGTGATTGCCTGACACAGGCTGCGCGAAACTTGAATGACCAGCTAGTGCGAACCTACCCGGTTCGCCGGCTGTGACATTCGGTTTGGCCTGCTTTTGCTTAAGGCTGTTTCGTAATACGCAATCAGGGAATTACGCGTACAGAGTGATTGCTGTGATGGCGCATGCGTAAGCGTGGATGACTGCGCACGCCATCTTTCGTGCCTATAGCCCCGGGGGAATTGTGTCAAAGAACCAGAACACTGTAGAAAAACGACGACGAGAGTCTGAAAAGAAACGTAAAGCAGAAGAGAAGAGAGAAAAGAGACGCGTGCGCAAGGAACAGCCAGACGCGGATGTCCCACCATCTTCGAGCATAGATAACGGTGCCGACCTGGACTAGCAGGATGCTAGGATTCGTCCGAGATCATGTTTCCCAAACATTCCGCGAGGTTCCAAGCATGTTGTCTATTTCTGAAGTGAGTGTCCTGAGAACGTTTCGCAAATTTTACATGGAGCCCGGTGAGATGCTGTGCTTCAATGGAGTCGATCTCGCAACTAAGACTCCGGCTTTAGATAGTCTGGTCAATAAAGACTTTCTCATTCGCGAGAAATTCAACGGCGCTTTTTCTCTTACCCGCGCCGGTTATGTCAAGATGCGACATACCACTTAGGTCTGCCCGAAAGAATCGTTGACGCTTCTCACTCAGCAATAGAGTACGGAAGCGATACTGGGATTTGGTGACCGCTGCTGTTGCCTTGGCTTATTTGCTGTCCTGCTTTTGCGGGGGTGCAGGAAGTGAGTCCAGGAATCGATCAAGCTGTTGCAGATATTCTCCTGTGATCCAGTTGTTGTGACCGGCGTTGTCGATGGTGACCCACTGCTTCGGCTGGTTGGCTGCCTGGAACAGCTTTTCGGCCAAAGCAATAGGAATCGTACGGTCTGCGTTGCCGTGACTTTGCAGCAAAGGCCCCTGATACTGGGCGATTGCTGTGACCGAGTCGAGTTTAGAGCGTGAGACCAGCCAAGCAAGTCTCGGATAGTGAACGGCCGCCACTTCGCGAAGCGATGGAAACGTGCTTTGCAAGATCAATGCGCGTGGTTTCGCCTGAGCGGCCAATGCCGTCGCGACCGCTCCGCCGAGTGATTCTCCCATTAAGATCACGTCGGAATCGTTGACTTTCGCTAACTCACACAACTTGGCCCGCGCGGCCGTTGCATCTTGCAAGACACCTTTGACCGACGGTTTACCTTCACTCTTGCCGTAGCCTCGGTAGTCGAACGCGAAGACCGACAAGCGGGCTTTACGCTGCAAATAGCGAATCCAATCGACCCGCGTAGCGATGTTACCCGCATTGCCGTGGGCTAATAGGAGGACGCCTCGTGGCTCTTCACACGGGCAATACCAACCATGCAGTTGCGTGCCATCTTCGGCCTGAAAAGTCACGTCCTCAAACGTCTCGCCTTCCGGCTGCCAATCCCCCTCCGGGAACTTCGCAGGAAAGAAGAGCAGCAGTTCATCCAGAGGAACCATAGACGTTGTCGCATTGTGCTGAGAGTGGCAAGTTCGAGCAATGGTTGTTGTGGCCAAAACGGCACCTAGAATCAAGCCTGTCCACCAAAAACGATTCCGGTCCTTCATTGCGACACTCCGGGAAACATGCTGTTTCGAGAACATTGAGGTCTGCGCCACCAAGCCAATAGGGGCGACCAACGGCAGCCCCGGACTCGTGGCAAGTTGGCCCATAGTCATGTTGGATTACCGGCGCAGACATCAAAGACATCGATTTCAGTTTACTAAACGTGAACATAATTTGCTGGATTAAGACACGTCACACCTCGCGGCTGCCGGGCGAAATGCTGCGCTGTTAGAAAGGGCTCTCGTCCTGAAAAGGGTTTTCCTCTGCCGGCGGGGGCGTTTCGGCAGCAGGCTGGCCGAGGCCAAAGGGATCGTCGTCGGAGGGCTTGGGTGGGGGCGTTGGTGCTTGGTCGATTGGTGCTGAAGTGCTGGGGAGTGGTGTCGTTCGCTGGTGGTGAAGTTCGCGATAAGAGCCAGCCAGCAATCGATCTTCTCGCCCCTCGCCTGCCTCGATAATAATCGCCGATTTGGCCAGCACGTGGCGCTGCTTCACGTTGATGACATGACAACGGGTTTGGCATAAGCCGCAACCGACGCACTTATCGGCGAGAACCAGCGGAGCGGCGTACCCGGTTCCTTCCACGGGTTGCCCTTGGGCGTCCAGTTCGACGCATACCTGGGTATATTCGATAGCGTGATAACCGGCGGCCGTACATTCCTGCACGCACAGATCGCATGCTTCCTTCCCGGCGAAAGGAAGACAAGTTTGTTCGTTGACGATCGCCAGTCCCATGCGGGCAAAGCGTTTTTCTTCCAATGGCAACGGGCGAATCGCTCCGGTGGGACAAACCTGTCCGCAAGCATTGCAACTCGACTCGCATCCAGCCCAATCCGCATTGACGAGCGGAGTCCACAGCCCTTCGAGACCTTGCTGAAAGCTCTCTGGCTGCAGCACGTTGTTAGGGCACGCTTTGAAGCACTCGCCGCAGCGAATGCACATTTGCAAAAACTCACGCTCTGGCACGCTACCCGGCGGACGTACCGGCAGCCAAGGGGTACGCGAATCGTTCGGTACGATCGGTAGTTCGCTAGGAAGCTGAGCCCCGGTAGCTTTCGTTCCAAGAGCAACCGCCGTCCCTCCCACCACTGCAGCCGTAGAACCGATTGCCAATGATAGAAAGCCACGTCTTCCGATGGCGGTTTCTTGCGTGGGTGGATCGTTCTCGACTTTCAATTCAACCAGGTTCCAACGTTCGACAAACTTAATTGCATGCGTGGGGCAAACGCCTGCGCAGGTTTGGCAAAGCGTGCAATCGGTTTCGCGGGTGGTGAAGTCTGGCTTGATGGCGTCGAACGGGCAGACTTCGACACATTTGTTGCAATGAATACAGCTGGTTTCG
Organism: Bremerella cremea; assembly: GCF_003335505.1. Taxonomy (NCBI): domain Bacteria; kingdom Pseudomonadati; phylum Planctomycetota; class Planctomycetia; order Pirellulales; family Pirellulaceae; genus Bremerella; species Bremerella cremea. The sequence goes on from NZ_QPEX01000037.1 coordinate 3,088, forward strand.
ACCTTGCGTTCGGTTAGGCGAAACAAATTCCCGAGAGAAAACAACGCGCCGCTGGGGCAAACGTACTTGCACCAGAAACGAGGCCGCAAAAATCCCAAACAGAGCACGCCGAAGAACAGCCCAATAGAAACTGCTTGCCCCAGATTGAATCCGGGAATCAAATGCCAACCACGTCCCAGGCCGGTTTGCAGCGGCTCGAATAGAAAAAGTAGCCCGCGGGTAATGACCGGGATGGCGGAAAAGAAGCCTGAAATCAGTACGCCGAACATCGCCGAGATCAAAATGGTGATCAGCAAATAATATTTGATATGCACCCACCAGCCATCGCCCGGAACCTGAAAGCGGCGCGTCCGTCCGGTGACTGCCCAATCGAACAAATCGATGGTGGTTCCCAAGGGACATAAGTAGCCGCAAAACCCTCGCGGAATCAGCACGCAAACCAGTAAGATGGCAGCCGCACTCGCCAGCGACCAAACCCAGCTGCGCGAGGCAATGGCCGTCGAAAGACTAACCAGCGGATCGATCATTAAGAAAGTTTCGGCGGGCAGCCACTCTTTGGCGGCCAAGTTGTCGGCATAATGGGCCGGCCACGCGGTAGGGTCGTGCTTGTACAAGCCAAACGTTTGCTCCCCTGCCCCACCCAAGATCAACTGCACCATTGCCGGTGTGGTCTCGCCGTTAGGTGAAAGGGCAAGCACCGTACTGCTTGCTTCTCCTGGCGTCACCTCCGCAATATGAAACTCGCCGAGCAAAAGATCTTCGTCGCCCGTAAGCGGTTGAGTTGGTTGTCGCACGACGAAGAGTGATTCCCCTTGCACCAGGCCATTTTTCTCGGCCTGGGCGGCTTCCCAGGTAAACAGGTTCTGGGCTTGGTCGAATCCGACGTACCGCCAGCCTTCGCTGATCGCTTGAGTGTTTACCGGCCGGGCGTCGTATGGCCAGCAGGTGTAAAAGAAGAGGGCACAGAAGGTGACCAGGCAAATTCCTTGTACCAGCCGCCGCACTGGCGAGGCCAACCAAGAAGGGCCGATTGCACGTAGCCAACGACGAAGCGGCCCACGCTTTTTCTTCGCCCAATCCGATTGCCAACCCTTGGGAACGAGAACGCGAAACAGTTGACCGCAGAGCGATGACGCTGCTGGTGTGCTGGTAGCCTGACGACGTAGCATCGGTACGTACCAATCAAGCCGCAGTATGGCGGTGGTGCGACGATCGAAAGCGGTAAGCAGCGCGATCAGGGACATCGCGGTTAGTGTGCCCAGAATGGTCCAGCAGAACGCCGGATGCTTTTGCGCCCAGGCCTGCCAGCTTGATGTGGGCGGCTCCTCTGGGTGTGTTAGCACCACGCCAAGCACCACCACGAAGGCCCCCAGGGCAATCGCTAAAGCGAGAGGTTTCCAGCGGGTGAGGTGCTTCTTCATGCTGGGGATCGGCTTTACGAAAGTCGGTTACGTATTGCTGACGAAAGTTTGAAAGCAAAGGAAGAGGTTCTTTTCACGAGCACTATTTCGCCCCTTGCGCCAGTGCTTTGGCTGTCGCGTTGACGATGGCCTGGGAAGTGATCGTGGCGCCGCTGGTTCCGTCGATGTTGCGATAACTTTGCTGCTCGACAATCTGCTGAGGTGTGTCGGTTAAGGCAGCGTAGAACTGTTTTTCCCGATGCTTGGTAACTTTGACCTGCGTGATGCGGGCATTGTTGACGGTGACTTCGACTTCCAGCGGGCCGTTATAACCGGTGGCCGATTGGCGATACTTGCCGTCCGCCACTTTGCTGACGTCGGCTTGGTCGAACAACCGAATCGCTTCAATCGCCTCCGCCGCGCGGCCTTTATAGCGAGAGAGATATTCCTGGTTGCGAGCCTGGTTTTTGTCGAGCACTTTCTGATAGTAGGCGATCGCCTCGTCTAGCCGACCTGCTGCGCGAAGCGCGTCGCCAGCGTTGAGCCAGGCTTCGTTGAACAGCGATGTCTTTTCAAACGATTGCGTCACGGCCAAGGCCTTGTCGACCTCGCCCATGTCGCCGTACAGCTTGATCGCACTGATATGCAGCCGATTTCCCGCGAGTGCTTGCATGGCCAGCGATTTGCTGCCTAAACGCCAGTAACATTCGCACAAATGAATGCCGGGTTCGGTGGTTGGTTGGGCATCGGCTTGTTGCAGCCAATAAGCGGCCCGTTCATAATCTTGCAGCAATTGGAAGTACATGACGCCCAGTTTTTCCTTGTCGCGCTGCAGCAAATCAGGCTCGTTTTGGTGCAAATCAAGGCAGTGGTAAACCAACTTGATCCCTGGCCGCCAGCGCGAAACGTTGGGATTGACGCGGCCCCAAATGTATTGGCCAATGTTCTTTGACTCGTCCCAAGGTCCGCCCGGATTTTTTGGCCAAGTCATATCTAGAGTCGCGGGATGATTCATTTCGGTGGTGGCTAACCAATCTGGCACGCTGGCCCCAATGGTATCGATTCGCTGCTGCACCTTTTCCGCTGTGCGGACAACTCGCGCAGTGGCTGCCGCTTCTTTCTCCGTAAGTACGAACCGTTTGCCTTTCAGTGTTACAGCGTGAACCTTGGCGTATGCGATGGTCTGGGTAACTTCCTTACCAGCGATCTTGAACTTGAAGTCGAACTCTTGGTTCGGTTTGCGGATTTCGAGAATCTCTCCCTGCACCTCCGTCCCGTTCAGAAACTCGACCAAATCTTCTGCGACGGAAAGCGACGACCAGAAAAAGACCAGGCTCAGGCTGATGGCCAAGCAAAAAAACAAATTGTTCTTGGTGGGGACAAGCATCATTCGTCTTCGGTAGAAAGGCGGGCGGAAAAGAGGCGAATAAGTAGCGACGTGAGGGGCGATTCGGTTATAAATCAATTGAGCAAGCTTCGCTCTCACCGATCGAAACCAGCGCGGCTATAACCGAGAACCTGATTTACTGAATGCCGGCACAGCATTCAGTAAATCAGGTCACTCGCCAGCCGGATTTTACCAGCCAGCGCAGGCGATTCAATGAGCAAACGTTCCCCTCCCCCTCTGCAGCGGATGAAATGAATGCGTCTTCGCTGCCATTTGCCTGCTTCACTCCTTATTCTTATTGAAAGAAGATCATGCGTCGTCACTCTGTTTGGCTGTTTACCGGTTGGTTTCTGCTGTTAGCGTTGGCAGGAAACGTGGTTGCCCAAGAGACCGCGCCGCCCCAGCATCAGGAAGTGATCTATGGCCACAAAGATGGCCTGGCGATGACGTTTGATGTTTTTCAGCCCGATGAAAAGCCCAATGGTGCAGCGGTTGTTTTTATTGTCAGCGGTGGTTGGTTCTCGAAATGGTCTCCGCCGCAGCAAACGCGAATGTCAATGAGCCCCTTCCTGGCAAGTGGGTATACCGGCTTTGCGGTGCGGCATGGAAGCAGTCCGCGCTATTCGATTGCCGAAGCGGTATCCGACGTACGGCAAGCGGTCCGAACGATTCGTCGCGATGCCAAACAGTACGGCATCGATCCCGATCGGATTGGTGTTTACGGGATGAGTGCCGGAGGACATCTGACGTTGATGCTGGCCACCACCGGAGACGATGGCAACCCGAACGCCGGTGATCCGCTGGAAAGAGTGAGCAGCCGCATCACCGCTGGGGTCGCTTTTGTCCCGCCGAGCGACATTACTTCGTACGTTTGGAGTACCCCAGGGCTGGCCGAGCAATACCGCCGATTCCCGGCGCTCGACATCTCGAAAGGAGAAGCCCAAGCGGTCTCGCCTCTCTTTTTCGTAACCGAGGACGACGCCCCTTGCTTAGTCATCTCAGGCGGCAAAGATACGTTGGTCTTGCCGGAACAAGGAAAGTGGATTCACGATAAGCTGGACGAGGCTGGCGTCGAGAACAAGTTTATCGTCTACGAAAACTCGGGGCACGGCTTAGAAAAGAACATACCCCAAGCGGTCAACGAAGCGGTAATGTGGTTCGATAAGTATTTGCAGTAGCCAAGCGCTGGCTAAGGTGAAATTAGAGGGGGTTGTGTAAGGAATCATCGGCTGAAAAGTTGCTGAGGGGTATTCGAGGGGAGTATCTTGAGGGAGAATTCGCTTCCCCTCTTTGCTCCTCATGCGTTAGGAATTGTCTTATGAAATTGATGCCCCACTGCTTGCTGGTCCCTTTTCTTCTGCTAGGAACCGTTGTGTTACCAGTTTCGGCTCAGGACGGAGAACGTCCTAATCGTCGCGGTGGTTTTGGTGGTCCCATTGTGCTGGCCGAGGATGACGTCGCGTTCTACCAAGCACCTCCTCAGGGCTTTAAGACCGAGCGCGAGGACATTCCGCATGGCAAGCTAGAAATGGTTGAGTACGAATCGAAAACGGTTGGTACCAAGCGGAAGATGCAAGTTTACACGCCGCCTGGTTATTCGGCGGATAAGAAATACCCCGTCCTCTATCTGTTGCATGGCATTGGCGGGGACGAGACCGAATGGCAACGTTTTGCCAATGTCAACGTGATGCTCGATAACCTGATCGCCGACAGGAAAGCGGTCCCCATGATTGTGGTGATGCCCAACGGCAGGGCTCAAAAGAATGATCGGGCAGAAGGGAACGTGTTTGCCAGTGCTCCGTCATTCGCGACGTTCGAGAAGGACTTGTTGGACGATGTCATTCCAGCGATCGACGCGAAGTACTCGGTAGAAGCCGATGCCGAGCACCGCGCACTGGCGGGACTTTCGATGGGCGGGGGACAAACGCTGAACTTTGGGCTGACGCACTTAGATACGTTTGCTTGGATCGGGGCGTTCTCTTCGGCACCGAATACGAAACCAGCCAAAGAATTGGTTTCTGATGTCGACGCGCTCAAGAAGCATGCCAAGTTGATTGTGCTGACTTGTGGCAATAAGGATGGCCTGATCAACATCTCGCAGCGGATGCACAAGTTCCTGCAAGAGAACGAAGTCGAGCATGTGTGGCATGTCGATGAACACGCACACGATCCGCAGCACTGGAGCAACAGTCTGTATTGGTTTGCTCAGAATATCTTTCAAGACCAGCCAGCGGCTCAGGATGCTGCCGCGAAGAACTAACGTTTTTCGCCTCGCAAGCGTTCTCTGGCTTTTCGCACGCCATGCACCCATTGCATGGCGTGCTTGTTTACGGGCCTGGTTTTAGTGATCGCGGAAATCGGTATACTACCCCGCGAATGAATTTCTCAGGTTCCGCCGATCGTGCTTGTTTCGGTTGGTGGCTTATTGAATTGGACGCTGCCAAGCGAACATGGGCAGCCGGCGGTTGCCGTACGATTCGCGTGCTGACAGCCTGGCCCGGCTTGCGATTGCGTCGGCAGAATTCAATAAATGTCTATAAGGTTAAGTTGATGGCGAAGATTCTGGTGCTCTACCATTCCAACAGCGGCAACACGCAGCGAATGGCCCAGTTGGTGGCCGAAGGGGCTGGCTTGGTTGCGGGAAGCGAAGTTCGCCTGCGTGATATTTCCGAGGCCGATCACACCGACCTTGCGTGGTGCGACGGAATTGCTGTCGGCTCGCCCACCAACTACGGCAGTGTCAGTTGGCAGATGAAGAAGTGGTGGGACGAGCAGCCGATTGAAAATTGGGGTCAGCGAGACGGCAAGATTGGCTGTGTCTTCAGTTCTGCTGGGGCTTGGGGAGGAGGCCAGGAATGGACTTGCCTGGCGCTGCTTTCCATTTTGATGAACTACGGTTTTCTCGTCTTCGGGCTAACCGATTACACCGGCATCAAATTCTCGGCCCATTATGGCGCGATCGTGGCTGGTGCGCCGCGAGAAGAAAAAGAACAACAAGCGTGCCGTCGACTAGGCCAGCGTTTGGCAGAGTGGGCAACGACCATGATCGATGGCAAAGCGGAATCGCACCCACTCAAACAATCGTACGACCGGTTTGGCGACTTGGGAAAATAGGGCCCGCCCCAAGCCAAATCTAGCCTTTGCTCTTTATTGAGAGACACGTTCGGGCTGGCTCGTGCGCTGAATTTGTCGGCCTGCTCAGGCAACTTCTACTGCTGCAACAATCGCTACGACTGCGCTGATCGTCGTAGCCGCTTCTTTCTGCGCGGTTCTTACCGGTAACAATCCAAAACGAATTAGGGAGACCCGCATTTGAGGGGGATTTTGCCAAAAGCAGATCGCTCCGCACGATTACGCCCCTATATTTCAACACGATTATTGAGGACTGCGTTGCCTAGCGAATAAGGGGCGACCAGCAATAGCCCGGGGTCGTTGAAATCGACCGGGCACGTTGTTGGATTGAACGCGTAGACATCTCAGTAAATCAAATTGAAACGAACAAGAAGTTAGTTCTGGGGTAGGTTCGTGGAGATTACAGCCAATACGATCAACAATGCGTGGCTTGTCGGATGCGCTGCGCTAGTTTTATTGATGCAGGCAGGTTTCTGCTGCCTAGAGGCTGGACTAGCGCGCTCGAAGAACAGTTCTAATGTGGCCGCGAAGAACATCGCCGACTTTGGAATCTCGGGGCTGATCTTCTGGTTGTTCGGTTTCAGCGTGATCTTTGGGACGACGCACTACGGGATTTTTGGTTTCGATCGACTGCTGGTGGGGGACGATCTGGATAGCGAATACTCGCTGGCCTTTTTTCTTTTCGAGCTCACTTTCTGTGGTACCGCGACCACAATCATTGGCGGTGCGGTCTCCGAGAGAATGCGTTTTACCGGCTATCTGCTTGTCGCCGCGATTACTTCCGCTTTGTTTTATCCTTTGTATGCGCATTGGGTGTGGGGAGACGGCGGTTGGCTGGCCGAGTTAGGCTTTGTCGATTTCGCCGGATCGAGTGTCGTGCATGGAGTAGGTGCCTGGATTGGGCTGGCATGCTGTCTCTTGATCGGACCTCGGCAGAATCGGTTTTGCCAAGAGAAGCCGATTGCCTACAACAGTCATAATCTTTCGATCGCGTCGATCGGTGTCTTTTTTTTAGCAATGGGCTGGATTGGCTTCAATGGAGGAGGCACGTTGCGGCTGGACGAACGCTTGCCGCATATCGTGACGGCCACCACCTTGGCCGGTATCGCTGGGATAACGACCGCGATTCTCTACACAAGAATGGTCCGTCGTAAGAAGGAATTGGAGACGCTTTTTAATGGCTTCATCGCAGGACTTGTCGCGATTACGGCTTGTTGCGATGTGGTGGCGTTGTGGGCGGCAGTCGTTATCGGAGCTGTCGCGTGCGGTTGTTCGATTGTGGGGGTGAAGCTTCTAGAAATCTGGGAAATTGACGACCCGGTGACGGTTGTGCCCGTGCATGGGTTAGCTGGCGTTTGGGGAACGCTGTGCGTCGCGCTGTTCGGCGACTTGGCGCTGCTCGATACCGGCTTGAGTCGCTGGGAACAATTCGCCGCCCAACTGTTAGGCACGGTGGTTTGTTTTGGTTGGGCGTTTGTCGGTGGATACGTCATTCTGTGGTGTATTAACCGATTTTATCGTTTCCGGGTTGACGCTTACACCGAAACGATTGGTTTGAACGTCGCTGAGCATGGCGATCCTTCCGAGCTTTATGAACTGCTGCAAGTGATGGAGCGGCATTTCGAGACAGACGATTTTGTAGTGGAATTCGATCTTCCCTCGGATAGCGATGTTGGGCAAATTGCCAAGGCTTATAACAAGTTGGTTGCCTCGCTCAATGGTAAGCAGCGACAATTAGACTCGGCGATCAGCGAACTCTACCAAACGAAACTCGACGTTGAAGAGTCGAAGCGCCAATTTGATTCGCTGAAGCACGCGTTAGATCAACATACGCTGTACTCGATTACAGATCGATTCGGAAAAATTATCGAAGTCAACGAAGGCTTCTGCCGCATCTCTGGTTACACCGCAGAAGAATTGCTAGGCAGGGACCACCGGATATTGAATTCCGGATATCACCCAAAGTCGTTTTGGGTGAACATGTGGCGAACGATCAGCCGTGGTGAAACGTGGCGTGACGAGGTTTGCAATCGCGCTAAGGATGGTTCGTTGTACTGGGTCGATTCGACAAACGTCCCCTTTTTCGACGCCGAAGGTAATGTCGAAAAGTTCTTTTCACTCCGCTTCGATATTACAAGTCGCAAGCAAGCGGAGCAAGCTTCGGAAGAGGCTAGCAATGAAATGCAAATGCTGTTGGATGGCGCAACGCATGTGGGCGTGATTGCCTCGGACTGTGAAGGAGTGATCACGACGTTCAATGCCGGCGCAGAGAGGATGCTGGGGTACTCTGCAGAAGAGATCATCGGAAAGCAAACGCCCATCATCTTTCATGATCAAACGGAAGTTGAACAACGCCGCCAAGAGCTATGCGAACAATACGGCAGGCCAATTAGCGATTTTGAAGTGTTTGTTATCAATGCCAAAATAAAAGGATGTGACGATCACGAATGGACGTATGTCCGTAAAGATGGCTCCACGTTAATCGTACGGCTTGTTATTACTGCTCAACGAAACCAAGAGGGGGAAATCGTTGGCTACTTGGAAGTGGCCCAGAACATCACCGAACGGAAGATCGTCGAGCAGGATAATTTGCAGTTAACAGAACGATTGAACCTAGCCTTGCGAGCTTCGGACACGGGACTTTGGGACTGGGAACTTCAAACAGGCAACATCGTTCTCAATGATGTTTGGTATACCATGCTCGGCTATCAGCCTGGCGAGTTGCCCATGGCTTTGGAAACGTGGCTTGGTTTATGCCATCCCGATGACATCGCCGTTTCGCGCGAGATACTGCAGCGACATTTCCGCAGAGAGATAAACGTCTATTGCTGTGAGGTTCGCGCACGACGCAAAGATGGTTCCTGGCATTGGATTCGTGATATTGGCGAAGTTGTCGCGTGGGATGAAACGGGCAAACCCCAACGGATGGTCGGTGTTCATATTGATGTGCAGGAATTGCACGAGGCAGTTGAAAGTGCCAATGCCGCCAATGCCGCCAAAAGCGAGTTTCTGGCGAATATGTCACACGAGATTCGCACGCCGATGACGGCCATTCTTGGTTACTCGGAACTGTTGCTAGGTGAACTCGGATCGCACAAACTATCCAATGAACAACACAACGCGCTGGAAACAATTCATCGAAATGGCGAGCATTTGTTAGCGATCGTGAACGACATCTTAGATATGTCGAAGATTGACGCCGGCAAGATGAATATCGAGATCATGCCAACCAAGCCGCTGAGCATTGTGGAAGAGGTGGTCTCGCTGATGAATGTTCGGGCGGTAGGAAAAGGGATCGCGTTGCGGGTACGCTTCGAGTCCGAATTTCCCGAGACCATTCAAACCGACCCTATTCGCTTAAGACAGATTCTGTTGAACCTGGTGGGCAATGCGATCAAGTTTACGGAAATCGGCGAAGTGAAGATTAGCCTTTCGCTGGACGCCGATCAGCAGTTGATGAAGTTTACGGTTACCGATTCCGGAATCGGGATGTCCGAGACTCAGTTGCAGCGGATAACCAATTTTGAAGCCTTCAGCCAAGCCGATTCGTCAACCACGCGTGAGTTCGGCGGAACGGGATTGGGGCTGCGGATTTCCAATTGTCTAGCACAGATGCTGGGGGGTGAGATTCATATCAGTTCCGAGAAGGGACTTGGCAGCACCTTTACCGTTACCGTTTCGACCGGGGATATTTCGTCGGCAGAGATGCTGACCCAGAAATCACTTTTGAATCGACCCTTTATTTCAAATTCAAGCGATCAATCAAACATCCCTAAGAAATTGGCGGAAACTCCTCAGGACAATCTCAAAGGGGTTCGGATTTTGTTAGCCGAAGATGGCATCGATAATCAACGCCTCATTTCTTTCGTCCTGCGAAAAGTAGGAGCTGAGGTTACCGTCGTCGAGAATGGAAAATTGGCCTACGACGAAGTGATGCGAGCCGAGCGCGAGAAGACGTCCTACGATGTGCTTCTTACCGACATGCAAATGCCAGTCCTCGATGGCTATTCAACCGTGAGAAAGTTGCGTTCCGAGGGGTATCAAGGCAAAGTGGTCGCACTGACGGCACACGCCATGGCCAGTGATCGAGATAAATGCTTGCAAGCGGGTTGCGATGGATTTGCCACCAAACCGATTGATCGAGTCGAACTAATTCGTGCGATTCTCGATATTCTTGACCGTGAATCCACCGATGGCGAAAGTGATTCGTTGGCACACAGCGGGAACAACTATTGAGTTCCCGCCAGCGATTATGTGAGCGTTGTCCCTTTTTTATTGATTCTACCGGGACATTCTGCCCCCTTCGCAGGATTTGGGGAAGGGGCTGATGAGGGCATTGGCCGGGCTTAGGAATGTCTCGCTATTGGCAAATAAACCCTCCTGCAGTAGGGAAAAAGTTTTGCATAAAGCTCGTTTCAACCTATTGTTTCCCACGAGGAGCAGGTTTCTCGTGGGAATCCGTTTTGATTGTGGCTTGACTAGGGTTCGTTGTGATGTCGACCGTAGCCGAAAACGCGTCTTTAAGGCGAAATTATTTGCCCGTGCCGCTGCTTACCCTTTGTCTGACGGGAACATTGCCGGTTGATATCTACTTGGGGCAAGAGAAGAATTCTGCCCCGGTCCTATTTCGTCGTAAACACATTGATATCGCGGGGAGCGAACTGGCCACTTTGCGGGAAAGTGGTATTGAAACCGTTTATGTTTCGCTTGATCAAGCCGACGACTATCAGCAACACCTGCAAAGCAATGTCTCCAGCATTATCTCCAATGCGGACCTGCCACTAGCGTATCGCTTGCAATTCTTAAGCGACACGGGACGCAGCATGTTGCGTGAGTCCTTTCGAGCCGACCAAGTTGACGGCATGATCCAACAAATCGGCGAGCTGAGTAGTTTTATAAGCTCGCTCATGTCAAAGAATGAGGTGGTCGTGTCAGAGTTGTTCGAAGTTTTACGTCACGACTATCAAACTTATACACACGTCTACAATGTGGCCACCTATTCGTTGTTGTTAGCGAAAGGGCTGGGGGTCACCGATGAAAAGGAACTGCAAAGTATCTCGATGGGGGGCTTACTTCATGATCTCGGTAAGCTGCGAATTCCGCTCCATATTTTGAACAAAAAGGAACGGCTTACGGACATCGAGTGGTCTATCATCCAGCGGCACCCAACCGATGGATTTATTGAATTGGCCGTCCGAGAAGATATCTCCGAAGCGCAGTTGATGATGGTTTATCAACATCACGAGAAGTTGGACGGTTCAGGCTACCCGGTTGGCATCGGAGCGAACGAAATTCACTTTTATGCCAAGGTGTGCGCGGTGGCTGATGTGTTTGAAGCCCTCACTGGTAACCGTCCCTATCGAAACCCAGTCACCAAAGCGGAAGCATTGGAAACTCTGGAGGGACTTGCTCCGCACAAACTCGACCAGGAAATGGTTCAATGCTGGATAGCACTCACGAATCGGTAGATACGGCAGGCGAGACAGCAAACGAAGACGCTTTCCATAGGGCGTTGAACACGCTGCCGTTGGAGATTGCCGTTCCGCGCAAAATGATCGAGGTTTACCAGGGAACTGGGCCAACGCTTACCTCGATGGCCGAGCAAAGACGTTTCGTGCGTTTTCGCTATCTGACGAAAGCGATTTTGCGATACAAGCAATCGTTTCCCTCGATCCCGCGATCCGATTCGTTACGTTTGGTGCTTGTAACCGACGTTTCTAAAACTGGGATCGGGATACTCAACAGCGAGCAACTTTTTCCCAGCGAACGTGTCAACTTGTGGACAAGCGGCAAGGGCATTTTACAGATCACCGTTGCCCGTTGCCGCAAAGTCAACGATCGCTGTTTTGAAATCGGCGCTATTATTTAGTGTTCGATCGAGAAGTGAGCGAACGTAACTTTCCCCTCGAGGGCTCGTAAGCCAACTTGGCCGCTGCCGTAGGAGGCATCGTTCGCGGTTAGTTGCGGTGATTCTGCCCCATCCAGATAAACCTTCAGCGTTTCCCCTTCGGCGACAACACGCAAATCGTACCAACGTTGTGGGGCGAAAGGGACTTGGGTGCTCGCCAGGACCGACATCTTTTGACCGTCACATTTCGCCAGAACCAACTGGCCTGACGAAGTGATTTGGGCAGCGTAACCTTGGAAATTGTCGCGTCCAATGCCGGCGTTGGCGACACGAAACACAATCCCGGCTGTTCCTTCTTCAGAATCGAAACGAACCCGCGTGTGAACGTCGAGATTGCGATACTCAAACCCACGTAGCAGCACCTTGTCGCCAAAACGGCGATCAGCACTCGCATTGATGCGTAGTTGCTTATCTGCCAGCTTCAGCGTTTGCCCATTGTAAAAATGAAGCAGTTCCCAGCGGTCTAAAGTATCGAATGCCTCGGATAAGTTGGGCCCTGGTTTTAAAGCGGGCTCTCCAGCAGGAACCGGCACCGGCACTCCCCATGAAGTCGGCTGACCAGCGACGGGCATTCCGTCGTCGTTCCATTCAACCTTTTTCAAATTGATGCAACGATTCCACGAGCCTTGCGGATCGATCGAACTGTGAAACACGAGCCAGTCCTCGCTACCATCAGGTGACGAGATCAGGCAGCCATGTCCCGGGCCGTAAACGTCTTTGGATCTGGAAAACCAAGGTGTCGCTTGCTTGACCCAAGCCGAAGCATCGAGCGGGTTCTCACCTTCCAGCGTCATCAAGCCAAAGCAATAGTCAGGCGTCCACGAGCCACTGGCCGCATAAAGAAGGATCGTTTTCCCATTGCGATGAATCAACTGGGCACCTTCGTTCAGCCCGTCAGGACGCCCCACCGTTTCCCAGGGATACATCTTCGAAGAAATATCGACGATTGGCCCAGTTAGCTTGGTGGGAGATTCCATCTCCGAGATAAACAAGTGCTGCGTCGAATCAGGCCGAGTCCCTTCGGGCCAGCCTGACCAAACGCAGTATCGTTTGCCATTCGGAAACTTCGAGACCGTCGCGTCGATTGCCCAAGCTGGCGTTTTCAGTTCCGCCGCGATCTTATAGCTGCCGAGGGGATCATCCGTTTCCGCTTCCAACACGATCACGCGATGGTTCGCGTTGTCGCCGTCGTCGGCACACGTGTAAATCCACCACTTGCCATCCAGGTAATGAATTTCTGGTGCCCAAAGCTGATCGCGATACGGACCTTTATCGGGGGCTGTGAACACCACGCGATGAATGCCTCGGTCGGTTAAACTTTCACTGCGGTAAACCGCAATCGCTCGGTCCGACTTCAAGCTGGCAGCCTGATAATACGCGCCGTCGGGCCCAACCATCAGGTAAGGATCTTGGGCGGCATAAACCGGATTTACAAAGGTTGTTTCGTGTTCTTCTGCATTGGCTGCGGTGGCAAGACAGAGACAAACCAACAACCAAAGCACGACCGTAACCCAAGAGGGAACGAGGGAACTGGCAAGCAAAAATCGCAAACGCATCGAAACGAACTTTCTCTTTGAAAGGTGGGGCTTTCAGCGACAAATGGCGATGTTGTTTGTCGATGATTACTTCTCAAAGAATAGTTGAAAGGGGCGTCGTTTGCCTACCGTCTCCGGCTGGCTTTCGCCACGTCAGACGCCAATTTGCCTGATTCTGTCGCCCCCGTGGCAAACATCTCAGGCAAATTGAGTTTACAGGGAGTTGAGTGGCCAAATCGGACTATTGCGGGGCGATGTTCGGAGGAATCCCTAGCAGGGTGGAAAATTCCAGCAGCAACCGTTCTGGCGTGCTCATTTCGTTCCGTTGGCGAAGCACCGAACGTGCCAATGCGGGCTTATCGGTCAGAATGCCATCGACGCCACGGCTAATCATGGTCGACATCGTCGTCGCGTCGTTGACCGTCCAAACGTAAATATCTTTGTGGTTATCGTGGGCGTTTTGAATGAACATCGGCGTCGCAAAGCGGGCATTGATGGCCAGAAAGTCGGCGTCGAGCTTTTTCAGATTCCCGGTCGCCACCGACAGCAGCAGCCCGACTTTCCAGTTGGGGCGAAGCGCTTTCATCTTTGCGACCGCTTTCCGTTTAAGCGACATAATCATGATCTGCGAGGCCATGCCTTGCTGGTCAACGATATCGGCCACGCGCTGCTCTAGCTGCTGATCGTGGCCGTAGTATTTCAGTTCGATGTTGACTTTGATTTTCCCTTTGCAGGTCGCTAGAACTTCCGCCAAAGTTGGTACACGTTCCGCACTGAACTCTGGGGCGAACCAGCTTCCGATATCGATTTTCTGAAGATCTTCATGCCGAGCATTCCACAGTTTTAGCCGGTTATGTGCTTGTCGCATGAAGTCGCTATCGTGAAAGACGACCACTTCGCCGTCGGCCGTTTCTTGCACGTCAATTTCAATCCAATTGGCCCCTGCTTCAATGGCGTGATGAATGGAAGCGAGCGTGTTCTCTGGGGCGGTACTCGAGGCACCCCGGTGGGCCATGATCTGGACGTTGTCTTCCATCTGCACACTATCCATACTCGCCAAACCAATCAAAATGGCCAGCAACACACCGACAATGCCAGCACAAGCCAGGCGGAAACGTGTGATTTGGAATACGTCATCCTCGGCATTGGAAAGGGCAAAATGCTGCGAAAGGTCGACCTCCTTTCCGGCTCCGAGGTTGCGATAACAGGCGAACAACATACTCGCGAACGTGGTCGTACCCAAAAGGTTGATCGTCAAGTTGACCAGCGAAAGGCAAACCAGCCCTACCCCGATGGAAGCAACCAGCCACTGCAGCGAGGAAGTCGAATCTGGCACCAAGTGATGCCAGAGCCAGCCAAGCAGAGACGAGGCAATGGTCGACACCGTCAGCATGGCAATCCCCCACAGAAACAGCATCGTAATCAGCGGGAAGCGGTGTCCGCGGACCCGCAAGCGACTTTGTCGGAGGGCTTCTCCCGGGGCGACACCTTCGAAGAGAACCAACGGAATGGCTAAAAGATAGCTGGCGACCAACCACAGCATCAGCGCTCCCAAGCCGATAGCCAGCACCGCGCCAATGCCCAGCGAAACACGAAAAACAGGAGGATTCTCTTTCAAGTAGTAGTTGATATCGTACTCGGTCAAAAGGGCCCAATAGACAGCCCCGGCGACCAGTAGGAACGGAACGATTGCCAAGACAACGACCACGATTAGCCGCAACGTCAGCCGCAGCACGGCAACGCCGTTCTTGGCAGCGAATTGTAACGCTCCGATCGGTGTCAACTTGGCGCCGGCTTCGTGCGAGGCAAGCACGCCGAGCAAGGAAGCTTGGGCGACAATCACAATCCCCAGCCAGAGCGTTCCGACAACCAGCGAGCAGAACCAACCCGCTGGCCCTAGCAGGAAGATCACAATATCGACATCGGAAAGAACATCGTCGCCAAAAGCTGCGAGCAACAAACGGAACAAACTGCTCAGCAAGGGGGTCAACAAGATGAACGTCAACAACTTGTAAAGCAAGTCGGTGGCAACCAGCGTTCTCCCACAGTTCCAAAGATTGCGCGTGATTTCCGAGGCTAATTGGCTCATAACAAAAAAATGGTGTCTTGACATCGTGTGAAAGTTTTGCGGCGACGTGCAATGGTTGCTTAGGATTGGGCATGATCCGCCAAGCGAGTTTGTAACATCTGCTCTAAACGCTCGATCTCGGTTTGAATATCCGGGTTACGATCGCGGATCAAATTATTCGTTTCGCCAGGGTCGTTCCGCAAGTCGTAGAACTCGTCGCGATCTTGGTTATGAAGGTCTTGGATCAGCTTGAAATGGGGTGTTCGATAACACCGTAGGGAAGCCTCCGCATAATGGCTCATGTCGTACTCGGCGTAAACGTCATTGTTCCATGCCGCAGGACTAGCGCCTTCGAGCAAAGGAACGAGGCTCCTGCCTGGCAGGTTATGATCGACAGGACGGCCGGCAATTTGAGCGAGCGTGGGGAAGAGGTCCAAACTGGTCGCACTTTGCGGAATAACCTTTCCCGCTGGAACGTTACCAGGCCAGCGAACAACCAGCGGCACGCGAAGGCTGTTGTCGTAGAGATTGGGGCGGTACTTATCCGAAATGACCCGTGTACCGTTATGCCACTCGCCTGGCGGACGCTTTTTGGTTGCCCAGATACCGTTCCCTTTATGCCAGATTCCGTTGTGCCCCATGTTGTATCCATGATCGGAGGTGACGATCACGATGGTGTTGTCGGTCAGCCCCTGCTGATCGAGCGCTGCAAGTAAACGTCCTAAGTTTCGATCGACCCCCGAAGTGCTGGCCAAGTATTCGCGCATCATCTGTTTGACCCGTTTCTCATCGAGGCCTGGGTAGCTCGGGATGGTAGGGTCCATTTGGGCGTACGGCTGCCAGTCTTCCTCTGCCACCGGCAACCATTTGCCATGCGGAGCACGTGTGGCCAGGCAAAGGAAGAACGGCTGATCGCTAGGGCGTTGGATAAAGCCAATCGCGCGGTCGGTCAAAATATCGGTAGTCAGTCCGGAGAACTGGCGGACCTCGCCATCTTCTTCCAGAGTCGGATCGTCTGGGGTGGTACCACCTCCGGTCAAGCCCATGAAATAGTCAAACCCATGCTGGGAGGGATGAAAGCGCTGCTTACCTTCGGCCAGCCAATCTCCCAAATGCCATTTGCCCACGAGCCCGGTACGGTATCCGGCAGACTTCATCATTTCCGCCAAGGTAACCGTCGTGTCGGGATCGAGCGCGACAGGAGCTTGGGGATCGTAAAGTTTGTGTCCTGGTTGGGGAATGAAATCGCGGATACCCAATTCGCTGGCATATCGCCCCGTCATTAACGAGGCCCGCGCCGGGCTACAAACTGGGGTCGTGCAGAAGAAATTTTGAAACCGCGCCCCTTCCCGGGCCAGACGATCGAAGTTTGGCGTGGCTGGCACCGGCACGTCTGGAAATTCGCCCGCTTCGACCGCCGTAGCAAACGCCCACGGGGCTTGGTCGTCGGTAAGCACCAGCAGCACGTTTGGCTTCTCGCCCCTAGCGACAGAAATTACCCCAATTAATAGGCAAACCGCCAACCAAAGTGATACGAATCGAGGCATCGCAATTATTCTGGAAGATAGAGAAAGTTTTGGGAGAAAACGACCCCAAGTTCGACGAAACACGTGCTCGTGATTGTCAACGTAAGTCAGCAGGCAAACAACCACTTACGTGGGTTCGTGGTGAAATCCACCACGCAATTACCAGGGGGCTCTCGATACCCGAGTTTAGCAGATATTGCGATAATAAAGAGGTAAGCCTCAATTTCGGAAGGCGGCAAATCATGTTCAACTGGTACGCAACACCGCAGGAGCAGAGAGAAACACTTCCCGGAGACGAACTGATTTCCGAGATTCAAAACTGCTCGACCTATGCCATCACGATCCATGCTTCCCCACACGAAGTCTGGCCGTGGCTTGTCCAAATGGGATGCAACCGTGGCGGCTATTACAGTTACGATTGGTTAGACAACGGCGAGAAGCGAAGCGCTAACCAGATTATCGAGGAATATCAATCAACCAAAGTAGGCGATATTCTTCCCTCTCGGCCTGGCAGTCATTACGGTTTCGAGGTCTTGCGGATGGAGCGTCCGCATCTCTTTTTGCTGGGGGCTTATTTACGGGCGGGGCAAATTGCTAACCTACCGTGGAACGACCCTCCACCGGCTGCGTACGTCCGTTCGACTTGGGCATTCGTTCTGAGAGAATCGGAAGAAGGTGCAAGGCTGATTGTTCGTACCCGGGGTGTAATTCACCCGTGGTGGTTCCGCATGCTCACCAATATGTTCTTCGTCCCAGCCCATGTCATCATGCAGCGGAAACAGCTGCTGAGTTTACGCGAGCGGATCGAGACCGCGCACATGGCGCAGGCACCTCCCCTAGTAAAAATGACGTAACGGTTTGCTTCCCCAATGGCAGCGAAGGTGGGCACGCCGACAAAACGTTGTGACGACTACGAGGAGGAAAGCCATTCCTCTGCGAGATGTCCCTTTTGAAAACGCAACGCGAAGTGGGGCATCTCGTTTGAATTTGCCTAAGGCAACCTCTGATGCGACTTTCTGTCGAAATTTGGCAAGCGAGTGACTTAATATATATACATCGTGTCGATGTGAAGTAGCGTCCCCGTCGATCACAAGAGTCGTTGTCACTTGGTTAGAGGAACATGAGTTTCACCTCGAACAAGCAGCCGATCTGAAAAAGGCACAGGAGATCTTGCCTGCGTTGTTGGGGAAGAAGCTCCGCGTGGAATTATGAGCCAAGCGGAGCGATGATTTTCAAAAGGGTTTGCCGGGCGATTACTTCTTCGCTTCCGCCGGGGTGTCTTGAAACAACTGGGAAGCAAACTGCCGGAGGTAGTTCCGCCAGTTGACCCAGGTGTGCCCGCCGTCGGTTTCTTCGTAAACGGCTTCAAAGCCATGCTTCTTCATGAGGTCGACGGAAGCACGCGAGGTTTCTACTAGAAAGTCATCTCGCCCGGTCGAAAACCAAAGCAGTTTCAACCCTTGCTTGAGTTCTGGATCTTTCAGCACTTCGAGGTGTTGTTCTTCCCAGGTCGGCTGATCGTTGGAAGCTTCTGGACCGCGCCGCCGAAGGCCGAAAATGCCGGAGCTAAACACGCCCACGTAGCCGTAGTCTTTCAGATCGTTCAGGGCGATGTCCAATGTTTGAGCGCCCCCCATCGAAAGGCCAGCGATGGCGTGGTTCTCGCGACCGCTTTTGACGCGGTAGTTCTTTTCGATCGTGGGGACAATATCGTCGGCGAACTCTTTAACGAACTTTTGCATCTGCATGCCGCGCTCCTGGCGATCCATGCGCCCCACGTGACCATCGGGCATGACGATAATCATGGGGACGGCTTCCCCGTTGGCAATCATGTTATCTAAGATCAGATTGGCCCGCCCGGCTGTAGACCACGAATCGTCACTGTCGGAGGCACCATGCAGTAAATAGAAAACCGGGTACGATTGGTCTCCTTTTTCGTAGCCTGGCGGGGTGTAAACGTGCATGCGGCGAAACTTGTCGAGCACTTTCGAGAAGTAGGTCACTTCCGCCACGGTGCCATGAGGTACATCGGCGAGTTGCATGAAGTCGAGCCCCGGCACGTAGGCCATGCTGAAAACGGTAGCATTGGCTTCGCTGGTTTCGCGATTTACCGGATCGGTCACCGTCACGCCGTCGATGTTGTACCGATAGCGAATCGGCCCGGGGGTTTTGACCGGACCGAAAACCAGTTCCCAGACGCCTGAATCGTTTTTCGTCAGGGCTCCGTTCTCGTTCAAGTTGCCTAGGTCCGGGCTGACCAGACGAACCGACTCGGCATTAGGGGCAAGAATGCGAAACGCAACTTTGCCATCTTCTAAGACTTCCGGTGAGACGACCTGAGGGGGCCGCTGCCGCCCTGGTTGCGCTTGGGCAATTTGTGGGATGACGATTAACGCTCCCAATACTAACAGAGCTGTAAGGGAAAAGTTCTTCATGTGTTTTATCCGCCTAATGGAGAGATTATGGAGGTCGGTGTGGGGAACCCAGCATGCGTTATTGTTTGAGTTCCGCCGATTTCGTGGGCCCCAGCGGTTGTGTTGCTGAATTTGTCGTTGGTCGCTATTGCTTTGTTGCTTTTAATTCCAACATGGTCTCGGCCAGCTTCTGCCCGATTCGGTTGTACCAGATGCCACTTCCGAAGTAATGATAAGCACGGTCGGAACCGACTTTCTGCCAAGCTTCGCGATGATCTTCCCAATCGGGAAATAACTCTTCGGCCGTTTTATCGACCAAGACATCCGTACGAATTGTTTTCACGTTGCCGGCGAACTCAGGGACTTCGTTCATTGCCAGTTGGGCGTCTTGAATTTTCTTCATGTTCGGTTGCGGCTCAGACGAACCATTCTGCCCCAAAGCCCCGATCACCACCGGCAGGTTAGGAGAATGCCAGGCCGCGCGAACATCGTGAATCAAGTGCTTTAGGTTCTGCTCGTACTCTTTAGGAGCGTGGTCGCCGAACATATCGTTGAAGCCTTGAAACCACACGAAGCCAGCGATGTGCGGCTGTTTACCTTTGAGCTCCGGGAATAGCTCGCCTGCATTCTTTAGCGTGGTGTCGACATCTTCCATCATCGCCTTGTAGGAAATACCGTACTCCGCTTTGATGTCTTCCATGGTGGGCAGAGGATCGTTCCGGTTTCGCTTTTCGTTATTGTTCCGTACCCGCTTTTTGGCCTGCTCCAGTTCTTCCGCCAGCACCTCTTCACTTGGCATGCCGGCGCTAGGGGGGCGGAACTTCTGATAGAGCGAATGCCCGCCCCAGGCCGTTTTGATAAGCAGCACTGGTTCGTCGTAGGCTTCGCCCATGGCAAAGCCGAACGCCAACTCGAGGCCGGTTTTATTGGGCGAACCGTAACCAATGGTCAGTGGCCCTTGGCGATTGAGGAACTTGATCAGCACGTCGTCCCGCTCGATCCACTTGCCATCTTGGCGGAAAGGGGCATAGATGGCTTTTGTCGGGTCGTTGGTTGCTTGATATTCCAGCAGTTCGTTACTGGCTTTTCCTTCCATGTTCGATTGACCGGCGAGGATAAAAACCTGGTAAGTATCGTCTGCTTCTGCCACGGAAACACCATGACAGCAAGTTAGCAGGGTAACGATCAGCAAGAGATTGAGACGTAGCACCGCAGGAACCTCATGAGAAGGGAGACGTGGGGCGAAGTTGAAGAGGCAAATAATGCTTGTTCCGTACAGACCAGGATCGCATACGGAACAAGCAAAATAAAGCACCTTGTGGCGAATTCTACGCGAGAGCTGCTAAGACATCTCGTGCGTCCCGCCAGCACTTCGCCAGTATTTGTCGACTTCCGACAAGATGAATAGAAGTAGCCCGGTCCCGAAAGCCAGAGCCCAAGGTCGCCAGGTGGTTGGTTGGGTTTCGAAGATTTGGTTTAAGAACGGCACATAAGTCAGCATCACTTGCAAGCCAATCATCGTGGCAATGCCTAGCCAGATTAACGGATTGCTGAACAGCCCCAACTGAAAGAACGAATGCCGCAACGAACGACACGTAAGCAGGTAGGCCGCTTGTCCCATAACGATCACGTTCACCGCAGCCGTTCGAGCTGACTCGAGTTCGACCCCTAAGTACTTTTTGAAGGCGAACACTCCGTAGGTCGCGATGACCAGCAAAGCTCCCACCCACAGCGTGCGCCCCATTAGCGGAACGGAGAGAATCGGTTCTTCCGCATCTCGCGGAGGACGCGCCATCAGGCCAGGCTCTTTGGGCTCGAAGGCCAAGGTCGCGCCCAGTAAGATGGCGGTCGACATATTGATCCATAAAATTTGCAGCGGCGTTATCGGCAACTGAAAGCCAAGAAATGCGGCAACCAGGATGATGCCCGCTTCGCCCAAGTTGGTGGGAAGAGTCCACGCGATGAACTTCTTCAGGTTGTCGTAAATCCCCCGCCCCTCTTCGACCGCCGCTTCGATTGTGGCGAAGTTATCGTCGGTCAAAATCATGTCGGCGGCTTCTTTGGTCACTTCGGTCCCGGCGATACCCATCGCCACACCGATGTTCGCTTGACGCAGCGCTGGGGCGTCGTTCACACCATCGCCGGTCATCGCCACCACGTTGCCGCGCGATTGCAAGGCTTCCACCAGACGCAACTTCTGCGCTGGTGACACGCGGGCAAACACGGCAATGTCTTCGACCGAGTCGATCAGGTCGCGATCCGAGAGGGCTTCTAGCTCGGTGCCGGTAATGCCGAACAGGCCGGTGTTCTCGTCGTTTCGGCGACCTTGCAAACCGAGCTGACCGGCGATGGCCGTGGCGGTGCCGACATGATCGCCGGTGATCATCTTGACCTTGATACCAGCTTCTTGGCAAACAGCGACCGCTTGGATGGCTTCAGGCCGAGGTGGATCAATCATCCCTTGCAGACCAAGCAGCTGTAGCCCGGTGGTAAGATCGTCGTGATCTAAACAGGTTTTCTCTGCCGGAAAGGTCTTCTTGGCGAAGGCCAGCACCCGGAGACCATCGGCCGCCATCTCGGCAACTTCGGTTTCGATTGCGGAGGGAGCCAGCGGGTCACCATTGGCTAAATGCTCGCAGCGTGGTAGAAGCCGTTCAACCGAACCTTTCACGTACGCCACGCTCTGCGTTTGGTTAAGCTGATGTAAGGTGGCCATGTATTGGTACTGCGATTCAAACGGAATCGCATCACGCCGAGGATATTGCATGTTGGCAGCTTGGTGGGTGAGACCAAGCTTATTGGCAGAAATCAACAACGCCGCCTCGGTCGGATCACCTTCCACTTTCCATACCCCCTGGGCGATGGAAACCAGACGCGTGTCGTTACACAATAGGCCCGCTCGTAGCATCTCGACAAGTTGCTGATCGTCAACCGGCGCGTATTCACTTGGCGTAACGGCAGAAACACTCCCTTGGGCTTCATAGCCAGAGCCAGCGACATCGTACTGTCGCGCGCCGGTGGATATTTTGCGCACCGTCATCTGATTCTGCGTAAGCGTTCCGGTTTTGTCGGAACAGATCACGTTGGTACTGCCCAAGGTTTCAACTGCTGGCAGTTTGCGGACGATCGCCCGGCGACGGGCCAAGCGCGAAACACCTAGGGCCAGCGTTGCCGTGACCACGGCCGGCAAACCTTCGGGAATTGCCCCCACGGCCAAAGCGACGGCGGCCAATATCACTTCAACCGGAGGCTCGCCACGCAGCAAGATTGCTAACGCAACTAAACCGGCCAGCGTGAGAATCACCTTCAGCAGCAGATGGCTAAGTTGATTGATCCGCCGCACCAACGGCGTTTCGAGAACATCTGCCGAGGCAATCAGCTTGTTGATGTGACCGATTTCGGTATGGTCGCCGGTGGCAACCACAATGCCGGTCCCCGTGCCGTAGGTAACCAGGGTGGAAGAAAACGCCATGTTGGCACGTTCGGCCAAAGGGGTTCCTTCTTCCAACGCGGCAACATTCTTTTCCACCGGAACCGATTCACCGGTGAGGGCCGACTCGTCGATTTGCAGATCTCGCTGGTGGATCAAACGAATATCGGCCGGCACACGATCGCCTGATTGTAGCTTCACGCAATCGCCAGGGACTAATTCGGAGGCGGCGATTTGCATGGTTTGCCCGCCACGGATTACGGTTGCCTCGCTGTTGAGGACCTTGCTCAGCGCGCTGATGGCTTTTAGCGCCTTGGCTTCCTGAACGTAGCCGATAACCGAGTTGACCAATACCACCGCGAAGATCACCGAGGCATCGACCCACTCGCGCAAAACAACCGTCAGCGCGGTTGCGGCCAACAGTATGTAGACCAGCGGCTGTTGAAACTGACGAAGGAAAATCCGTAGCTTCGTTTCACCTTCGGCTTGAGTGAGTTGATTCTCGCCGAAACGTTTGCGTCGCCGTGTTACTTCCAGTAAGGGCAAACCATGTTCAAGATTGGTTTCCCAGCGCGAGGCGATGTCTTCGGTGGCAAAGTGATACCAATGCT
Organism: Bremerella cremea; assembly: GCF_003335505.1. Lineage (NCBI taxonomy): Bacteria > Pseudomonadati > Planctomycetota > Planctomycetia > Pirellulales > Pirellulaceae > Bremerella > Bremerella cremea. The sequence continues at coordinate 26,499 of NZ_QPEX01000037.1, forward strand.
CCGTCTCTGGCCGACTCATGGGTACGCTCCTCAAGGGCTAGCCCAGTCAACAAAAGGTGACAGTCGACTGGTTGGGGTTGCTTCGTCCAAGGTGAATACCAGGGACATCCCTGGTCGAGGTCGGTCGTCAGTCACTGTACGACGAGGCAACTACGAATTCAAGCTCGGCAATTTTGGGGGCGTGCGATTACCGATGAAGAAGCTTGCCCACGCCTCCTGAAATAAGCGTAGACACGTTGGCTAATACCTGTGGCAAAGCAATTCCGCCAGGACTGGCCAGATATTTGGGAGACCAAACGGGATCGAATTTATCTTTGTAGTTGCGCAATCCCTGAAAGTTGTAGAAGTGTTCGCCATGTTGATAGACAACACTACAAACACGATTCCATAACGGCCCCAAGCGATTGGCATCGATGCCAGAAAGTGGGGCCATTCCCAGGTTAAACCATTGGTAACCTTGTTGGTGTCCGTAACGCATCAATTCGATGAAGAGATATTCCATCACGTTCCGCTGAGCGTCCGGAACGTATCGCATCAGATCGAGCGAGAGTTCCTGTTTATCGGCTCCTCGCCAAATATTCGCGAAGGCAATCGCCGTTCCTTGCGCGTCACGCACGAGGGCGATGTCGTAGCGTGAAAGATATTCTTCACGGAAGAAGCCGAGCGAAAACCCTTTCTCACCGGTCGACTTGTCGCCGAGCCAGGCGTCGGAAATCTCTTTCATGCGCGGCATGATTTCGGCGACGTCAGCTTGCGGAACGACCTCGAAGGTCAGCCCTGCTTCTTGGCACTTTTTATCGGTATGACGCAAACCACGGCGTTGGCTTCCCTCTAGCGAGAAGTCAACCAAAGAGACTCTGGCTTCTTCCCCTAGCTTGATCAGCGTGAGTCCCATTTCGACGTAGCGGGAAAGAGAGGCCTGACTGACTTGGTAAAAGACCGGCCAAGTTCCCGCAGCGTCGCAGGCTTCGCGAAAGTTCCACGCGGCATCGTCCATAGATGCGGCTTGACCGAAGGGATCTCCCATGGTGATCCAGCAGTTGCCTTGACAGCCGAACATAACGGCGGCCTGACGATCGTGACTGAAGACAAAACGCTTGTCCCCAAGCAAGGCCAGATGGGCGTGCGTTGCTTCACTTTTCGTAACCAGATCGGCCACTTCCGCCAGTTCCTCGTCGGTGGCTAGGGTGGGTGTGATCGGCTTAGGACGAAGCAGGCTGGCCACGGCAAACACCGTAATCGTGACCGCAGCGGCCAGCAGCGCACGAAGCGAGCGGGGGGCATCGCGTCGGTAGGCGAATTCCCACCAAAGGTCGTTGTTGTATTCGACATGCCGATAGGCGAACATCACGATCCAAAAGATCAGCCCTAACGAAAGCACCACGGCCAACAGCCACGTAGGCGAAAGGTTGGGTGAGAGGAGCTGCCCTTTGCGGAAGAAGTGACTACGGCACGGTAGCAACGCCAACAGCAAGACAAACAATACGATCGCTTCTTCGTAATCAAAACCTTTCGCCAGAGTGACCAGCACTCCACATCCCAACAGAATACAGGTGATTAACCAGGCCGCATCAATGCGGCGCTGCAAGCCGCGAGCTAAAACCAAAAGTAACGCGCCGATGACACTGCCCAGCAGGTGCGAGACTTCCACCACCGGGAGCGGCAGGAACTCGCGCAGCAGGGCCATGCGGCCTTTCTCGGCCGGCAACGAACCAGAGATCAACAAGATTAAGCCTGCGACAAAAACGCCGCCCGTTACCACACTCGGGCCAATGACACTGGTCCAGCGGACCACTTCTTTGCCCACGGCAGTCGCCTTGCCGGCATGTTGCCGGAACGTGGCCACCCCCACAATGCAAAGCCCCACGGTAAGTGGCAGCAAGTAATAAATCACGCGGTAAGCGAGTAAAGATGCCAGCAAACCGTGCGAGTCTGAGAAGGGAAGCATCGTCACCACGACCAGCTCTAACACGCCTAGCCCACCAGGAACGTGGCTGACCAGAGAAACAATGATCGCCAATATAAAGATAGCCGTGAACGGGAGAAAGCTGATTTGCGCGTCCTTCGGCAGCAAGACATACAATGCCGCTGACGCACACATGAAGTCGGTCGCTGAAACCAACGTTTGGGCCAAGGCAATCCGTAAGGGAGGCGGCTGAAAGTTGATCTTCATCCAGTGCAGTGGACGCTGTCGCACCCAACACACCACAAAGAACAACCCCACCATGCTCAGCAAGATCGCACCGAGCGGGCGACTGGTAGTGAGTGGCAAGTTAAACCGAGCCGGGATATCGAAAGGAGTGAACAAAAACAGCGTTCCCCCGAGCGTAAACAGCCCCATCCAAAAGGCCGCCGCGATCAAGAGGATCATTCGAACGATCTCGGGCGAGGTCATTCCCCAACTCGCGTACAGCCGCACACGAATCGGCGTTCCCCCAAAGACCGAGCCTAACGTATTGCTGAACGAATAGTACAGAAACGAGACAATCGCGACTTGGCGAAGCTTGAGAACATGATCGATCAGGTTAACGGCCAGCCAGTCGTAACCGATCATCACCGCGTAATTCAGCACAGTGAAAAACAGCGATAAGACAACGGCCTGCCAAGGGAGCGTTTCAAAGCTCTCCGCCACGTCATGTGCATGGAGGTTGCGAAATTCGTAGTGCAACAGCCACAACGCCCCGCCAAACATGACGACCGTCAGAATATTGAGCAGCGTGTGATAGTGCTGAGTAAGCCAGGAGAACCAGGTCGCACGGCTCTCGTCCGGTAGATCGATCGCGTCGTGTGCCAGCGCCGGCGGTATTGGTTCTTCTTCCTGAGAGGGACGATCAAACTGCGTCACGGATGGCTTCCCTCGACGGGCAAATTAACGGGGTTTTAAGATTCTGAAAATGGGCAACAGGCAACATGCTTTTCGCTTGCATCTTGCCGGGAATCGCTGGCAGCCCTCAATGATATCGCCGAATGACTGCGATGCTGGCAATGATATCAGTTTTCTGTCGTGCGTTGGGCAGAACCTGCGGACTTGCGCGAAAGGATTCGGCCATAACGATTCTGCCGAGATGTCGCTGTATCGTCATTTAATGGGTGATTCTTGTCGACCTCTTTTTGTGGGGTAGAAACCTCCGTGGAATGGGGGTGTGTTGGAAACATTTTATCTGGCCAGGAGGGCTTCTCGCGATCAAATCAATCGCCCCTTTTTTACCATTTATCGTCATCTGTATGGGATGTGCCCATCATCAGTTGGGATATCAGACGGTAAAGCAAGCCCATACCGTTGCGGATGTTCATACCCAGCAGGCTCTGGATAACCTTGCCAAATTTGTTCACAATCCCAACGCGTTGCCTCATTTTTCGTATCCATCGCAAGGCAGTTCGGAAGTCAACGAAACATCTCGCCTGCTCCGGCACGCTGATGTTTAAGCATTGCCAAAGGGTCACGTGTCTCACGAAGGATCCGCCGGCAGAGAGAGCCACCATACTGGCTGACCGTAAGTTTCGAAATAGCAAGAAGCCTCTTCAGGAAGAGGCTTCTTCGCTTTTCGTAGGTCGGGAGCGTCCGATTTCTTATTCGGTTTCTTTGGCTTCCGGCACTTTAAATTCCGCTTTCGCCCCTTGGACGGTCAGTTCCGTTTTCAAAGGACCTCCAGTGAATGGGGACTTGGCTTGTTCGGCTTAATCGATGGGTACGAAACGTCGTTGTTTAATTACCGATAAAAATCGATCCAACGCAACGTAATCTCTGACGGGTTGTCAGCGAATAGTGGGGCCGGCAAAGGAACCTCGAAGTAGCCACCTTCGAGCGGAATCGATGCATTACCACCAACGATTTTTACCTCGGTATAAAGCAGACTGGGAGGGGCCAGCGTGGAATGCTCTCGGCCAGATTGGTAAGTGGTTGTCTGCTGATGATCTCCGCCACTGGCAAGCGACCATTCAAACACCCCCTTCGCGTTGCTCACTTGCAACGATTCGAGCCCCTTCAGGTGCAAGCGAACGAGTACCTGGCCAGGCCAATGGTCGGCGGTGCGATGAATTGTCGCGGTGCCGATTCCTTTCTCACTGGTAATGTCGAAAATGGTTGCTTCCGCGTGTTGTAAGAACTTGACTTTCCCCTTACTAACAACGGCGCTTAGCCCATCCTGCTTTGGGGCAGTCTCTTGTTCTGCGGTTGCTGCCTTCAATTTCGTAACCTCGACGATCCATCGCGTTGGCCCTTCCACGCCAGGCCGACGTACCAACGTTCCCTTGACCGTTGCCTTCTTTCCTGCGAGCTTGTCGGCCAGTTGGCGGAGCTTGGCGTTCTGGCCGAAATCGAGTTCCCAAGTGATTTCGTTGGCTGTGATTGTGGTGCCGGTCGTTTCTCCGCCGATGGCTACCAATCCGGTCCGCACGGTGCCGACGACGGATACCGTGATGGAATCTTCGTTCGCTTCTTTTACGGCATGCCCATTGATGGTCGCGATGCCCTTTCGCTCGACCTGGACCAGCTTGTAACCAAAGCCAGGCCCACCCATTTTGGTACTAAAAATAACAAACGTAACATTCCCATCCGCATCGATCTGCGGATTCATCCCCACGTTATTCGGCCCAGGAGCCGTTCCGACAAGCACCAGATCTTGGGCGAAATCAACGTGAGGAACCTCTTGATCAGGACGCCAGGCCTGCCACAACTTCTTCCAGGCTGCTGCATCGGTAATGAATTCTGTTTGCGGAGCCAGCTTCCCTCGTAGCGACTTGTCCGCCAGCTTGCCCGACCACGTTTCAAGCGCCTTAATCTCCACCCGCTGCGCCAGCACCCAATCGGGACTGCACAGGATAGCCAAAAAAGCGAGTAAAAGACTTATTTTCGCGGTCATCGAGAGACTCCCAAGCTGTTCGTTATTCAAGTTCGTTAGTAAAGACGAACAACCCAGGCCAAGAGTTCTCGGCATGGGGCAATTTTTCAAATCGGCCAGAAACCAAGGCCCCAGGACGCCAAACAGATGAGGCCCTTCCCGCTTCAACCCCAAACCCTTCGGACTGTGGCGGACTAACGCATTTTCTTGGGAAGTTTCGGAATGACTTCTACCCTAGCTCTAAGGCACAGATTATTCAGGTCATTGATGAAAGGGACCACAAGCCCCATGATATAGTACTTGCGGTCATATTCGTCAACGATCCACGGTTCTAGTGTGCCGGTTTCCTCGTCCTTGGTGATCAGCCAGGCACCCTCAAACACCGAGCGGCGAACGATTTCACCAGCATAGGCAAGCAGCGGTGAAAACAAGGCTGCCCGTTGCTCTTGGAAGCTTTTGTTGTCCCATCTCGATAAGATGCGACCTTCCACCATGTCTAGGCTGAATGTGCTGAAGTCGAGGATGTCACGATCGAGCCCTGGCAGGTTCGCCAACTGATCGACGTGCTGGTCGATATGTTCTTCCCAGCCAGGGGTGATAACACCTTTGAGCATGTGTTCGCTAGGCATGTTTGCATTTCCTGGTGGCTGCGGTAGGTTTTTGGTTGAGTGCACGGTGACTCTTTTGTGTGTTCTGCGAATCAGCCGAGCATGATCAAGCAATCTTGGGTACCAATTGGGTAAGCCGCTCGCGCGAATGCGACATTAAACTGCGCAATTGAGAGAATCATAACGGCCCCTTCTCGGGTACACTAGCATATACCCCCTGCCCCTCTTCATGCTGCTACAGACTTACCACTTGCGACTCTTGAGGAGCGCCTACTCATGGCTTGGTTACGGATTGTGATGGTGATGGTTGGCTCGCTCGTTTCCTGGCAGGCATGCTGGGCCGATGACGCTACGTTGGCGCAGACGCAGCCGTTGGAACTCGCAGGCGACTTCAAACAAGCCGAGCAACTTCTCGACACGGCCTTGGCTCAGGACGATCTTTCGCCGGAAACGCGTTACACGCTTACATATGAACGGGACCGGCTGTTCCGTATTCGCCGCGATTTCACCCTTACTCAAGAGATGCTGCAGAAGAAGATCTTGGCTGGCGTGAAAGAAGCAACGCCGGAAGAATTCGCCCAGTGGCTGAAAGAAGGACGGTTCGACTATCGCGATATTGACGGCCAGCGGTTCTACATGGATTCGAGCGTGCGGAACCTGTTCTACCGCGACCCTAAGCTCGAACACCGCCGTTATGCCCCAGCCGACGAAGCCGACGTTCAGCAGTTGCGGCTCAACCTCACGCGTCAGATTCGAGCTGCGGTGAAAGCGGAAAAGTCGCCGTATGTGCTGACCAAGAAGTTCGATGTCCACTTTACCGGCAAGGTCCATGCCGACGCGGTGCCGGCTGGCAGCACGATCAAGGCCTGGTTGCCGATTCCGCGCAGCTTCCCGTTTCAGCGTGGGTTTCAATTGATTTCCAGCTCGCCTCAACCGCTGGAAGTTGCCCCAGCAGATAGCCCGAGCCGCTCGGTGTATTTCGAGCAGAAAGCGACCGCTGGCCAGCCCACCACGTTTGAAACGCATTTCACCTTCGAGCACGACGCGATCCGCTTCGATATCGATCCGTCGCTGGTTACCCCGTTTGATGGCAACGATCCAGAGATCGCTTGCTTCGTGCAGGAAGGCCCGCATGTGGAGTTCACGCCGGAACTAATTGCCCTTTCGAAAGAGATTGTCGGCGACGAAAAGAACCCGGCGATTGTGGCCCGTAAAATCTTTGATTGGATGTCGAACAACATTCAGTACAGCCTGGCGATCGAGTACTCGACCATTCGGAACGTCAGCGATTACTGCCGCGAGAAACGGTACGGCGACTGCGGGCAGGAAGCGTTGCTGTACATCGCCCTCTGCCGCGTGAACGGCATTCCGGCCCGTTGGCAATCGGGCTGGAACTTGTTCCCCGGGCGTTTGAATCTGCACGATTGGTCCGAGATTTATCTGGCTCCGTACGGTTGGGTTCCGGTCGATGTCTGCTACGGCATTACCGCCCTGCAATCGATGAACTACCTGACCGAAAGCGAACGGCAAGAAGTGGCCGACTTCTACTTCGGCGGCCTCGAACCATACCGCATGGCTGCCAATAGCGACCACTCGCAAAAGCTCTCACCCACCAAACTCGCCCCTCCGTCCGATACCATCGACTTCCAGCGCGGCGAATACGAAGTGGGAGATAAAAACCTCTACTACGATCGCTTCTCGTACGATTTCGAGGTCGAAGAAATCCCTGCGCCGACGACCACAGCTGCGAAGTAAGTAATCATCTTTATCGGGGGCCCGCCTGCGAAGCTATTACGTTATCGCAGGTGTTGTCGTGTTCGCGTTGGCATGGCGTGACAAATGGCCAGCGGTAAGTCGTGATCAGCAATCGACTATGCACCGCATTGTGTTGTCGATTGCGTCGCTAATACCAAGGGAATTGCTAGTCAATCCGGAACACAACACACAGCGTCTAGCAGTTCTTTTCAGGCTGACGTTCTTAGGCAAACCCTGCCGGTTATTTCTTGTTTTACGTCAATCCATAAACGCATCGTTCTTGCTTAAAGAGCCTCTCTTCTTAGGGCGTTTGTCCCGCTATTGCCAGCGTATTTCGAATTCTTGAAAGCTCTGTCAAAAGCAGGGTCATCTTCAGCTGACAACCCAAGATTGCTATTTGTTGTTCGTGCCCAAAGGTCTACCATGCTCGGCAATTTCGTAAAGCAAACACAACCGAGCTGCCATTGTTTTTGGGTCCAATCGAAGGACGCGACATGCCTTCAGAGAATGAATTCCGTTATCGGCCCGACATCGATGGTCTGCGAGCCATAGCGGTTGCTCTCGTCTTGTTGTTTCATGCTCGACTTGGCTTCACTGGCGGGTTTATCGGCGTTGATGTCTTTTTTGTCATTTCAGGCTACCTGATTACGGGGCTCATTCTTAAAGGGCAAGCTGAAGGCCGGTTCAGCATGGGGACTTTCTGGCAGCGACGGATTCGGCGAATTCTGCCTGCGTCGTTGGTGGTTGTCTTGGGCACGCTGGTCGCTGGTCGCTGGTTGCTTTTTGCTTCTTCCTGCGGATTTCAACCAACTGGCCGAGTCCGCGCTTGCTCAGCAGGTGATGTTGGCGAATGTCTATTTCAGCTATTCCCTCGATTACTTCGCGGGCCCGGCAGAAACGCAACCTCCATTGCATATGTGGTCGTTGGCCGTTGAAGAACAGTTTTACCTCTTTTACCCTTTGTTGCTGGTCGCCTTTCGGCCACTTGGCCGACGGACCACTTTTGTCTTGCTGGCCTTGTTGGCATTGGCGTCTTTCGCGTTGAGCGTTTGGGGCATGACGAAATCGCCCACGCTAACTTTCTTCTTATTACCAACTCGCATGTGGGAACTGCTCGCTGGCGGGCTGTTGGCCTTCACGCCGCTGCCGCAACGTTGGCCCAGCGTGGTTCGTGAAATGTTGGCTTGGACCGGGATGGTTGCGATTTTGGGAAGTGGCTGGTTCTATCATCCCTCGATGGTGTTTCCAGGCACGGCGGCTCTTGTGCCGGTGCTTGGCGCAGTATTGGTTATCTTGGCATGTGGTAGCCAACGTCCGACATCCTTAAGCCAAACGTTATCGCACCGCAGCTTCGTCTTCGTTGGCTTGACTTCGTATTCGCTTTATCTGTGGCATTGGCCCATCTTGGCGTTTATGCATTACCTGGTCGGTGCTGAACTTACCTGGTTCCAAACGCTTTTGGCCGTCGCAGGTAGTTTTGCCGCTGGGGTACTTAGTTGGCGATTCGTCGAGACCCCGTTCCGCCGGAACTTCACGCAAACGCACGTCAGCAAAACTGCTGGTACCGCGTTGGCGGCTTCGCTTGTGATGGGCTGCTTGGCGTTGGTGGTAGTGCAAACTCAAGGACTGCCGCAAAGATTGCCGCCGCAAATTCGTGAAATGATTCCGCTCGTCATGGGATTCGAGAAATACATAGCCGAGACCGAGCAATTGAAACAGAACCAGCCTTACCTGGTTGAAACGGCTGCCCCACGTAACGATCGGTGCGATTTGATTTTGCTGGGCGATAGTCACGGCATGATGGTCGCACCGCTGCTCGAACAGCTCAGCCAACAATACCAGCTTAACACCGAGTTCGTCGTTAAGGCTGGCGTCGCGCCTTTGCAAGGGGTTTGGAAAGCTGTCGATAGCGGGCGTGAAGGATTGGCCTGGGGGAATGCGGCGCTCGATTACGTTGTCTCGCGAAAACCAAAGAACGTGATCCTCGCGGGACGTTGGTCCGCCTATATCGACGGCCCGCCAGAAGCCACGCTCGCACGTTACCAACACATCCTGGTAGACGAAGCGAACCCCACCGTGCAAGGGAAATCGGCCCTACCTGTCTTCGAGGCGGCCATGATACGAACGGTTGCTGCCCTCGAAAACGCTGGCTGTCAGGTTTGGATCATGAAACAACCTCCTGAGCAAAAGCTCAATCCTCACGTCGAAATACCCCGTGCTTGTTTTATTGGTTACCCCATTCCCAGCGGCGTTTCCTGGGCAGAACACCAACAACGTCAGGCCACCGCCAACAACATCATCGATCGCCTCGCTGCCGCCAGCAGCCAGATTCAAGTTCTCGATCCCGCTGGCCATTGCTTTGATGCCGCGAACCGATCGATCATCGGTTCGCCGGAAGGTTCTTTCTATCGAGATGGGAACCATATCTCGCGGCTGGGCGCTCAGAATCTGATTCGACCTGCTATGCTCCCCATCTTCGAGCAAATGCAATCAATTCGGCTGGCCGAAAAACAAGACCTGCGGCCAGCGGCGCAGTTCGCCCGCTAACTGCTGCCAGCAATTCACCTTGTGGTCAGTGGCCGGCATGCTGCTCAGCCAACAAACTGCCAGCCAAGCCCGGGAAGACGCCCCAAAAGATCACCGAAAACGCCGCAAAGCACCCCTTCTCAAGCCGAGAAGAAACCACCTTCACCGTCATCGACCTCCCAGCCCAAAACCGAATCCCCTGCATCCCAGGCGGAAACAAAACTGACGTTACCGCTTAGACCAATCCCGGCGTTGGCGGCTGCTGGGGATTCCCATCTTTTTGCGGTACTTGGTCACGGTGCGGCGGGCGACGTTGAGGCCGTCGTCTTTTAGCTTTTTGACCAGGTCGTCGTCGGAGAGGGGTTTGGCTTTGTCTTCGGTGTCGATCACTTCTTGCAGGCGGAGGCGGATTTGGTCCCAGGTGACTTCTTCGCCAGCTTCGTTGACGGTGCCGCCTGCGAAGAACTGTTTCAAGGGGAAGATGCCGCGTGGGGTTTGGATGTATTTATCGTCGACGGCGCGGCTGACCGTGGTGACGTGAACGCCGACCTGATCGGCGATTTGTTGCATCTTCAGCGGCGTGATATGTTCGGGGCCGTTTTCGATGAAGTCCTTCTGGTAATCGACAATGGCCTGGGCGACGCGGCTGAGGGTGTTTTGCCGCTGGATGATCGCGTCGATCAACCACTGGGCGGCGTTCAGCTTGCGTTTGATGAACTCTTTCTCTTCCCGCGTGGCGGTCGGGCTGGAAAGGCGTTCGCGGTAGTAGTTGCTGATCCGCAGCTGCGGAATGTCGCGGTCTTCGGCTTGAACGACGTAGTTCCCTTCCTCGTCGATGTCGAGAATCAGGTCAGGAATCACGTTGGCGACGTGGGCGTCGTTGTAGATTGAACCTGGCTTCGGATCGAGGCGGCGCAGCTCGCTCCAGGCGGCCTGGATACGTTCGATCGAGAACCCGGTTGCCTTTTGGATCTGCGGCAAGCGGTTGTCGCGCAGGTCTTCCAGGTGGTTCATGATCAGCACGCGCAGCTCTTCAAAGAACATCCGCGAAGGGTCGATCTGCAGCAGCAAGCATTCCCGCAGATCGCGCGCACCAACTCCGGCAGGTTCCAGCGATTGCACGACATGCAGCGCGTCCATGGCCAGCTCTTTTAATTCGTCGTCGGCATCGGCGGGCATCAAGTCTTCGAGACTGGTGGTGAGGTAGCCGTTGGAATCGAGCGACGAGATAATCCGTTCCGACCATTCGCGCAGTTGGGGCTCGATGCTGAGTTCCGATAGCTGATGTTCGAGATGATCTTGCAGCGTTTCCGGGCGCGATTGAACGTTGGCCAGGGCGTCCATGCGGCGCTCGGCGTCGTCTTCCATCTGTCCGGAAGAACGTTGCGGGCGTTCGTCGAAGGTATCGGGATATTGCTGGTCCATTTCCAGCAGGCGTTCGAAATCGTCGACGTTGTCTTTGCCTTCTTCGACGACGAATTCCTGCTCGGACTCGGCCCGCGCTTCAGGCTCTTCCCGACGGTTTTCGTCCAGGTCGCTCGCTTCCTGTTCTTGGACTTCGAGCATCGGGTTTTCGTTCATCTCTTGCTCGATCTTCTCTTGCAAGGCGAGAACGGGCAGTTGCAGGATCTCCATGGATTGAATCATCCGTGGGGCCAGAACCTGCTTCTGGACCATTTTCTGTTCGAGACCGAAGGACATTCTCATAGGAACGATTCCGCTTGTGTGGGAAGTTGCAGCGTCGAAGTTTTCGGATCGATGATGCTAGGGCTTGGCATTTCGTGAATGGCATGTTCTTGGGTGCCATGCCGTCGTCTTCGTCGGCATGCTCACGCGGACGAGAGCATGGCACCCGTACGTTGGTACCAACGAAAAAGGCATGCTCCGGCTCGTCATCAACGATCCTGGTTTTAAAGTGACTGGCGACCGGTAAGGGCATCGGCCAGGACTTCTTTGTTGGCGAATTCGAGAACGCTTCCGGCGGTTACGCCTCGGGCCAAACGGGTTAATTTTACGGGGTACTCGGCCAGCAGGCTGGAAATATGCAGTGCTGTGCCGTCCCCTTCGGTGGTTGGATTGGTGGCCATAATCACTTCGCGAATGCCCCCTTGGGCAACGCGATTGACTAAGGCTTCAATTGTGAGTTGATCGGGCCCGACTCCTTCCAGCGGAGCGATCCGGCCTAGTAGCACGTGATACAAACCAGGAAAGACGCCTGACTGTTCCAAAGCGATCAGATCGCGAGGTTGTTCTACCACGCACAACAGCGATGCGTCGCGTTGGGGGTCTTGGCACACGGTGCAGAGTTCCCCTTCAGAAAGGTTGAAACACTGAGCGCAGTACCGGACATTTTGTTTCACATCGCGAATCGCATCGGCCAGCCCCAGGGCCTCGTCGGTAGGGACACGAAGGAGGTGATAGGCAACCCGCTCGGCGCTTTTGCGGCCGATACCAGGTAGTTTCGACAACTGGTCGATCAATCGAACGACCGATTCTGTCAGCTGTGCCATCGTTCCATTCGCTCCTTCTTTTTTGATTTTCCTGGCTTGTTTCACCGCCAGGCGAAACAAGCTTGGCCGGGGCCGCGCTTACTGGCCGAATTGGCTCAGGGCGGCATCCAAGCCGGGGACGTTTAGCCCGCTGGTGACCGATTGCATCATCTCTTGGTGCAGCTCTTTCCCTTTGGCCTGGGCTTCGTTGACGGCCTGAGGAATGAGTTCCTCGATCAGGTCCTTATCGCCATCGGCGATGAGTTTCGGATCGATGTTGATACTGACCAGTTCGCCGTGACCGGTGCAAATTGCTTCGACCAAACCGGCCCCGGCCGAGCCCTTCACACGCTTGTTGCGCAGCTCTTCCTGCATGGCCTTCATTTCTTTGCCGACTTGCGAGGCCTGCTGCATAATGCCGGCGATATTAGCAAGGTTTTTGAACACGGGCTGATCTCCTCGGTTTGGGTGTTATTGGTCCCAGGAAGTTTAGGTCAAGCTACGTGCTTTGGCATCCCAACGATGGGTGCCCTGCCCTCGTCCGCGTGGTCATGTTTCCAGAGGCGAGTTGCATGCCGACGAAGACGACGGCATGGCACTCTGGTACATGGCATGTCGAAACGAAGTTCTCGCAGCCTTAGGCGTCGGGTTCCCGTACGCCGGTCACTTCCGCGTCGAACAGTTCCATCGCCCTTTGGACAATCGGTTCCTGTTCGGCCAATAGTCGCGCTCGGACACGGCCTTCTTGCACGGCACGTTGAGGTGACATTTGCGAGTTCGGATCGCGTCCGGCGTTGGGATCTTCCATCGTCCGAAATTCGATCTGATACGCTTCACCACAAACGGCTAGGAATGCCTTTTCGAGGTCTTCCTGGCTCTTAGGCCGCCGCAGAGTGTCGACAGCCGAATTATACGTTGTAAAAAAATCAACGACTAGATGTTTTGGCCCAGAAATTGCTATGGCGTGCGATTTCCTGGCACAATCACCGACCAAGCCAGGTAGCTCTTCGGTGATTTGGTGCCACACCGATTTGACATTCTTCTCGGTTAGAACGAGTTTAGGGGCATTTGATGGGGGAGAAGCTTCCCCTATCGGCGGTTGCGGGGGCGGTTCTGGCGTTGGTGGTGCCGGCCTGGCTGGCTGGGGACGAATGGGGATCGTGGCCGGGGCCGGCGGAGGCGTTACGACTGATTCAGTCGTTTTTTTTTGCGGTATCGAAGGGGCAGCGGCTGGGGCACTTTTCGCCGGCAAGCCACCTTCCTTCAAGGTCGCAATCAAGCTGCCCAAGCTGTCCAGGTCGTCCAGCTGGCAAAGCCGCACGACGGCTGCTTCGGTCAGCACTTGGCCGTAGGTGCTGCGATGTAGCCGCACGAGGGTGTCGTCGAGGCACTGCACGGCGGCGAGTAGCTTGGCGACGCCTGCTTTCTGGGCCAGCGCGGTCCCTTCGTCGACCGAACCAGGGGGAAGCGATTGCAGCAAATCAGGCGATCCACCGCTCCCTAAGACCATTAAGTCGCGGAACAACCGGAGAAGTTGTTCGAGCAGTTGGCCAGGATCGACCCCTTCGGTAAAGACGCTATTGACCGATTGCAGCGCGCTGGCGGTGTCGCAAGCCAAGATTTGGCCTGCCAGGTCGACCACTTGTTGGTTGTCGGCGGTTCCTAGTAAGCGGTGGACCGATTCAACCGTGATTTCGGCATCGCCAAACGCCAGGATTTGTTCCAGCAGCGATTGGCTATCGCGCATCGAACCATTCGCCCGACGAGCGATTAACTTGAGCGCTTCATCCGCAGCCGGGACGTTTTCGGTATCGACGATATGGCGGAGACGGCCGACGATGTCATCGGGCAGAATTCCTCCGAAATCGAACCGCTGGCAGCGGGACAGAACGGTGATCGGGATTCGTTCCGGATCGGTTGTGCAGAAGATGAACTTGGCGTGGTCAGGCGGTTCTTCCAAGGTTTTCAGCAGCGCATTGAACGCTTCCTTGGTGAACATGTGGACTTCGTCAATGATGTAAATCTTGAAGCGAGCCCGACTGGGACGGACGTTGATGTTGGCTCGTAGTTGGCGGATTTCTTCGATACCGCGATTCGAGGCACCGTCGATTTCGAGCACGTCCACATCTTCGCCGGCGGTTACGCTCTGGCAGATTTCACACACGTTGCAAGGTGTGGAAGTGGGGCCTTTGACGCAGTTTAGGGCTTTGGCGAAGATCCGCGCAGAGGAGGTCTTCCCCACACCGCGGGCCCCGGTAAACAGGTACGCGTGGCCGACCCGGTTGCGCGCGATGGCGTTGCCCAATGCCTTGGCGACGCGCTGTTGACCCACCAATTCTTCGAACGATTGGGGGCGATATCGCCGAGCGACAACGAGATAATCGGGTGACGTATTTTGCTCTGCCACGATCCCTCTCAACCGGCAAAAGCCTGACTAGATAGTTTGCAGCCAACCGAGGCGAAAGAGATTCGGTTGTTCACGGTGCGATCAGTTTGACGCACCAGCGGGCTGGAAGCAACCGCCCGGCTGGTGATCGCCTGACTAGCGGTGGCAACGCATTTCGCCAGGAACGAGCTGTCTTGGAGTGATCCCCGAACAAGGTTCAGCCAGATGTGGCTGCTCCAATTAAGGCCTTGACCAGGTTACCAACATCCCCCTAACGAGGATCGCTCGAAGACAGCATGCCGCTTGCGACGGCCATTTTTCGTTTCACTGCCCTGGAGTGACCCTCGCACAAGAGTCCTCCGGGTGTGGCTGCTCCAGTTAAGGCCTGACCAAGTTGCCGGATTTCCCCTTGCGAGGGTCGCTCTAAGGCAGTGAGGGCAAACGACTAAGGTTACATCCCTAAGTGAAGATTGTCAAAGGGGCCTTGGCCAGCAAGTTGCCAATCCTCCGTAGTAGTAGGGTGCGTCTTGACGCACCAAGCCCTGCAATTTTGATCGCTACCAGGTGAGCGAAGCAAAGCAACCAACAAGTGCCCAGCGAAATGTTAGGCAAAATCAGTTTGCCATGTTCGCTTATTGCTGGTTGGCTTTTTTCTTCTCGGCTTGCTTTTGATAGCCGTTCAGGGCGAAGCGTATCGCTAGCGGAATCAGGCCGGTTGCGGCCAGGCTCAGCATTAACTGCCACGAAAGAACGGACGACATCCCTTCTTCTGAAATCGTTTTCAGGTTGGGCAGCGTGGTGCCAATCCACACGAATACTAACAGGGCCGGCAGCATGGCAAGTTGGCTTACCCACCAAAACGTCTTGAAGCTTATCGGCGACAGGCCCATCAAAAGGTTGACCAGCACAAAGGGGATTTGGGGGATCAAACGCGTGATAAACAAATAGAAAGCAGCACTTTCTTCGAGCTGCTCGTTGAATTTATCGAGCGTGTTTCCAAGGGTTCGTTCCACCCAATTGCGAAAGAAGTAGCGGCAGCCCACGAAATTAAGCGCCCCGGCCGTGGTTGAACCAAAACTAGCCAGCAAGATGGCCGGTATGAAACCAAACAGCCAGCCGCAAATGATCGTTAACAAAGCGCACAAGGGAACGCCAACGGCCAGCAGCAATGTGTAAATCAAAAACACAACCGTGTACAACGCTATCGGATGCTGCGCTTGCAGGTCGCGCAGGGCGTTCTCTTGGGTGGCCAGGTATTCCAGCGATAAGTAATCGCGAAATTGGTAGTAAACCATGCCTGCCAGGCCAATTAGGACGGCGAGTAGTGCGACGCGAAATCCCCACGTCTTCAGCCACGGATTGGCGTCAATCTCTTCTGGCGCGGCAAGTCGATCGCGCATCTCGAAATCGAGCTCATTTTCAAGTTCCATCGTGCTGTGTCCTGTCCGACCACTTGGTTAGGGGGCAAACAGGGTAACAGCAATCGGCGTGCCGAACATGAAAAGCTAGAGGAAGTGCAATCGCCTGTAGGGTGCGTCTCGACGCACCAAGCCCTGCGAGAACGCCTTGGTTCATCATCGCGTGGCAACGCTTAAATAAGCAGCTATTCGAATTCTTGGAACTCAGTCGCGAACGTAGGAACGTGTTTTCCCCAAGCGGAAGAATACTCGCCCAATCGCACAAACCGGTGGAAGGAAGACCAGGGCCATTCGCTTACTTGAGCAAATAGGCCATGTTTTGAGGTCAAAATCGATCTTCGCTCGCAGGCTGATCGTTCCTGCGGATGAAATGGCTTCGTTTAGGCCTGGCTCGTTGCGTTTCCACGCCGAGAGGGTAAATCAAGCTTTTTTGGCAGGATCTGGTGCGTCAAGACGCACCCTACGTTGGATCGCTGATCTCTCACTAAGCTTTCAATTTACCGGCGGTGGTGTGTTGTTGCAGGTCGGCGATCATTTCCAGGGTGGCGTCTTCCACCGCGCGTTGCCACTGTTTGGGTTCGTACTTCGAGGCGTACGGTTCGCGGGAGTAGGCGAAGATGATCCCGCGCGAGTTGTTGACGATTGAGCCGATGCCGTTTTCGTTGAACCCGCCAGCGACGTCTTTCGCTCCGCCCCCTTGGCTGCCGTAGCCAGGCACCAGGAACCATGTGCTAGGCATCGCTGCGCGAAGCTCGGCGAGTTGATCGGGATAGGTCGCACCAACCACTGCCCCGACGGCACCGAAGCCGCAGTTGCCGAGCGTTTCCTGAGCGAGTCCTTCGACGTAAGCGCCGACGCGACGATAGATGGGCTGGCCATCGACGACCAAATCTTGCAGCATCTTGCCGCCAGGGTTCGACGTTTTCACCAAGCAAAACAGGCCAGCTTCGTTGGCGGTGGCCGTTTCGACAAACGGAGTCAAGCTGTCGTCGCCCAGGTAAGGGCTGATCGTTAAGCAATCGGCTTGCCACGGGCTGTGCGGGCCGAGCATTCCTTTGGCGTAGGCGGTTGCGGTCGAGCCGATGTCGTTTCGTTTGGCATCGAGAATGACCAGCAGACCTTTTTCGCGGGCGTACTGAATCACTTCGGCCAGGACGATCATGCCGGCAGGACCCAGTTCTTCAAAGAAGGCGGACTGCGGCTTCACGGCGGGTACGTGCTGGTAAACGGCGTCGATGACCTCGCGGCAGAAAACGAGATAAAGGCCAGCTTTCACTTTCGGATCGTGTGTCCCGCGATGATCGCCTAACAACGTTTGCGGCAGCGATTCAAACCGGGGATCTAAACCCACCACCACCGGGGCCGCCGTGCGTACAATCGCGTCGTGCAAACGATCCGAGAAATTAGCCATTTCCGCAGTACCTTTCGTTATCAAAAATCTCAACGACCTACGAAGGTAAACCGTTTGTCGCAAAAGGGAAAGATGCCTACCCCGGACTAGGCAGAACAGACGATCATATAGAGCAGAATCCCCCCAGGAACCCCTATCCCTTGTGCTTTTTAGGTTTATGAAATTTTGACAGAAGCTGGGGGGCGTGATGACGATCAGGCAGAAATCGTCCTGCTCTATTTCGCAACTTTGTTCTTCGCTGGTCGTGTTACTTGCTTGGCTGAAGAGGCTTTGCTGGCCTTCGATCGCTTGGTTGGGCGCTTGCTTTGGGTTTCCACTCCTTGGCGAACCAACGATTCGACCCAGGCGTTCAGGCTCATTTTTTCGATAGCTGCCTGGGCACTTGCAGCTCGGTGAAGATCAGGGGAAATACGTGTTACAAACTGGCCAGAAAAAGGTTTGTCTGGTTCTTTGCCATGATCAGCACAGAATTTTAAATATTCGTCCACCGAGTCGTGAAAGGCTTGCTTGGTTTCCTCGACCGATTCTCCTTGAAAGGTAATCACATCTTGGGTGTTAATCACTTGACCATGCAGCAAGCCCGCTTCTTCGTCGATTTCGACGCGACCCAGGTATCCCTTGTATTGAAACACGATTAATCCTCCTCGACGAAAGCGAAGTTACCGGCATTGTCTATGGTTACGATGTTAGCCGCCACAAGAAAACTTCGGACCGATTTGACCGCACCTTTGTCGGTTTCCTTCTCGGGATGAGGGCGATGGAAAATTGCCACCATATCATTCAGCAGCACGCCAATTCGTGAGCCAGCGCGTTCTTCGACAACGGCACCTACTGCAACGAACATCGACTCGATGTCGCGCCAAGCAATGTTCGACCGAACCGGTTCCGCAAATATTGCCTCAAGCGTACGCCGGTGCTTTTTATTCATAACGATGATACCATTAAGTGATACTGATGGCAAGCAAGTCTTGAGGCAATTGTCTGATTCCGATTCGTAAATGGCCTGTTGCTACTCAGTTTATGGGCATCCACATACGATTGCCCGTGCGTGGGGATATTTGGCTTTCTTTTTGGGGCGATTGAACCCTTTGGCGTAGTTCCGCGCGATTCGTTGCGAGACACCATGGAGGGTGACGGTGGCATGTTCCTGGCTCCCCTTCCCTGCGACGACAATTACCATCCAACGATCTTTCTGCTCTTCTAAACCGATCATCCCCGTTTGATCCTCACATGCGGCTTGCTTAGCGTGGCTTGTTTCTGTGGAAGCGCGCAGCGAGAGCCTGGGGACGCACACCGTAGCCAGGAACTCGCTGCGATTTAAAGGCCGATTAGGCCCGAAAAACAAAGCGTGATCCCCGGTATCACGCGACCGGCCGACCGCCAGATCGGAGTTGGAAAGGTTTGCGTTTGAGATAAGAAGTAGTATATCAAACTGGTGTACATGCGCCCACTAAAAACTACGGATTGTAGCAACCAATTGGGCGGCCCCCCAGACCGACACGGTTGGTCTGCGCTTGCCCCGCGACGAGGCCGATGATTCCATGGATTTACCGGTCAGAGCCAGCGGAAACTTAGATTGTGGTGCGCGATCACTTCGCTCGTTTCGACATCAACCACGAGCCCTCCCATGGCCTGGTTATAGCTGTGATGCAGGCGGGCTTGGGGGGCGAAGTTGCGTAAGGCGCGGGTCCAAAGCTTGGGGCCGGTTTCGTTTAAAACGTCGTTGGCGGCGATGGTGCCTGGTGAAAGGGCTGCCAGGCGTTTGAGCACCACTTCCAGCAGGGGATGCTTCGCCGGCGCGGCGAAGATCCCGTTGGCCAGGCTCTGCGCGCGGCGGTCGCTTTCGGTGGAAAGCACAAGCGGTAAGCTGGCCAGGTAATCGATACTCTTTAGCCACCGCACGTCGGTGTCGCTGTACCAACCGCCCAACTGATGCACGATTTCAACCCGGGCAACATCGGCCGCCGCAGCCAACGGGCGTAAGTTACGGCAAAGTTGACCGGTGATGGGCAAAGCGAACACATCGTCGTCGCGCCACACACGCACTTCCCATTGGGGATGAAACTGACGGAACGTTTCGACGTACATGGCATCGCGCAGGGGGAGGTCAGCCGCGCCAAGCCACACAAAGTGCATTCGCTTCGCAATGCGATCCGAAGGTTGGGGCGATGGTACCGCGCCTTCAGGCTGCGGCAAACAGCCCGAAGGGCGCGCGTGAAAAACCTTGGCGGCGTAGTTCTTTTCGTGGTGCGTTGTCACTAGGCTCGCCCCCGGACATTGTTGCGGGTGGTGAAGCTGGGCGTTCCGGGCAGCAAGGTGAGCGTGCCACTGAAGTTCTCGATTTGAATTTGATAGCTCGTTGGATTGAAAAAGAAGAACGTGTCGCCGGCGAAGATATCGAGCACGGTCGAGCCAGAGATGGTAAACCAATGACGGGCTACTTCTTGGGGCGTTCGCGCAGTGATATATCCGTCGACCTCGTCGTGGTAAAGGTTCGTATCGGCTGGCTGCACGCCCAAGGTTGCGGTAAGCAGTTGATGCCGCCCGTTGAAGTTAGGGTAGGTGCTTCCTTCCTGCAGCACGTCGAGCGCCGCTTCGATTTGCGGGCGATCTAGCGTCTTGTCGAGCGCTTCGCCGTAACGTCCGGTCCGCGCGATCAAACCCAACGTGTAAGCGCCGGCGATGGGGGCATCGGGGGAACGTATCGTCGCACTGAAGTTCAGCAGGTAATGCCCTTGCGTCGGAATACGGAAGAAACCAGCGAGGCGATCTGTTTGTGCTTGCGAATCGGAATAAGTAATCCGATCGGCCGCGCCGAACCATTCGCATTGCGGTCCCAGCGAGGTGCCAAACGGAACAATCGATTTTGGCCCAACCACCTCGGCTCCACTTCCCATTCGAAATACGAGCCCCGCAGGAACGTGGTCTTGATAGGCTGGGGCGATCCAGGCAACTTTGTGTTCGTAGTTGGGGCGGTTGGGATCGCGGAAGGTGGTTTCGGGGCAACCATGAAAGCTAATCAGGCGATAGCCACCGCTGCCAGGGACGAGGCCAAACGAGGCGTCGCGGTTGTAGATATCGAACAAATCGATCGCCAGATAAGCGTTCCAACTTGGGGGCGAGTCAGACGGATAGCTGACCAACGCTTGCATCGGGCCATCTTGCGTGCAGTTGCCAAAGCTGCCAGGGAGAACCGCTTGCGGGCCGTTCACGTAAAACAACGCCGCATCTTGCCCACCAACAAAGGCCGCACGAGGCCGACCCAATCGCAAGACCGGTTCGCGCAGCTGGGCTCCTTCGATGGCATCGTACGCATCGTCATTCGGCGGCTCGCCGATCTGAGGGCCAACAATGGCAAACGGCGGAATCGTTTCTTGATCGGAGTTACGAAACGAGACCCACCGCTGACGATAGCGGGGTGGCGTGGGGAAGCTAGTCATCGCGTCACTCCTGAAGCTTGTTCGTGCGTGGCTTGTTTACGCAGGCTGTATTGCAGCTTTTCAAACAGGCGGCGTTCTTCGTAACTGATATCGAGGGCCGGGTCGTCGAAATTGACACTGGCATCGGTCCGCGAAGCGATTTGGCCTTGCGTGTTGATGCTCCAACTCACTTGGCGAATCGCTCCATCCGGCTCAATTGGTTGCAGACCTACGTACGAAGCCCCACCAATTTCGTGCGGACGCAGCGAAGCCAACGCTTGATCGAGATAGTAGTTGGCTTGCCGCGCGACCTCTTTTTCGTTGCTGAGCACCTTTTTCTTTTCGTGCTGGGTGAAGACTTCCAGTGCAATGTCGTTGCGATGAATGGTCAGAGGCGGCATCGTGCGCGTCTTCCGCCCGCGCAGGGTCGACCAATGTTGCAAATCACGCTGGCGAGGTCGCCGCCAATGCACGGCCAGGCGAATCCGCAGATCGGCTGGTTGCGGTTGGTAGGTGGCGGCACCCGGCTTCCACTGAAAGACCGGCTCAGCGAAATGAACGATGCCGCGCTGGCGGTCGAGCGTGAAGTGACGCGTGTAAAGATCTTGCGGTTGCTGGTTCAGATTCGGTTCGACTTTCGTTTGCCGACGTGGTTTGGCATAGTCGGTATCACCACGATCGAACTGGCCGTAAACCCATGCTGGTCGCCGCTGTTGGCTGCCATCGGGCATCGTTTCGCTTTCGACCTGGGTGGCTAACAACGGCAGCAGTTCGTCTAAGTGGTGCAGTTGGTTCTCGCGTTGTTTCGGCACGCCAGGCAAGTATTTTGGCGGTTTCACGCGGTACATCCGCCAAACGCTCTTCTTCGCCAAATCGCGGTACTTCGCTGCGACCCCTAAACAGTCTGGCAGCGCGATCGAATGCCAGCCAGCGCTGGGGCGATAACGCAATTCATCGAGAGGACGAATTTCTCCATCGACATCTTCCCCCACCGCTTCCAGCTCGGCATCGATTTGGTAACGCGTCGGCCCTGCGAAGAACTCGATCCCCAGCGATAGCTCTGGCGGATCGTAGCCAACGTGCCCCGCCATCAGCCAGGCGTTCTGCGGTAGCGATTTGCCCCGCCCGATAGGTTCGACGGCGACCTTGCCGCCAGTCTTCAGTACCACCACGCAGCCAACCGTGTCAGCGATTTGGGCGAGGGCTTGCGCTGGGTTGGCGATATCCCAATCGACGTAGGGACGCGCCAAATTGGGCACGTGGGAAAGATCAGGGCGATCGATTCCCATGGCAGCGAAGCAAAGCGAAAGAAGCTCGCGGGGTGTTTTTTCGGTACTAGGGACCAGCGAAGAACCATCCGCCCGCCGCACGTTCCATTGACCAGAGATTTGCCCGAAGCGTTGCCAACGCCAACGTTGGTCTAAAATATCGATCCGCGCTAGCGTTCGCCCGTTGGCTTGTCGCTCGAACCGAGGCCGATCGACCAGGCAATCTGGCAATTGAAACGAGACGCCGGTGGTTGGGTCGGAAAACTGGGCCGTCCCACTTTGCTGCGGGTTGATGGTCTCGGCCAAAGCGACCACCTGAATCCGACCAGGGCTGATTCCATGACTCAGCGTGTACTGCACGCTAAGGTAGTCGTCGATGCCGGGAAAGGAAAATCGGGGCTGCATGGTTGGTTCTCTTTCTATTGCTTGTCGCGTTGCACTAAGACCGGGCGATGGTGAAGTTCGTGCCCAGTTCCGGCAAGCGGGTGGTCGATTCATAGGCGATCGAAAGCGACGCGGCCGTATGGTGCGGGTCTTCGATGGTGGCGTTATCGCCTCGGCAGGTCACCGTGTTCGTAATCGTTTTCGCCCGCAAGTCTCCGACCAACGACAACCGCCCGTCGCCGCTAACCACTGTGTTGCCTGCCAGGGTGCCGGTAGTGCGATAGAAGAGAACGCCTCCTGCGATGTCGAGTTGCTCGACGCCGTCGGTCCCCAACAGAAAGACTTCGCCGGCAGTGACAAGCAGCGAAGAAATCGCGCTGCCAGAAAGTCCCTCGGCGGTAATCCGGCCACCATGAATTACGACATCGCCTAACGTGACGTTCTCGCCCAGAAAGAGTTCGACATCGCTGGCCGGGTCGTCTTCGTACCCGACCGATAGTTCGCCAAACTGAGCCGATTCGCCCGATTGTGGGGCGATGCTAACGACACCTTGATAGACGAACAGCTTGTTGTTGGCGTGTGTTCCTTGCAAGCTGACAGCGTATTGACCCGTTGCCGCTGGCGTGGCCGTGCTGAACACGGTGATGTTGCTGGCCACACTGCCGAGATTCAAACGTATCCGCGCACTACCGCTTCCCTCCCCTGCTCCGATCCGCACTTCATTGGCGCCAATGTTCAGCGAACGGGGGCGGTATTCGATGTAGGGAGAATTGCCGTCGCGGTTTTCGCTGGCAAGTCCGATGGTACCGGTGTAACTGGCCCGAATGTCGAGCAGAGCGAGCGTGAGCGAAGATTGGTTGAGGGCGTATTTCACTGGGTTTGCGGTTTGTTCCAAGACGACCGTATCGCCGTTCCCGGGTACGCTGCCGCCGCTCCAGTTGTCGGCGTTATCCCAGTGGAAAGGGCCGGTCGGCGAGATGAGCGAAGTGATGGTGATCGTTTGCGTTGATGTGCCGGTCAGGTTGTCTCCGTTCGCGCTGACGGAACTCACGTTCGTGGCGGCTTGGCTGCCGGTGAACTCAATCGTCCAAGGTCCGCCAGGGTTGCCGCTGACCTGGATATCGCCATTGGCCAAATGCGAAAGGGCTGCAAGCGCTGCCGCAACGGTGGCCGAGGTCGCATCGTAAGCGAGATCGCTGGTCGTGTGGCCAGCATGCGAAAGGGTAAACGTGCCACCGCTGACTTCTTCGCCCAGGGTGATTAACACCTGCTCGTTACGGGGCTCGATAGCGGCTTGCGTGATCGAAACCGCCAGCTGGCCGCCAGCTAGGTTCACACCACTGCCCGTTAGCAGGGCCAGGTCTTGCGAACCGAGGTTCTGGATGAACTCGATCAGCCACCCACTAACGCTGCCAGCGGTGACCACGACGTCGCCGCTCGATACATTCGCTAACGCTTCGAGTTCCGCTTGCACTGTGCTTGCTGAGGCATCGAACGCGATGTTGCTGGTGGTTTGCCCTTGAAACGTCAGCGTAAACGTGCCGCCGGTGGGGCTGCCTGGCAAGGTGACAAGCTGCTTTTCGTTGCGTAGGTTGCCACCGGTATCGGTCACGTTGAGCGGGATGAGGGCATTGTTGGTTACCCAGCCCAGGTCGAGATCAATATTCGCTTGGCCAGCCAAAATGCCGAGGCACTCGAACGAGATCGTGTAGTCGATATCGTACGCGCTCGATTCAGAATTGTCGGCGATCGTCACGGCGATGCTGGCATTCCCTACGCCCAAAGCCGCGCCGATGGCGTTCTTCCACATGCTCGGTTCACCATAGAAATAATTGGTGGTTTCCGTGCGGATGTTGCCGTAAGGATCGGTGCCGGTGATTTGAACGCCACTCGAAAAGTCGAAGGAACTGTTGTACTGCACGACGAAGTTGCCTGCGTAGTTCGAGCCTGACTGGCCGGCTTGAATTTGTGTGACGCTGACCGCTTGCCCGGTGAGACTCGCACCGTTGCCGCTAAGTGGTGGCTGCGTGGTTTGTCCGAGGGTTGCGGTGAACTCAACCACCCACGGACCTGCCGCGTCGCCGGTGACAAGGATGTTTCCACTGCCGATGTTGGTTAACGCTATGAGCGCGGATTCGACTTCTGCTGCGGTGGCGTCGAAGTCGAGGGGCGTGGTGGTTTGGCCGGACCAACTTAGCGTGAAGGTGCCGCCGCTGATTCCGGCTGGCAGCGAGATGCGCTGCTTCATGTTGCGCCCAGGCTGGCCGTTTTGTAGCAGTTCGACCTCAACCGATCCTTGCCCGCCGTTGGAAGTGCTGCCACTGATCGTAAATGGCGTGCCGTCCGCGCGGCCGGTTAGTTTGAGGGAACTGGCCTGGTGCAGGTCGGCAGGCACAAACGTTGCCGTCGGAAACTCTGGCAGCGAAGCCGCAGAAATCGCAGCGGACAGCCCGCTGTAAACGTGTTCGGCGGAAGCGGTCGTCGCGGTGAACGAGACCGCTTTACGGTTAATTGTGAGGGTGAAGCTGTCGCCGATCTCGACTTCGTCGACGGTAACTTGATCGACCTGGGCAATACCTTGGGCATCGCCGCGCCAGACGCAAAGAGACATGATGAAACGTACCTACCAAGGGAATATATCGATGAATGGAAATGAACGCAGAGAATGTCAGAACGTGGCGACGTTGGGCGAGCCTGACAAGGGAAGTGCCGACTCGAATTCGTACTGCCACGTGATGCGATAATGGTGATGGGCCGTGCCGACACGCTGGGGCGAAGTGCGGCTGATCACTGGCTCGCGAATCAAGTTGGCATAACCAAACAACGGCCCCGGCACAGGCGGATAGTTGGCATAACCGATCGCGCTGCCCGACTGTGCCGCGCGAAAGGTAGTGTTGGCCCGCAGTTGTTGCCGGACCGGGAAGCCGAAAGCCGTTTCAATATGCGAAAACAACGGCCCTCCTCCCGAAAGACGCAAGGTATCTTCGAACGAAATCAGCGCCGTCTGCGGATCGGCCAAGGGAACTTCAGCTTGAATTTGCAGGCGAAACGTACGCATCGTCGCATATTGAGCCCCGCCCCCTTCCGGAAAACTGGGGCCACTAACAACCCACGTTCCGCCACGCGTCTCGGCCGACCGCAGCGTATGCTGCGAGTCGCTTTGGCCGTCGGAGCGAAGTAAGACAAGATCTTGGTTTTGCTTGGCATACGCCGACTTCAACGCGGCGATCTTGCCATCGAGATCGGCTTGACCGTTGCCCAGCAGTTTGCCTTGAATGTCCCACGTCACGTTGTGGGCGACAGGGATGCCAGATTCGGCTAAGATCGGCTGACGCGTGATGGCGATTTGTGGCTCGCCGAGTGGATGGGTATAATCGCCCCACTTCAAATACATGGCAAGACTCCTGGAAAGTAGTTTGGCTGCCGCACTGCGATCAGTGTGATGCGCGAGGTTTCTGACTCGTAGGTTGGGATAAACGAATGACGGAGGAAAACCCGTTCGCTTCGCCGAAGGTGGATGTTTCTGCGGATAAGAACGCGCTTCCGAGGCCTCCCTCGTTTCTGTTTCTCTAGTTGCAGAGTGCCTTTCGTGCAATTCGTGCATTTGTTGGCGTGTTGCTGTTTCTTGGTTTTCTGGTTTTGATAGGGTTTGGGGCTCTGGAAGAGGTAGCGACTTCCGATAATCTCGAATCGATCGTTATGGGCGTGGTTAGCGCATTGTTAATGTTGTCCGTGGGCATTTATTTCTGGGTCGCCCAACCGCAAAATCGGTGAGCCTTATCCGCCTGCATGGCCTTCTCTGCTTCGCATGCTCACGAAGACGTGAGGCATGGCACAAGATTATGTTTGTGGTGTGTATTTGGTTTCGGGTTCTATTTCTTATCCGCCAACGGTTGTGCCGGGGCCGGCTAGGTGGGCTCGGCGGGTTGGTTGTTGGTTGATTTGCTGGGCGATGCGTTCCAGCAGTTCGGCTTCGCGCTGATCGAGCTGGGCAACTAAGTAGTCGCCGGCTCGTTGGGCTAGCGCGTCGATGTTGTCTTCGACTTGAATCTTCAGTTCACGCTCGACGCGGACGTTCGTTTCAACCAATTGCTGCAAGGTCGAGGAAATGTCGGACGGGTACGATGGGCTGGTCGGCGGCCTGGCGATCGCTGGCGGCAACGGATTGAAAAGGGAAGATGCCGCTGAACCGATTGGCGATTGACCCGCCGCAGAAGAAGAAACGCCTGGCGGGGTAGCCGTGTTCGGCTGAACTGGCGGGCTACGGGCAATTTCAACGGCGGAAGGTGAAGGCTCGGTTTCTTGTTCCGAGTTTTCCGGCAGCATGGCGGCCAACGCTTGATGCCGCGTTTGCGAGAACAAGGCAGCGTTTTGACGTGGCGCATCGGCTTGCCGGGCGATGTCGAGGGCCGTGCGTGGTTGATCGTTCGTAGGCATGGCTTAGTCGTTTCGTGTGTTGAAGGTGGGCTGCTGACGGGCGAGGTCGATTGCAGCGTGAAGTTGGTCGAGTTCAGCGAAATTACGGGCCAGGAGCAGGTCGTGTTTCAAGTGAGCGGGGATCGCGTGGCCAAATGTGGCTCGGGCGCGGAGCCAAAGCTGATAGGTTTGCTCGTTCTTACGGCTTAGTTTCAGCCGCCGAGCTTGTTCTGGGTTTTGTTTGGGGCATGAAGCACACGGCGTGGGGACGCCAGGGGGACGGGCCATGGCCACTTCGGTTCGCGAAGGACCAACACGCACGGTTTGTGTGTGTCCTGTTTGCAAATCGACAATCCACTTCGCGCAGTCGTTGCAGTCGAGCGAAGCCGCCGCAGGGTGCAGCACCAACAGGGCTACACCCTCGATCAGTTTTTTGCGTCGGCCAGTTCGTCGAACGTTTCCAGCGGTTGGCCAGAAGGAAGCGGATCAGAGGGCTCGTGCCCGGCGACAATCAGATAAATGCGGTCGAGCAGCTTCGGGCGTAATCGCCGCACATTGGCCGGCTTCAGTTCACGCGGCAGATTCCAGCTAAGCACTTGCTGGCAAATCGCGGCGACCATGACCTGGGTGGCCTCGTCGTTGGCCGCGGCTCGTAACATCTCGGCAATCCGTTGCCGCTGTTCATATAGCATCGGGCGAAATTGAAACGAGACCGCGCCATGCAGGCCAGCACTGGCTTGGATGTGGCCTGATTGGGTGTAACCGTCGTCGATGAAGTAAAGTGAATCGTGCATGGTAGTGCGCCCTGAAAGGCGAGTTTGAAGTTTTCCGTTTGTAGCGTGGCGTCTTGACGCACCAAGCCCTGCCTCACGGCAATTCATCGATCGCCGCGGCGCAAGGAACGAGAGACGCGTTAATTGGTATTCGTGAAGCGAATGGGTGGTAAGTTGTTGGCGGTGTCGGCGTAGGCGGCCAGGGTGATTTCAGGGCGGAGCGATTGTTTGCCGCGAATATCGACCGGGGTTTCTGGTTTTTGTAAACGCCCGAAGTCGATCGTTAAGCGATCGTTGCCGTTGTCGTATTTGAGTTGTGCTGCGCTGACCCCGGCAGCGTCGATCTCGCGCAGCTTGGCATGAAAGTTGGCGTCGTGATGGGTATTGAATGCCAGCGTGAGTTCTGGCTCGCCAGGCGGAATGGTGGTGCGCGTTTGGCTGTTGTTGTAATGATTGGTTTCCAACTGCTGGTCGATGGTCAGCACCAAGTCGTTCAGTGGGATGGGGGTGCCATCGAAGATCCAGGTGGCCTGGTGGTGAACGTAGGGCAACTTGGCGGAAAGGGTTCCGGCGATGCTGGGGAAAGTGCCAGCGGCGGCGAGGTTGTCTTTGGTTCGTCCTTCGAGTTGTAGTTCCAACGAAAGTGGCTGGCCCTGGGCACTACGAAAGATGGCACGCGAAACTTTGAGGCCGCGGTACGTTTCGACATACAACTGCTTGTCGATCGTCGCGACCAGCTCCGGTAAGCTCTCGGCCAGGTCGAACTTGTCGGCGGCCTCTGCCCCGCCCAAGATATACGGCAGCAGGAAATCGAGATCGTCGGGGCGTGGCAAAAGCAGGAGGCTGCCATCTACGGCGTAGGTGCCGGGCTGGGTGGCGTCGCCGCTGGGGCTGCGCTGGCCACGGATGCCTTGCGCGCGGACAAGTTGTTGCCGCTTGTTCAGGCTGCACGATTGAAACTCGAACTGCCGGGTGGCAAGGTTCGTGGCGTGTTGCGGCCCCAGGCCAAGCTGGGTGGCGTAACCCATGGTTACCATTGGTCGTTTTCCTTATTCCAAGACCCAGCAACGAATGATGAGGGTCGAAGCGTCGTATTGTTTCGCCCACGCCCCCGGCACAATGGCCTCGGTCGATTCAACCGTGCAGCGATAACAGCCGCTGGAAGCAAGGGGCGATTGATGATGAAAGTGGCGGCGTACCGCTTCCCGCCAAGCCAGAAGGCTCGAAAGCTGTGATTGGCCTAACTGTGAGTTCGCTTTCTGCAACATCGTGAACGAAAATCCATAACCGATGTCGCTCGATTGATTGGTGCCGGCGTCTCCTTCTTGCTCGTCGGCGGGGCATAGAAAGGCACCGCTAAGAAGTCGGTGGTCGCTGAAGTTGGCGGGGAAAGATTGCAGGCGAATCGTTTCGTCGGTTAGCCCGGGGAGGTCTAGCCCGACAATCTGCTGCTTCAGCGCCTGCCACAAGGTTTCGTACTTGGCGGTCATCGAGGTACCTACAGATCTTGGCGGCAAAGGCAGCGCCATTGGGTTTCAAAGTGTTCTTTCCACAGGGCTTGGATGGTCCAAACGGTTCCGTCGGTCCAAGTCAGCTTGCCGTTGCCTTGCAGCGAAACACCTTCTAGCGTGGCGTCCCAGACGATGAAGGTGGCGTAGTCGACCTGGCTGGCGAACCGATCGACGTGGGCCAGTTCGCTTTGCAGGGGCAGACACTTTCGCGCCTTCGCTCCGCTGACAGTCTGGCTGGTATCGTGGTAGCTGACCTCGCCGATATCCGGAAAGCTCTGCCAGGTCTGCTTGTACATGTCGTACTGCGAAGCAAACGAGGGCGTGGGAAGTGACGTGCTGCCGCTGACCGTCAAGCCAAAGTAGTTGCCGAAGTAACTGGCCATTAGGTGACATCCTTATTGGTAACGGTGCGGTTGCCGCTGGAATCGACATTGGCTTGCAGGCGCGTTTTCGTTCCAGCGGGGTTGGCGAAGCTGGTTCCGCCGCCGGTCGAATTGCCGGCGTACAGGGCCAGTGTCAGGCGAAATAGCTGACGCAACGTCCAGTCGGTTTCTACGCCGTTGACCAGGTCGAGCAGCGACGTCGCCAGGTTCGCGGAAGCCGCAGCATTGGGCGTATCGATCAGATCGACTTGAACCGCACTGCCAGGGGCGAACAAGGCATCGTAAACCACTTCTTCCAAAACAATGAACTTGGCCCGCACCGGCAGTGCGCCAGCCACGATGACGCTGACCGTCAGTTCGCCCACGTTGGCAGTATCGACCTCGTCGAAGGTGACAGAGTACTCGCCATTGACGCGATGCGAGGCACCACCGCTGTGCTTGGCGGCAGCGACGCCACCGTTGGGGATGAGTTGAATCTCGGTGTTGCCGATCGTTAAATCGGTGCGGGGCGACTTCCCGTCGGAATCGTCCAAAAACGGACCTAGCACGCGCGATTGGTCGTCGGTCGCTTGGCGGAGATAACTGTGCATTAGCGGGCTCCGATCATTTGCAAATGGTGGTGCATGAAGCTTGGAGAAACACCGCTGCTAGGCGGCGGATTTTTGTAGAGTTGAGTGAGATAACTGCTTAGGTCTGATCTCTCCGACTCGCTTAATGCTCGCGTGTAGAGGATGACATCGTAGATATCGCAAGGCAGAAGGCGGTTCTCACCTTGGTAGCGCCCTGCCAGGGTTAAGCCAGAAAGTGGCGACTCGCCAGGGCTTATCCCGTCGGAAACCTCGTTGTCGTCAATGCGATTGACAGACGCATCGCCGGCAAAAACGGCTACTTCCGAGAAACGTTGGCCAGGGGTGAAGGGGACGTTCGACCGTGGACCTCCGTTGACGTATAGGCCAATTTGATCGTTGTCGCGCACCCAAAGGATCGCCCTTCCACCAGAAACACCATCGATTAAAAAGCGGTTGGGACTGGTGGTGAGAATATTAACGACGATCGCAATGGTAAATGGGGAGGTTACGGCGTTCTCGAATATGGTTTGAAGATAATCGTCGACACCATCAAAATACGCGTAATGCCAGCCGATGGAGTCTTTCTTCAGCAATGGTTTTTTCGAGGTATTGCTTTGCGTTGCCCAGTCAATACCGACGGAGTCGGGGAGACAGCCGATAGGGTCGTTCAGATTCGCTACGATTGTTCCTGCTGCATCTTGAAAGGTACCCGTGGCAGGTTGATAGCGATGGGCCAAACCAATGATCTCGGTTGGGTGCGTTATTGGCATTACGGCTCCTCTCCTACAATGGGCAACAAGTTAGCTGCCTGCAACGCATCGCTCCACGTCCACCGCTGGCCTGGCAACCCGTGCAATGTGTTGCTATCGATCAACTGGCCTGAGGCAGCTTCCAAACGCCACCATTTGACCGAAGACAAAACCGGTTGTGCTTCGAACATCGCTTCTGCCATGGCGAATTCCGAGGCCGTGCTGCACCCGTAGTGCGTGGCTGGTTCGGCGGCGGTTGGGGAAAGCGGAATCCCAAACGTGCCGCTACCGTCGTCGGGATCGATGCTGGCAGCAATGGCGTTGGCCGCTTCCCGATCGGCGGCAGCCACGAGGATGATGTGTCGATAAGGCCAAGGCATGGGCCGGGTTCCTTCTAGGTGAGCCGTCCTAGTGAAATCGATTCTTGCGGGCCTTCTAAGCGAGCCAGCAGGTCGTCGATCTGTTTCAGTTCGGCATACAAACTTTGACGCAGCCCGACATGATCGACGTGATCGCCGGTGCCTGATGTGTTCGGCAGCCCGCCGGGGGAGGTCGAGGCCATCTCGGCCAGTTGCTGTAAGACCGCATCGCGTCGCGTGAGAAGGTCGTGGATGACCTCGGAGGTTGATTTAGGCATGGCAGTGTTTAGGATTTTGCAGGAAGAGAGACGATGGCCGAACTAAACCGGCACGGCGATCGCATGGTAAGCCTCGGTTTTCGTCGCGACGCCTGCGGCTTGAAAAGCTTGCCGCACGGCGTCTCCTTCGTCGATCGCCTCGACCGGGAAGTCACGCTCAGGCTGGCCGCGCTTTTTCACCGTGACCAGGTATTCGCGAGTTGGAAAAATCGTGGAATCGTTGCTGTTGGTGGTTGGGGTCATGAGCGGCCTACGTTGGGTAAGAGGGTTTAAACAGGAATGGCTAGTTGAAGGAATCAACGTTCGCATTTGGCAGACTACGAACGAGTTAGCGCGTTTCATGTGGGATCGTGCTCTGAAACACGAACGCTGAAGAGCTTTCAACCAACGAGCGGCCATTACGCCGCGACGTTCTTTTGCACGCAGCGTGGCTCGACGACGGCGACCTGGCCCATTTCGCTACTCTTCGCTTTGAAGGCGATATCGCGCTCGAAGTCGTCCTCGTTGCCAGCCGGGGCGGTGACCGACTCTGGGGCCCAGTTTTGCATGTAGGCAAACGCCTTCTTGAAGTCGCCGTAATACCAACTGGTGCTGGAAGACGTACGCCGCTTCACGTACTGGTTCGTAAGCGGAGCAGGCAAACCACGGTAGGGGTTGGCATATGCCGTGCTGGCTGCGTGGCCGATGTCGGTAATGCCTTGCGTGTCGCGGCGGATTTCGGTGGCGTTCAGAATCGACAACGCCGTTTGATACAGCGCGCCGGGAACCACCATTTGCTTCTCGCCAACAATGATCGGTTCGCCGGTGTCAGGGTCGGTCATCTCCTCGAACAAGGTGTCGGCCTTGGCCAGCGAGGCGAAGTCTTCCAGCGGGTTGACCTGCAAGTTGTTCCAGTCGTGATCGCCGTTTTGATTGCCGTAGGTGGGCTGAACGCCGCGTCCTTTGCGGTGATAGCGATCGACCAGGCCGAGTACCGTATCGAGGACACGTTTCTCCCAGTTGATGGCCAGCCACTCGGAACCTTTGTCGGCCATTCGCATCACTTCGCCCGTCTTGTCGAACAAGATCGCTTCCTTGGTGACCTCGACGATGAAGCCCCGTTTCTCCGTTTCCTGGGTTTCGATCCAGTCTTCATTCAAAGTGACACGCGGGTAGCTTTCTCCTTCGTCCACTTTCTGGGCAGCGTCCCCCAGTTGGCCGACGCCAGGCATTCGTTCCCACTTGTCGCCGGTAGGGACGATGGTCACCAGGTGCCGGGCAATCAATTGCGGCTTGTTGAAGTGATCGATCAGCTTCTTGACCATAAACGTTTGATTGATGTTGGCGAACGCGCTGGTGTTAATGCTTTCGCGAATCAGGTTCACCCCTTGCGGTCGGCCAGGCCGGCTTTCCTCCCAGCTTTGCACAATCTCGCGACCATCGGTCACGGTGGCGTAGAAGGCACGGCGAATCGAATAGTCCGACTCGATGACCTCTCCCTTTAAAATGGCCTTGCAGATGTTGGCTTCGGCCACGTTGACGACATGCGATTCATGCACCCCTTGCCGCCGCGCCTCCTTCCGCCGATCACGCTGCGCCGCAGCAAACTCGCGGCCAAAAGCCTGCCAGTTCCAAAGTCCTAGGTTAGAAATCATGTTGGTTTGTTCCTTGAGAACATTTCGTTTGTGTTGTTTGTGGTTGCGAGAGTGAAGTTGTCAGTGTTCTGTGAAGCGTTGCCACTGGAAGCCTAAGAAAAGGTTCACTGCGTCTCCTGTCCCCTCTCCCTTCCCAAGGGAGAGGGCTAGGGTGAGGGTTGGGCAGCGGGTACCCGGTTAGCCCCCTCACCCTAACCCTCTCCCCGTAGGGGCGAGGGGACCGGAGGTGGTGGGAAATGTGTTGCGTTGTTCAGCGCAAACGCATCGCTACTAACCGAACACGTCACGATTCCAACTCGCCAATCTGCATCGCGTGGGCTACGAATTCAAAGCGATCGAAAAGCCGAACGCATTCACGTCGATCGCAACGGGGGTCGCCGCTGCGTCTCCCTTCTTCACGCCGATCAGCCCTTTCATTTCGGTGGCATTGGTCAGTTCAAATTGCGGGGCGAAATATTCGCGGAAGAAGCTGCCAGGGCGGCGGACGAGTTCGCCGTTGATGCGGAAGGTGACTTGGCCGTTGGCGCCGAGCGTTGGTTGGTATTCGATTTCGAAGGTTGTTTCGCTGCCGTCAACGACAATCTCGGTGTCGAGTGTCTGCTGGGTCGCGCCGTAACTGACTTCGCAGAGCCACGTGTTGCCGCCGTCGACCTTGTAAATGCACGCTCCCCAGTAGTCGGCAGGCGGGCCGGCTCCGTTGTCGGCCAGAAAGGTGTTCTCGGTCGGAGCATTCATTAGCCCGAGGGCCAACACGTTATCGGCGGCGGCAGCTGTCGGAGTCCATTTCAATTGCGAACGAAGCGAGAACGCATGGGTAGTATCGAACTTGAAGATCTCGCCTTGGGTCGCTAGAAAAACGCCATCGTTGTTGCCAGGATCGGCGTCGCCGGTCGTTAACCGGCCGTAGCCACCACCAGCGGCGTCGGCAATCGAAAGTCCTGCGTTGGCATCGAGCCCCGTCACGGTAAGTTCGCTCGGAAGCCCGACAAAGTGCGTGAAATAGCTGGCCGAAACTTTCCAGTCGGCCCCTGCTTGCAGAGCAGGATTGGTAAAGGTTGGCATGAGTTATCCTTGGGTATAGTGCGTAGAAGTTTGGTTGATCAGGCTGTGTCTGACTGGCAGCGGAGTTGTTGTTTGGCAGCAATATGGGGGCAGAAAACATTGGTCCATCCGGCTTTTTTATGGATCTGCTTCAATCCGGTAGACTGGGTTAGCGAAAGCGTAACTCAGCAAACTAGGCTAAATCGGTGTGCCACGGGCATCTTGCCCGTGCGAAGTGGGTACCCGGTTAGCAGGCCACCCGGGCAAGATGCCCGGGGCACACGAGCGATGGATTGAATTTGCACCCATGAAAAATCCGGATCGACCAAAACATTCAACTCGCTGCGGCGTTTACATTCTCATCCGGCTTAGGAACGTTTCGTCATCTTGGGCGGGCTGGTAGTCGGCGAGGTCTTCTGGTTCGGCCCTTTCCAGTTCGTAGTCTTGGCTTTCCAAGACGGGGCCTAGTTCTTCGCCGTCGAGGTAGGCGTTCATTGCGGCTCGGTTGGGAAGTTGCCGCAAGGTGCGTGTAAGCCGGGCGGATGGCGTGATCCCGTGCGTTTTCAGAACCGATTCGATCACTTGATCGCGGGCACCTGCCAGCTCGGCTTCTGCCGCCACGGCCCGGGACCGCCACGACTCTTGGGTGTTGTCCACAGGCGCAGGATCTTGACCCAGCAGCTTGCGTTGTTGAGCGACGATTTCGCTGATTTGGTCGAGAACGGCGAACTCGTCGAGCGAGGTATCGGCCAACGTGGCGAGAATCAGTTGCCGCGTTGCATCTTTCAACGTCGCCTGGCCAGACTCGGGAATTTCGATCGCGGTTTTCAGCAGCGGATCGTCTTCACGCTCTAATGCTTCCAACACGGCGAACTTGCCGATGTATTGGCTGAGCGAAAGTCCTTCGATCAGTTGCTTGAAGGTGCATGTCGTTTTACTCAAGGAAGTTTGCTCCTGTTCAAAGATGCCGTTGTTGGTAGCGGGCCGGGTGACCAGGTCGACGCTGTTGACCTGCACGATGCGTGTCACGCGTTGCCCCTGGTTGTCGGTGGTCGCCTCGATCTCGGCATCGTGCGAGAGGCCGAAGTTCTTCGCGAACCGTTGAGCTCGCTCGACAATCGCGGCCGCTTGCGGGTGGCTTTTCAGATAGTGCAGGTCGGCGAACAGTTCGCCAGATTCAACCCGCACGTTTTGCAGATTGCCAAAGTGAACATCAATCGCGCGCTCGTCCCCTGGCAGCAGGCCATGGTTCAGGTAAACGGGTACCCCTTCATAAAGAGGAACCGCCGCTTCCAGTACGTCGGTTGGGTAATGGCGACCATTCTTCGAGCGGTTGCCGCAAACCTTCACGCCACGAATGACGCCTGCTTCCAGGTCAACCTGCAAAGCCGAAGTCTGCTCGACTGCTTCCGTTATGTGAGACATAGGATTTGTTCTTGGAGTGGAGAAATGAGGGCGTTAATCGGTTGTGGGACTTGGTTCCGATTTCTCTTGTTCTTCGGTGGGGTCCCAGTCGTACTTCGTGGCCAGGCTATGGCGCGAGACGATACCCATTTCGTGAAGCTGGGCATCTACGCGAAAATCTTCGGCTCGATTTCGTACGGCCGGGCTCGATCCCGTGACGATCACGTTGACACACGCAACCAGGTCGCACCAAGTCATGCCGTAGCGGTGAAGGTTTATCCGCCCACTCTCGAACTGCATCCGAATCACGCTCCACAGCAGCCGTTCGTAGGCTTTGGATAACCGTTCCTGTTCCGCTTCAATCCTGCGAACGAAGGGAGAGCTGCTTTCGAGAATCGAGGCGTAGTTGTTGTTCGAGGCGTCGCCGCTGATCATGTGTTCTGGCAGGTTCCAGCGCACTCCGGCGGTGCGTAGCCCGGCGTTAAGCACTTGCACAAAGTTGGCCGCTTGGGCGCCTGCCATGGGGCCGGCTTGAAACTTCTTGCCCTTGGTATCGATGACCGTACCCGCCGACCAATCGCTGATGCGTTCGGCCAGGTATCGACCATCGCTTCGCAGGCGACCGCCGCCGCTGCTGTTGGAGCGAGCGAGGCTGGCACCGAGGTTGGTGGCATCGCCAATCCCCAGGCCACCACTCCCTTGCGCGGCTTCGATAATCATGGCGATCGAGGCTTGAATGCCGGCCCCTTTCATCATGCGACGAAGCAGTTCGGTTGCTCCGACCAGGTCATTTTGAATCGGATAGAAGTCGCTCAGGCCCCGCTTCACATGCCGAGGCGTGTTTGCCTTGAGGTGCATCACGCGGCGCGGAGAATAGAACCGCCAGCTTTGGGCGTCGCCGTTCCATTGAATGAAGTAACCATGAATTTGCGTGGCGTCGGCTTCGTCGGTGGCAATTCCATAGCGCCAGTTCAAACGCGAAGCAGAACCGAGACGGCGTTCGAGGTAATCGGTATCGGCCGGTTCGGTAAGCCAGGCTGGCTCGGCCCGCCGCACGCGAACCTGATCGGCATTTTGTTCGAGCACCAAAATGACTTCGCCATCGATATGCTCGGCGTCGCAAAGTTCCTGCTCGAAATCGAGTTCCCAACGATTGTCGGCTAGGAAGGCATTGATGATCTGTTGGACGTCACGCACGAGTTGAGCTGGCACATGCTGCCCGCGCCGCGCGGTGGCGGCATAGTCGAAGCCGGTATGAATGATGTAGTTGCGAAGATTGCCGAGAATGCCCTGCCCAAAGGCTGACTGGGCCAGGAAGCGGGCAACGCCACGAATGGCCGCCAGATCCCATTCGGTTTGAAACACCGGGCGAAAATCGCCACTAGCGCGATCGCTGGCCACATCGGGCAATACCGGCGATCCGTGGTGGAACGGCACGTCGGCAAGCGAAGTGCGTCCCATGGTTGGCTCGTGCCACGATTCGTTTACACGACGGTTCGCGGCCTCTTGTCGGTCTTCGATCCAAGCGAGTTCCTGCCGCAAATAGTGCGACTCGATCTGAGCCCGCAATTCGCGGCATTCTCGAATCGGATCGGATTGGTTTTTGGCTGTCGTTTTCATGGAAGCCAAAGATGCCAGCAAGGCGCTTCAAACCTGAAGAGCCGCCAGCCCATTTTTTATTGCGGGGCAATCGCAAGCCGTTGCAGGCAGATGATTTGGAACGAGAAAAAATATTTTCTGAACTGGACATCGCAGCTTTCAGAAGAGTCGCGGTGCCAAGCAAGCTAGGGCAAACAACGGATTTTCGACTGGGTAACGCAGACTTTGTGTTGGGCTTGCGAGTCGTAATAAAGTCGTGCCTAGGAAACTACCGATGTACTGACTGGGGCATTCTCGTTTTTCCAGTAAGAAACTCACTCCGACCCACCATCTTGCCAGTCCTATGGAAAGACATGTGCCTGAAATGCCAGCGTTCGCGATGATTTCTGTTGTGATTCCTTTGCCCGACGATCGTGGGCAGCTTAGTGCATGCTTGCAAGGTTTCACGCAACAGCAGATCACGGTTCCTTTCGAGGTAATCGTGCCTACTGCCGAGCCGGTATCGGACGATTTGGTCGCGCAATTCCCTGATATTCGTTGGTTTCATCGACCTGGGCTGCGGATAAACGGTTTGTACAATGCTGGCGCGGCCGAGGCGCGCGGTAAGTATCTATACATTTCTGAATCGCACTGTGTTCCGCAGGCAGATTGCTTGCAGCAAGCTTTCAATTACATGCGGAAAGCGAATGTGAAGGTTGCTTGCAGTGCCAGCGACGGTCTGCCAGGCAACTTTGTTTCGGATGGCGAACAGCGAACTTTTGAAGAAGACTTCCTGCGCTGGCAAAGCGCAAGAAAGAGCAAGGTGGCGATTCGGGGCACCATGATCGAGCGTGCGTTGTGGGAGCAAGTTGGCGGATTTCACGCCGAATACGGGCACTTTTCTGAGATGATGATCGGACGCAAACTAGAATCCCTGGACGTGCGGACGGGCTTTGCCGAAAGCTCTTGGGTCAGCCACGGCAACCAGGTTTGCTTGCGAGAACTGGCCAACGAGCTGATCGAGTACGGCGAAGACGAGTGCCGCTGTAGTCACCTGGCCGCCCCCGACGAGCAGCCAAACGCCAGCCGGGAATGGCTGCAAAGAGAGAAGCTACTCAATCGCTGTGGACGCTTAAAACGTGAGCAGTGGTTGGAATGGGCGCGGCAACAGATTCGCGCGATCGCGATGAACTATGTTCCGATGAACTCGGACCGACGGTATGACTACTTTTTGAACTACTGGCGAGCCGCGATTCGCACAGGACGTTTGAACTACTTGGCTACCCTCAAAGGCCAAGCCATCGCTCCCGCCACAGCTACCACCAAGCCGGTTGCGGCCCGCCAGGCAGCATAGAGTGCTTGGCCACGCGCGATCTTCTAAAGCGACGATCGGTGCGCGCTTATAAGCCGCGAAATACTTGACCCCGGTCTGCCAGAGGGCTCATAATAGGCAGCATGTCTAGTATTGGTCATGCTGTAGAGTTTCATGCGCGCGGGGTGAAGGATGTATCGTGGGACATGGTTGTGTCTATTTCTGTTCACATGCTGGACATCTGCTGGTTGGGCACAAGAGGAAAGCGATCAGGAAATCGTAGCCCGAGCGCTCGAAACGGCCCAATCTTTGAAAGCGACCACTTCTGCTGGAAAAGAAATCGATTTGATTGCGACTCCCTTGCTGCGTTATGGCGATCCTGCACGCCAGAACGAAAAAGGGTTCTTGTGGGCGTGGGGCAAATCAGGCCGACCGGTAGCCGTTTGCGAAATGTTCATTAACACCAACCAAGCGTTTGCTACGTATGTTTTGACGTTAACTTCCGATCAGAAGATCCACGTTGTCACACCACGCGGAAACTGGCAACCGCAGAAGCTGCAACTGCAGATGGAGGAGGTCGAAAAAGTAATGCCTCCGGCCGAGACCGAAAGTCGCCGTTTGCAGCAGATGCGACAAATAATGCGTGGCTATGCAGCCCACGAATTTTGGGATCCGAATAATTCTCGCTACGAACTTCGTTTGTTGACTTCGCCCGTCTATCGGTACGAAGATAAGGAGGCCGGCATCGAAGATGGAGCACTATTCGTTTTCGCTCATGGAACGAACCCTGAGATCGTGGCCCTGGTCGAGGCGCATCACAACGACGGCAAGCGTAGTTGGAAAGTCGGATTCGTGCCGGTCGGAAGTGCCGAACTACATGTCACCCAGGATGAAGACGATGTCTGGTCGAAAGAGCGAGCCCCCGGCATCACCGGGCAGCCGAGCGACCCCTATTGGCTGTTTCTGGGAGCAAAATAATTGAATTCCAAACTTCACTTGCTCGGTTGGGTGATTCTGTTGGCATGTTGTGGCGGTTGTTCTTGTACCCCGCCACCTAGTCCGCCCCCGGCTCCTCCTTCCGTCGCCGGGCCTCTTTTCGATTCTATCCAGCGTCAAGAGATCGAAACGGCTACGGAGCTCTTGTTGAAAAATCCCCAGGCTTTTTCGGCCGCAGATGCACCCTACATTTTTCAGCTGTCGGAAGAGGACTTTGTGGCTTTATCGAGCACGCAAAAAGGGGAAGTGCAAGCCCAGACCATTGTGGTTGTGGGACAAGTCAAAACGTTTATCCGCGCAATGCTTGACCAGGCCGAGCAGCTAGCCGCAGACGACAAGCAAGAAGAGGCCGAGCAATATTATCACGCCATCGGCAGTTTCGGGCAGTCGTTGAATACGCAAGATCACCTGCTTGTCTTCCAACAAATGGGATCGGCGTTTCAAGAAGTAGCGAAATCGAAAATTCAGCAATGAATACCAATTAACGATCGTGCGCCAGTTCTTTGTTTGTTGTGCCACCTCGTAGCCAGCGCCAGCCTGCGTAACATAACGCTGCCTGCCCTAGTGCCATCCAGGCCATCACGCCACAAATGGCGATAGCGGCCACGTTCGTCCAGCGGGCTACGGTTAGCTTTTGTTGGTTGATGGTCGTTTCGATATCGCCAAGATGCTTATCGATCGAAGCAATGTGTTGGTCGACCATGGTGAGCGTGACGATGATTCTTTCGGTCAGGCGAATGATTTGTTGTTTTTGCTCGCCTGGGTTGTCTTCGGCCTGGGCGAGGCGTTGCCCTAGCTGCCTGGCCGACGCGATGCCCGTTTCAAGTTGCAGTTGAATTTGCTTGGTTTCTTCCAACAGGCCGTACACCGGTTGTGTGTCGATTGGCAAGCCTGACGATTGAGTCGCATCCAAAGCTTGGCCAATCATTTCGGTCGACGTCTCGACGGTGCTGGCCCATTGTTCGATTTGGTCGAGTTCGGCTAGAAACATATCGACGTGTTCTTCGACACCCAGCCGCGCGATGGCCAACTCTTCGGCCTGTTCTTCCGACCACTGTTTGACCTGCGTTTGAATGGCATCGGAAGTCAGCTTCATCGCTTGGACCCGCTGAGCCGCCAAGCCCACATACTGCCGCACCTCTTCCAGGGCGGAGTGTGCCGTATCGAACAGTTGGCCGGTCGCCAAGCTAGCACGCTGGCTGAAGGTAGCGATTGCTGCGATGGCCACAATACAGGCAATCGTGCCTACGATTCCTAAAGCCAACGTTAGTAGCGACCCAACAATTCTAAACATCACGCCTTCCTACGGATTCCCAGCATGCCCCTGGCCTACCAATGCAGACCGCTAGGTAATTTTAGGTTACACGCCCAACGCGAATCTGGGAATGACCGGCCAGTGAATGACGGAAGTTAGCTACGTGCCCCAAGCAAGAAGGTTGCCGCCAGCAAGCATTGAGGGGCCCAAAATAGGGGCTTTTTTCAAAGAACTGGGAGGCTGCGCAAGGAAATATTCGCAGCAGCAAGCGATCTGAGCGTTCACAATGCGACATGCTCACGTCTGTGTGAGCATGTAGAGAGAGGTCGCCTGATCGAAGTTAGGCGACTTTGCCTTCTTTGTGCCGCTTTTCCCATTCAGGCCAACCGTAGACGCCGTTATGGTCTTCGACACCCATGAAGCAGTCTTCGGCCAGAGGAAGCTCGTCGAATCGCTTTGCTTTCCGCGCTTTAAGCAGCAAATCCTTCAGCATATCGCCGATGGCCTCGGTCAGCCCGTCGTCGTCTTGCGTGACGCGCTGTTTGGTTCCATCGGGCAGGACCAGGTCGATTGGTTCCGGCTCGTCCTCGTCGTACAGCATGTCGATGGCTTCTTTCCACTCAGGAAATTCCAGCCAATTGTCCTCGATAAACGCATTCCATTCGCCATCGGGGGAAGCATCGGGGCGGGTATCGAAGACCAGCGCCACCCAGCCAGTCTGGTCGGCTTCGTAACCGAATGTGATCAGCGCGATCGGGTCTTCGTCCTCGCCCGGGCCGGCGTTGATGTATTCGGGGTATTCGTCAATTCGCTCTTGTAGGTAGTTGTAGATCGTTTCGGCGTCCGCCTGAAGATCGATAATCATCGTTGTCCCTTTGAAACGTACGGCTCCATCTCGCCGTTTCCACGCGGCTGGTTGTCCTCGAAGATTTGGCCTGACTCGACGGTCCGATTCCAGAAGCATGACGGAAGACGCGGTCGGCAATCCAAGCATAATAATCAGGATCGTCTAAGAGACAAAGAGCCCCTAAGACTAGACAAGCCCCGTTCCGTTCGGCGCCGGGAAACACGCGGCCAGATCCATCTTTCCTGGCCAGCAAGCTTCGGCCTAAAATGGGGGGCATTTCTCAGGCGAGCCCGCCTGACCGCAGCGAAGCCGATTGGGGGACGAGCCCTCAAAGGTCATACCCAGCAAGCGAGAGTATTTTGATCCAAGCCAGCTTTAAGAACGGCGTCCTTTGTCTCATTGTCTTGCTGGTTGGGTACATCCATGCCAATCAGGTGCTGCCGTACGGCTACGGATACTTCTCCGTAGAAATGATTGTCTTCTTTCAACCGATCTTAGTAGGATTATGGCTTGCCGGTGGAGCGGCCCCTTGGTGGGTTCGGGCTGTCGTATTTCTGGCGGCGTATCCTTACTTCCGATTAGTCATTCATTTCAATAGACACATCGAGGCCGAGTTTTTGGGGCTGGCATGCCTGCAAATGGTAGCCTCGGCGTTTGCATTTCGAGGCGTCTGTTACGTCTGCCGGCAGTGGC
Organism: Bremerella cremea; assembly: GCF_003335505.1. Lineage (NCBI taxonomy): Bacteria > Pseudomonadati > Planctomycetota > Planctomycetia > Pirellulales > Pirellulaceae > Bremerella > Bremerella cremea. Next base: position 68,802 of record NZ_QPEX01000037.1, read on the forward strand.
TGCAAAGGAAGGTTGCCAGGCAGCAATTTTCAATGCGGGGAATGATGCTGCTGGTTTCCTTCGCATTTGCTGCCTGTGTTGTGTGGGGAAACAACTTGGTCAATTTTATACAAAAAGGGGCCGAGGACGTTGCATGGCAATTTCTGGTTCTCCTGTCCGTCTGTATTTGTATTATGATGCTCGCCGCGCTGCCTGCTTTGTTCCGCACACGCGCTTATCGGAAATGGGCAATGGTGATTGTTTGCGTCATTATCGGGGCGATTCCCTCGGGAGTGTTTGGGATCATCTACTTGATTGAAGGAAGTCTGTATGATCTTGAGGACGTGTTTTCGGTCAATATCCAGACTTGGCTGGTTGCGTTCATCACGGCCGCTACCATTTACCCCTTGCAGGCAATCACCAAACGGGACGGTACTCCGTTTTATCCTGTGTTCACTCCGGTTGATGTCCCGCTGGAAGCAGTCAGCCCAACGTCGCCGACAGAGGTAGAGTTCTCGGAAGGGCTCGCCGCACCCGACAAAGCTCTATGAAAACATTGTGTCAAGTGTTTCTTTGTGAAAATCTATCTGACATAATCGCTCGACAAATATATTTCAAACACGATTGGAGCGAGCGATGCCAGTAATCGGAACCCAGCAGTCCCCAATTCGAATCAACACTTCGGAAACCCTGCTCGTCTGCCAGCCACAACGCATTTTTCAGGTTTGCTATCAACAAGGAGTCCCCTGTACTGGCAAATTCGATATGGCCGGCACTGGGCACGGCAATCTGGTGCTACAACCACCTTACCCGAAGGTGAAATACCAGGGAGATTGCTTCGAATTGCGGAAGGTTCACATTCACTTAAAATCAGAACATCTCATCGATTCGGACGACCCAAAAGACTACGAAGTCCATCTGCTGCATCTGCCGGAAGGGAGCACGGCCGGGACCGATCCGAAAGTGGTGATTGGCATCCTCTATCGGCACGATCCCAACGTAGAATCAGGCGGAGGCTTGGAATGGCTCGAAAAGGCACTCCGGTCTCAGGAAGAAAAAGGGCTCAGACGCAGTAAGAACGATGGTGGCGATTGTTCTAGCAAGCCATTTGAATTCGAGCCGTTATGGTTCTTTCCCAGTCAAGGCGACGCAAACGATGTAGAAAACTGGTTTCACTATCAGGGCTCACTAACCAGCGAACCTTTTTCCGAAGACGTCAGCTGGTTTGTCATGAAGAATGAAAGCGTGATCAATAAAGACCGCATCGGCAGAATCGAGCAATGCGCCGAACAACATGCCCGAACAGTCTACGCCTTAAACCGCCGCTTCATTTTGCGTAGCTTCGAGCAAGGTGAGTGTTTTAGAGAAGAATAAACCCCGGTGCCATGCCGTCGTCTTCGTCGGCATGCTCTTCCCTGCTTCACATGCTCACGAAGACGAGAGCATGTCAACGGTCGGATCAAGTCTGGTGATACGCTAGTTGCGGTCGTTGCGTAGCACCTCGAAAGAGTCGAGGAAATCAGCATCATCCCACGTATGTCGCTGGCCGTTGGGCTTGATCAGCCAAATGATCTCTGGCTCGTCAACGGTGCCATGCAGCACTTGCCAGATTTCTCCGGTTGGGTAGGTGGCGACAACGTTGCCATCCGGATCGCGCACGGGAAGATCGTGCTTCAGCTTGACCTGATCTCCGGCATGCACACCGCAAGGATAGATGGGTAGTGTATAGCTAGTAACGATTTTGAACTCAGGCTCGTCCGTCAAAAGTAACCTTCCTTCTTCTGTGGTGGCGGGGCGTATGATCAGGAGGCACGTTCGCCCGAATTAGGTTGAGTGAGGCCGGATTTTCCGGGTGCCATGTCGTCGTCTTCGTCGGCATGCTCTTCCCTGCTTCGCATGCTCACGAAGACGACGAGCATGGCACCGGTCAGATCAACCCTGGTGATACACACGTTGTGGACCACCTCGTCAACCTACCTCCATAGTCGTGATTCCGAAGATCTTTTCAGAGGCAATCTCTGGCGGTGGGCCGTGGTACATTCGCGTGCAGCCGAAGACTTCTTCCATGCGGTATTTCAGGCAAAGATCGACCGCGTCGGGGTTGTTGTCGGGGGCATCCAGCAGCAGCGGTTGGCTACTCAGTTGCAGCTGAAATGCCTGCAACAGTTCGTCAGCCACATCCGGCGAGTCCGCGAATAGGGGGCCTATTTTGTATCCCACCAGGCAAGGCCGCGCGACACCGAAGCCGAGCAGTACTCCTTCTTCCACATAGCCCAGCGAAACGGCGTTAGGTTGATTGATCCAATGCCCAAGGTAGATCTCGCGATACGCCGGAAAGCATTGTCGGTCGTACTCGGCTACCTTCGCCAAGGGAAGTGTATCGAGCGGTACGATCATCTCGCTTCGTTTCGCCGTTGCGGCAGGTTGGGCGAGTAAAAAGCGGCGATGCCGGGTGAAGATCTCAAAGCCACCGTTGGCATAAAACGGAACCATCGCGTCGACGCCATCCAGCCCAATCGAACCGTTAGGCGAAAGTTGCGCGAGCAAGCGATCGCGGCGGGCAAACCACAACTGCGTGCCCAGCCCTTTTCCGCGATATGGCTTATCGACAATAAACAACCCCATAAAACCAAACGCCTCACTGTGGCGAATGACCGCGCCCCCGCCGACGAATTCTCGATTCTCGCAAACAGCTAAGAAACCATTTCGATCGAGCCGCCAAAAAAGATCGGCATCGTTCAGCCCTGGATTCCACCCTTCGTCGCCAGCCCAAGCGACCAACTGGCGAACCTCCGTTTCGGTCATCGGACGAATTTCGATCATTTCGATTGATCTTCTGGAGATGGGGGGGGAAAGAAAACAGAGCGTCATCCGATGCAAGGAAGCGACAACCTATTCGCTTCTCTGCAGCAACCACGCACTTCGCAGGCCAAGGATTATAGCATCTCGTAAGGGCTCGGCACGCGAAATCTAGATTGCGGCCGTATGTGTTCAGCCCGTCGCACACAATCTGCGACATCGTTACGGCGCCGGATAAGCGCAAGACACCGCGCGACATAAGCCAGACTTGCCAATAAGTTTGCATTACGCCTGCAAGTTCGTTCGGTCCTTTCGATAAATTCAAACCTGGCGAGTTCCCGGGTCTTTCCCTAGTTCTTGTTTTGTCGCGCATGGCGGACAGGAAACCCCAAGTTGTCGCGCATTTGTCGCGTGATTTCTTGGACGGAAAAACGCGTCACGGCGCGCTTTTCATGTGGTCACGTGGCGCAGATAACTATGTCATCGCCTAGCGAAAAGAACTCCACCAGAAGACTTAGCTCGGCGAATCAATAGCCTGGGCGCCTTGTGTTCTCTGGCGATTTATTCCTTTCCTTATCGCCCACAAGCAGACGCCGGCTGCGTGCCCCGCTGTGTCACCCACCATCGACGCAGCGGGGCACTTTCTGCTGAGCCCACACATTCAACAAGAGGTTTCCATGTCTCCCTTTCAACAACGCATTGACCAGCTCACTTCCGCCGCCGTGACACAGTTGAACGGATCATTCTCCGTCGCTCGGTTGGGTCAGGTATTGCAGCAATTCTTGGTCCAGGCCATGCAAGCCGCCGCCCAGTTGCTGGCCAATCAAGGGCACGAAAAGAAGCAACTGGTTCTGGATGCACTGGGCAAAGCGCTCGATGCGATTCCCTTGCCGTGGTGGCTGGCGTTGATCCGGCCCCCTCTGAAAAACCTGGTGCTGACGATTGCCGACGGGGCGATCGAAGCGATTTACAGCCAATTCAAGGAGCAGCTTGCCCATGAGTAGCCTCACCCTTGGCGGCCTGATCATGCTGATTGCCGGTCTGATCTGGAAGCTGATGCCAAACCGCACCACACCGCCTAATTTACCGCTGCCCCCGGTCGAACTGAAAGAAGCGTTGCCTGGGACGACCGAGGCTAACTCTGCGCCCACACGCAGCGAAGCCTTTGCCGCTTGGCTGAAGATCGAACAGGCCATGCGTGCCCAAAACGCGACGCCTGAACAAATCCGAGCCGCCGGCCTGGCTTGCCTTACGCCTTTGATTGTGGAGAAACCACGCGATGAAAAGTAGCACGATCGTAACCCTAAGCGGGCTGGCCTTGGTCGCCTATTCGTTGATCGCGCCGTGGGTTTGGGGCGAAGCGAGTCGGCCTCGTCCGGTCGACCCTGGTGGCCCGAATCTCTTAGCGGTCTTTCAAAAAGCGGACGATGCTCGCCAAGCCGCTGCCGACGCGCAAGCGTTCGGCCTTTTGTGCCAGTCGTTGGCCGACATGATCGAGTTCGACGGCAAGCAGGCCGAACCGCAGCTCGTGAGCGGTGTGCAACTCGATAACTTTCGTACGCTCTCGCGTTTCTATCAAACGGGGGGCGGCAGCTATGCCCAGCGCTACCCCGCCCTGCCCCAAGTCGCTGGCGACTATCTGCAAAGCCAGCTGGGAACCGACGGGGGAAAACTCGACTCCGCCGACCGTGCCCGCTGGATTGCGGCCTATCGCCAGCTGGCCGCTTCCGCCTTGTACGCTGCTGATTCTCTGTAAGGCAAACCCAAATGCGAACGAACCATCTCCCTTATCGACCTCTGGCCATTCTCCTGTCCGTACTGTTCGGCGTGGTGGCTTTGTCGTGGCTGACCACTTACCACAACACGCCTGACGACACGCCCCTCGTCGAGCAGATCACGGATCGACAACCTTTTAAAGCGGCTGATGTGCCGGAGGAGCACTTCGGCTATCAGCCCAATCCGCAGGCAACCCGCAAGTTCTTGGCTCAGTTGCCGCGTGCCAATTTGCGAGAAGCAGCCCCGCAGTTATTCCAAGCCGATCCACCGCAGGACGATATCTTTCTCTATCGTGCCCTGTACGACGCCCATCTGAAAAAGTATGGCGTGCCGTGGCAAGTTGGCCGGCAAGGAATTGGCGACTGCGTTAGCTTCGGTTTCGCCCATGGGGCCGACATCCACTTGGCCGTGATGTGGTCTTTGGGGGATTCGGCCGACTGGAAACCAACCGCGACCGAATCGATTTACGGCGGCTCGCGGGTTGAAGCTCGCGGTGTGTCGCGCGGAGGCTGGAGCGACGGCAGCTACGGCTCGGCCGCCGCCAAGTGGCTGCGTGAGTATGGCCTTGTCTTTCGCCAGCCGTACGAAACGGTCGATCTTTCGCGCTACTCGGCGCAGCGCGCCAAAGACTGGGGCAACTACGGCAACGGCGGTCAAGACGATAACGGCCGACTGGACGCTGAAGCCCGCAAACATCCGGTCCGTACGGTGGCGCTGGTTCGTAATTTCGCCGAGGCTTCGGCCGCGATTCACAGCGGTTACCCGGTGCCGGTTTGCTCGATGGTTGGCTTCCGCATGCAGCGCGATGCCGACGGTTTCGCCCAGCCGCAAGGAACTTGGCCTCATTGCATGTGCTTTATTGCCGCGCGGCACGGTAAACGGCCTGGGCTGTTGTGTTTAAACAGTTGGGGGCCGAACTGGATCACTGGCCCGAAATATCCCAGCGACATGCCGGACGGTTCGTTCTGGGTCGACCAGCGCACGGTCGATCGCATGCTCGCCCAAAACGATTCTTTTGCCGTCAGTGGCTACGACGGTTTTCCTTTCCGCAAATTAGACCACGCCAAATGGGTGCAAGCCATGCCCGTCGGCGACAACGAGCCGAACTACGCGCTCGCTCCCTAAGGTGATGAAATGAAATCCTCGCAAATCATTTGGATTGCCGCGTTGGCCTTGTTTGCCACGTGGATGTTGATGGACAAATCGGTCGAGATCATTCATGGTCCGCAGCCAGAACCGACGCCTGCTCGCCGCGAAGGCTTGCTACGTTCGTTCGTGCGAGCCCTCGCCCATTGGGGACTCGATCGAGCGTTTCAAAAGAAGCCCCCGGAAGAGCCAGACCCGGACGATTTCCACCAAGCCAGCCTCGCCGAACCAGTTCTCTCGTTGCAAGCCCCGCCGACACTACCCAGCGAGTTTCTGATCCACGAAGGAGACGCCATCAACCATCACGCTGGCTGGTAAAACACCATTGCCGCGCCAATATCGTCCGACCTCCAAAACCTTAGGGTGCGTCTCGACGCACCGAGTGAGACTTCATTCTTGAAAGACCAACCATGATGAAAATCGTTCTGGCTTTACTCCTCCCTGCTTTCCTGGCAAGTTCGCTGGGCGCGGCAGAAGCGGAAACCATCGCTCTCTCTCAGGCAGCGGTGTCTTTGGCTTATGTCATCGCCACTCACGCTCGCCCGCAGGTTACGCCTCTGGTACCACCCCAGCCTGAGACCGCTTCCTCCGCACAACTAGCCAGCTACCACGCGGCGTACGAAGCCTATACCAAGCAAGGTCGCCCGATGGTCGTCATGGTCACCGCAACGTGGTGCCCCTATTGCCCGCAAGTGAAAGGCGAGTTGGCAGCAATGCAGCGCGACCAACAGTTGGGGAACGCTTCGCTGGTGATCCTCGATTACGACCAACAAAGCACCTTGGCTCAAAGCGTAATGGGCAAGCATCGCAGCCTACCCTTTGTGGCGCTGTTCACCCACGAAGCGAAGCGACCGCGCACTTATCGCCAAGTCTCCACCAAACAGCTCAAACAATACCTACAGCCGAAAACCATTGGGCAAGCGAATTAAAAACAAGGTAATCGCTTTATGGCTTGGCCTGACACCGCATTGCCAGCCGCCTCGTTCCACTTAACAGGGAAAACTCTATGAAAGGCTACTGCGTGCCAGAGCACGTTTGGCGAGCCGCCACCGACGTACCATGCGAGATTGCCAATGATGAAAGTAAACCGGTTGCCGATCGTTTAAAAGCGGTTTCCACGCTACATACGTTCATTCGCGATTCCTGGGAGATTCGGATTCAACTGCTGGAACAAGAGGCCGCTGGCCTCGGCACAGATTTGCCTGATCCAGTCGTTCGTGAAGACGAAAACTTCTTTGGAAACCACGCGCATGAAACGATTAAGCAGCAAGGTCTTGAAAGCCGCTAAGCATTCGCGGGGACCAGGCCAGATTTTGGTTCCCAAACCGATGCCGCATCAACTCTCCTTGCTCCGCGATCCGCACCGGCACAAAACGGCCGTGTGTGGTCGTCGTTGGGGCAAAACAGGAGCGGGCCTGCCGGCGGTGATCTACGGTCATGGCGACCAAAATCCTAGTAGCAAACAGCATTTGAAAGGGGCAATCGATGGCGGCACCATCTGGTGGATCGCGCCGACGTTTGGCATCACGCGAAAGATCGAACGCGACTTGATCCACAGCTTTCAAGCATCCGGGCTCGAGTACCAAAAAACACAACGCCGCATCGAACTACGCAGCGGCGGAAGCATCACCCTGAAGACAGCCGCTTCCCCTACGAGCCTGCGTGGCGATGGGCTCGACGGTATCGTTTACGACGAAGCCGCGTTCGCCCCGGAAGATTCATGGCGCGAAGCGCTGCGCCCTGCCCTGGCCGACAAACGAGGCTGGTCTCTTTTTCTCACCTCCCCCAACGGACCCAACTGGGTGAAAGAACGCTTCGATCGAGATGGCCTCGACCCTCAATTCAAATCGTGGCAATGCCCTTCTAGCGAGAACCCCTTGATGACGCCCGACGAAATTGAATCGCTCCGCATCGAAATTGGCGATCGTGCGTTTCAGCAAGAGGTGCTCGCCCAGTTTGTCGATACCGAAGGAGCCGAGTTCGCCGGCGCTTACTTTCAAAACCCAAACTTCTGGTTCGACGACGATCCACCTGAAAGCGAAGTCTGCCTGCGCGTGATGGGGCTTGATCCGTCGAAGGGAAAAGATGATCGCGCGGACTATACGGCGTTGATCATGGCCAAGCTAACGCGGGCTGGGCATCTCTACATCGACGCCGATATCGAGCGCCGCGATCTGACCACCATTGCCAACATCACCGTCGACCATGCGTTCCACTTTCAGCCATGCGGCATCGTGGTGGAAACCAATCAATTTCAGGAACTGCTGGTGATGGAGCTGAAGCGGGTTGTCGCCGCGCGCGGAATCGAAATGTTTCCCGTTCACGAGTTCACCAACACCACCAACAAAATCACCCGTATCCGCGCCATGCTGACTCCTTACTTGGCGCGTGGTGAACTCCATTTCAAACGCCGCAGCCATGGTGCCAATCGCTTGGTGCAGCAGTTGAAAGAGTTCCCCACCGGTCGCCACGACGACGGCCCCGACGCCCTCGAAATGACAATCCGCTTGATATCGCACTTGAACAACGGAGGATGCTTTAATCGATGAATCAAGGCCGCAAGCTCGACAACGCACTTGTCCAACGTATCCAGCGTATGCACAACTCTGGCTCACCCAAACGAACCATCGCCCGCGTCTTAGGCGTAAGCTACAACACGGTCAGCAAGTACAGCGACCAGAGCAATCGTGCGAGGCCGCCAGAATCGCCCCAGGTTAAAACAAAACCGAGCACTGCAGCCCAAACCGACCGAGCTGCATCGACCAGGTCATCACCCCGCACATAGCTGTCGCACGCTGCCGCAGTCGAATAAAGAACCTCGCCACCACCTGCCCAACCTACGAAAAGAGGAAATCACCAGGCCAATAGCAGACGCCCAAAATCGCAAATCAAAGGTCTGCCTAAAGCAAATAATCAGGCAAAATTGACACATTCCGCCCCCATCTGCGATCCCAGAAAGCACCATTTTCAGCATTTCCCCCGCCCCCATCCCCCACCAGACCACTTAACACTGCCAAGAAAATCCCGTAAAACAACCATCAAAGCCTTAGGGCCAGTAGCTCAGTCGGTTAGAGCAGGGGACTCATAATCCCTTGGTCGCGGGTTCGAGTCCTGCCTGGCCTACTAGACGGGTTTTGACGTGCGTCAGAACCATCACAATTCCCGTCAACGAACGACACCCCGGGCTTGTTTTCCCGGGGTTTTTTAATGCTGTCGTGGTTTGACGGCGATTGTCGCGAATCATCCATCGGATGACGTGTGCGCGTAAATCTGCGTGCAAATGCGTCAGACTTCCCTCGGACATCTTCGGTCGGCTTTTTGCGGGCCTCATCTGTTGATCGGCTGCTCACCTGGCGGATGGCGTCGTAGTCCTCTTCCAGGGGCTGTAAGTAGTTCGTCTGGGCGACTTCCTCAGTATGTCCCAGGATGGCTCGTACGACGTGCGAGGCGTAGATCCGGCTTAATTCTGTGGCCCTAGTCGAACGCAGGTTCTGGAAGATCCTGGGCCAAGGTGTGATGCCGGCGCGTTCCAAGTAGCGGATGAAGTAGTTTCGGAGGTACTGATTAGGATTGGCCCCTTTTAGCAACTCGACAAAGATAGGCGTGTTGCCAGGCGTCTTACTCGAAAGGTCTTCCCATACCTCCAGCATGTAAGGCTCGATCTCATCGAACAACGGTACCTTTCGGACCGGCCTACCGTGTGTCGCCCCCTTCTCGTCTGGCACCATCATCACACGCTGATCGGCCACGACATCGTCCCACGTCAACAAGAGGGCCTCATTGAAGCGGAGGCCGCCCCAACGGTATAGCGAGAACAGCAAACGCCAGCGGGCATTCGGCAAAGCATCCAGAACTCGATATGCCAAAGCCGTGTCGACATGGAACATCCGAGCACGATTACCACGTTGCCCAGTTCGCATGTCCGCGAATGGGTTGTCCTTGATGAACTTCTTTCTCACTGCGAAGTTGAAGAACGACTTAGCATTGCGAAGGCGACGTTGAACCGTCTCGGCCGCAAGCCCTGGTTGCTCCTTCTCGTAGGTCTCACCCGATTTCCGCGTTTTGGAAATCTTACGTGGCGATTGCAGAAAGCTCTTGAACTCATCGGCATCCCCGGGCGTGATCGTTGTGATGTCGCAATCGGCGCCAAAGAAGTTGATCAAGCTCGTTTGCGTCTGTTTCATACTGATAATCGTACGTGGCTTGACGCTTGTCTCTTTTGATTCGAGTATGGCATTCGTCAAGCTCTGCACCGTATGTCCGGCTCTCTCCTTGGCCAAACCAGCTCTCACCAATTGCTTGAATAGTCGCTCGTCGATCTCTTCTAACCAGCGTAGTAATTCACCATCAATTGGCGTGCGATGCACCGCGGATTCAATCAGGTCATCGATGCGCAACACGGTACGCTCTGCCGTTCTCTTCAGCCGGCACGTGAAGGAGAAACGCAATCGCTTGCCTGAAATTACTGGTTCGTATCGCCAGCCGTGCTTCTTACGGCTATCGGGAATCAGTCTTGCCAATACACTATTCCTATTGATGTTTTCTAGGTAGTCGCTATCTCAGAATTGTCGTAAACTCAATTTTGTAACATCGGAGTATTTTTGATCCTTCTCGTCACCGTTACCGGAGAGAAGTCCTTACTTCCAATGGCTCTTTTTGACATTCTCTGCCTACGCTCTTCCACCTTTGTCAAAGATTCTGAGCATGGGACAGCAAATGGGTTTTCAATTGATGAAACTGAAGACATTCTATTCGCCAGCGCTGAATTCTCATCCATGAAACGCGCGATTCCCCATTGCGTTAGCGCGGGAAGATGCCAATAGCAGAATCCGCCGATTTTGAATGGCGAGGGAAATTCACCTGATTCCACCCAACGTTCCAGGGTACGCTTGCTGACACTAAAATGCTCAGCAGTCTGCTCCTTATTCAAAAAATCCTTTGGGTGGAATGCGGTACGGGTACGGTCCATTTGCTCGTCTTCTACGTTCTTCATTGCTTCTCCCTAAACAACTCTATTACAACTCACAGGTAGTTCGCCTGAATCTAAAAAACAACTTCCTATCGGCACTGATCAATTATGGTTTTCAGGGCACTTCGCTTTGACCAGGACGTTTACACCAAGTTTGGCGAACTCCTCTTCCATGACCTGTTTTGCTAATTTCGCATTTTTCTGTGTGGTGAGTATTGAGTCGTGGATCGTGAGAAAAACATCATCCGGCCGAATCTGCTGTAGTCTGCCTAGGACGCCGTGAATGACAATTTCCGCTTCCATCTGCTGCATAATTCTCGCCAGTTGGCTCTTATGTCTTTTTCTCTTTGAGATCACGAAATCGTAGATTGTGGGAAACTCGGTCTTAAATACTTCAACGATCGGTTCGTTGGGGATGTTGTAGCCGATGAAAAAGAATCGCTTGAAGAGACGTTTCTTGATTTCGTCTCGCGATAAAGTGACCCCGCGACTCACGCAGGCGTCTTGCAGAAGTTCGTAGATTTTCCCTTGCTCCCCTGCTTCGACATACCGGAGGGTATCCGCATCGGCAATACCCCTGAGAACTGGACACCGTAATGGTTCCTCGTTCTGTCTGTTGTCTTGTTTGTTCTTCCTCGACACGCCCCAAGGTGCGTTTGCGCCTATTGATTGCATGCAGAGAAGGCCCACCAAGAGCGGCTGGGAATTGGCAATGTCGAGTTCTACAAGACGACAGCCATCGACGCGCAGAAACTGGCGACAATCTCGACTAAGGTTTGTCACATTATGGTGAACTCGCTTAGTTTCCGAGGGCGAGCAATAAAAGTCGCCGCGCGCAATGCGCTCAATCGCCAAGTCGTGAGCATCATAGTTGGGCAAATCTTTGCGATGGTGCCTCAACCATTCCTTAGCTTCCGTCGCAAGGATTTCAACCTTGCGTAAGTCGTCGGAAAGCCTGCGACAAATAGGACATCGTTGACCGATTAAATTTCTTTTATCTAACGAACGTCTGATCAGACCCTGAAGACGCCTGTCACGCGGGAAATAGCGAACAAAACTCGGTTGGCTTTTGGTGATAACAGGGCCGAACCCATACTTGTAACACCTTTTTCGTCTAAGCTTCCGTAAGACGTAGACAACTCCAGCTTCTTCTAGGTCATCGAGAATACGCCGATAGTGCAGTTTGGTCAGCAATTTACGAAAATACTTAGCCTTCAGCCGTACCGTTGATGCCTGTAAGTAAGGATCGCGTTCTTGCTGCTGCATTCGACGATAAGTTAGATGGACGAAGTACCGAGCACGGTCGGCCAAGTGAACTCGGGACGGATGGAGAATCGATTCAAAATCGACGTTTTCAGGTACGAATAGAGTTGCCTCTAATTCTTTGTGTGCTCTCCGTGAGTGTGTATCCCGGTACTCCAGAACATCGTACAGGCGGAACATAACTCGACGTCCCTGGTTTCGTGTGCGGATACCGCTGCCTCGTTTTCCCCGCCAATCGTTTAGGGTTCGACGAGGAATCCCATAGTCCTGCTCAATCGACTTGGCATCTAACCAAAATTCCGTGGAGCCACTATTCGGCTCCAGCAAACTCACATCTTGCACTATTCAATATCCTGTTACTTCGATTAGCCGATCCTTCGCTAAACAGCGATTGCCTACCTCATATTCTATAGAAAAAGGTGCATCGTACCAAAATCGTCAGACGAAATATGACAGGAAATACGTTACGAAAACATCAGAACATGCTTAAGAAATAGTGTACACTAACTCTCACTAAATCGCGTGTTTTGGCCTCAAGAGGCGTTCTGGTGTCATTCGTAAAAAGTGCCTCTCTAAGTCGAGTATCTCATCGCAAGGGCTAGGCGGATTAACAAGGGCGTCAGAATCGAAGTCGCATTCGCTAAAAAGTTTTAGCAAGTTTTTTTGATCAAGATGTCATTTCATTGTTCGGTTACGTCCGCAGATGTTTGGCCTCTACGCCCGTATAAGCCCTGCGAATATCGCTAAAGCCATAGAAGCTAAGAAGAATACCGGTCCCCACGCGTAGAAATGGAACCTCACGCGTGTGCGCGAGAAGTCTTTCGCCATCGTGATGTTGGTCTCACGATGGGGCATCCGGTTCAAACAGCCCTGGGGCATGGACGGTCGAAAATCATACGAAATCGGATCCTTGTTTCGGATTGAGACGCCTCGTAACTTTTTGAGTTTTGCATGGCGTTTTCTGGTCAACATCACTCGGGTTTAGTTGATTTAGAACGCTTTCAAGCCAAATTGTGAGCGAAGCGAATTGCATCTACCCCCCCAGCAGTCACTCTGCTAAACTCCCACGTCAGACAAACTTAACCACCAGCCTGGCTTCAACTTCCGCTTGGCTGCTCTCTCTTATTCGAAATCTTCGCTCCCAATGAATCCGAACCTCTCTTCCTTTATTTGGTCCGTGGCTGATTTGCTGCGGGGTGATTACAAGCAGTCGGAGTATGGCCGCGTCATTCTCCCCTTCACCGTGCTGCGGCGGTTGGATTGTGTGTTGGAAGGGACGAAAGAGGCCGTGCTGAAAGAGTTGGCCAAACGCGAAGCGTCCGGCGTCAACCCCGAGCCCTTCTTGCTCCGCAAGGCCAAGCAGCTCTTCTACAACACGTCGCCGCTCGACCTCAAGAAGCTGATGGGAGACCAAGACAACATCTTGGAGAACCTTATCGCCTATGTCGATGCCTTCTCCCCCGCCGTGCGCGATATCTTCGAGTGTTTCGACTTCCACACCCAGGCCCAGCGTTTGGAAAAGGCGAACCTGCTGTATCTCGTTACCGAAAAATTCGCCAACATCGATCTCCATCCGGAAGTGGTCCCCAACGAGCAGATGGGGCACGTCTTCGAGGAACTGATTCGCAAGTTCGCCGAAATCTCCAACGAGACTGCAGGGGAACACTTCACCCCGCGCGAAGTGATTCGCTTGATGGTCAACCTCCTCTTCATCGAAGACGATCAGGCCCTCACCAAGCCGGGCATCGTCCGCAGCATCTACGACCCCACGGCCGGCACCGGGGGGATGCTTTCGACCGCTCAAGATCACCTGGCCGAACAAAACCCTGAGGCCCGCCTGGTGATGTATGGGCAAGAGCTCAACGCCGAGTCGTACGCCATCTGCAAGGCCGACATGCTGATCAAGGGGCAAGATGTCAGCCACATTGTGCACGGCAACACCTTGTCGGAAGATGGCCTGCCGGGGCAGCAGTTCGACTATATGCTTTCCAATCCTCCCTTCGGCGTCGAATGGAAGAAGATTCAAAAGGAAATCAAGAAAGAACACGAGCAGCAAGGCTACAACGGTCGCTTCGGTCCTGGCCTGCCGCGGGTCAGCGACGGCTCGCTGCTGTTCCTGCTGCACCTTATCTCCAAAATGCGGCCAGCCCAGGATGGGGGCAGCCGGTTTGGCATCGTACTGAATGGGTCTCCCCTGTTCACCGGTGGGGCAGGCAGTGGCGAAAGCGAGATCCGCCGCTACGTGCTGGAAAACGACCTGTTGGAAGCGATCATCGGGCTGCCGACCGATATGTTTTACAACACCGGCATCAGCACCTACGTCTGGATTGTCACCAACCGCAAGCCGCAGCATCGCCAAGGGAAGGTCCAACTGATCGACGCCAGCGGCATGTGGCAGAAGATGCGGAAGAGCCTGGGGAGCAAGCGGAAGGAGCTTTCCGACGACCATATCGACGAGATCACCCGCCTGTTCGGCAAAGCGCAGCCGCACAGCACCAAGGACGCCGACGGGCACACCATCCCTATCAGCCGCATCTTCAAGAACGAAGAGTTCGGCTACCACACCATCACCGTCGAACGCCCCGAGCGGGACGAGGCGGGCAACGTCGTGAAGGAAACCCGCGGCAAAAAGAAAGGCCAGCCGAAGCCAGACACCAGCCTCCGCGATACCGAAGAAGTCCCCCTGGGTCAAGACATCGAAGCCTACTTCCAGCGGGAAGTCCTACCCCATGTGCCCGATGCCTGGATCGACGAAGAAAAGACCAAAATCGGCTACGAAATCCCCTTCAACCGCCACTTCTACGTCTTCAAGCCACCGCGAGAACTGGCCGAGATTGACGCGGAGTTGAAAGAGGTGACCGACCGAATTGTGAAGATGATTGGGGGGCTTTCGCAGTGAGTTTGAAGAAGTATCCTATATATGTGTCCAGCGATTCTTGGCAGGGAGATGTACCGTCTCATTGGCGAAAAACCTCATTAAAATACCTGGGAGAGTATCAAAACGGTTACGCATTCAAACCAACGGACTGGGGTGAGATTGGTCGTCCAATTATTAGGATCGCCCAACTAACGAGCGATGCTGCCCCGAATCTGTTTGCTGGAAAACTCGATGAGAAATTGAAAGTTGAAGATGGCGACCTCCTCTTTTCATGGTCTGCTACGATTGACACTTATATTTGGAGTTCGGGGCCCAGTTGGCTCAATCAGCACATCTTCAAAGTCACGCCATCCGCTGACGCAAATAAGAAATTTCTATTCTATTTGATTAAGCACGTAGCACCAAAGCTCGCCGATGTAGATGCGCACGGGAGCACAATGAGACATATCAAGAAGGAAGATCTTGGGGAACGCGTTTACGTACCAGATATCGAAGAACAAGAAGCCATCGCCAAGTTCCTCGATGCCGAGACCTCGAAGATCGACGCGTTGGTGGCCGAGCAGCGGCGGCTGATTGAGCTGCTCGCCGAAAAGCGTCAGGCGGTCATCAGCCACGCCGTCACCAAAGGCCTCGACCCCCACGTGCGGATGAAACCCTCCGGGATCGAATGGCTGGGGGATGTGCCTGAGCATTGGGAGGTGAAGAAGATCAAACATTCCGTACTTTCAATAGAACAAGGGTGGAGCCCTCAATGTGAAAATGACCCAGTGGATTCGGAGAAACAATGGGGAGTTTTAAAGGTAGGGTGTGTCAATTACGGCAAGTTTAATGCAGATGAAAATAAGGCTCTGCCAACTGATCTTGAGGCGAAGCCTGAGTTGTCAATCGTTCAAGGCGACTTGTTGATATCGAGGGCCAATACAATCGAACTCGTCGGCAGTGCTGCCGTGGCGGAGCGAGATTATCCAAACCTAATGTTGTGCGATAAACTCTATCGCTTGCGTCTAAACTTAAATGTTCTGTTACCTCAGTTTCTTTGCCACTTTTTGACCTCCGAACTGGCTAGAGAACCGATCGAACTCGGCGCCTCGGGCGCTAGTCCATCTATGAAGAATATCGCCCAATCAGTAATTACAGATCTGTATTTCGCTGCCCCAGATATCGCAGAGCAGCGCAGGATCCTCGATTCACTGGGATCAACGCTATCGGAGTTAGACCACTTAGCATTACAAGTGGATCAGTCGATAGCCCTCCTCCAAGAACGCCGCACCGCCCTCATCTCGGCAGCCGTAACTGGCAAGATTGACGTTCGTGAATTTGCTAGTGAGGAGACGGTCTGATGACCAGTGATCAACTGAATGATCAGAATCGCGATCACGAACCGGACTGGTTCAAATATGGATGGCAGATCTCGTTAGTGGTTATCGCTGCATTCGTAATTCTTGCCGGCCTGCAGTTTACCATGATAGCGACTGTTCAATGGCTCTTTGAGAGAGATGATATAACCGCGTTTGGTATCTCTGGGGATTTCTTCGGTGCCATCAATGCCCTTTTCTCTGCCTTGGCGTTTGCAGCCATCATCATCACGTTGTGGATGCAAAAGTACGAGTTATCTCAACAACGTGAAGAATTGGAGATGACACGCGGAGTGATGGTGCAACAGCAGCAGGAGATGAGGGAGCAAAACGAATTGCTTGGGAAGCAGCGATTTGAAACGACTTTTTTTCGGATGCTTGAGTTACATGGCCAAGTTGTTGAGACTCTACGGACAACTGACAATGCAAATTTTGGGCGTTCCGTTGTTGACGATATGGTTGAGTCAATACTCCGATTTGTTTACGCCAACGAAGGTGATCCAGGCCTAACAGTTGAATCAAGCATCAGTGCTTATGAACAGTGGTACCAACGCAATGAATCAGCAATTGGGCATTACTTTCGGACCCTCTACAACATTTTGAGCTTTGTCTCTGACCAGCAGATTAAAGACGAGAAAACATACACACGATTAGTTCGTGCCCAGTTATCCAGTAGCGAACTTCAATTGTTAATGTTCAATGCCCTGGGGAGACGAGGGCGAGATAAATTCAAGCCACTTATTGAGAAGTACACGATTCTAAAACATCTACCTCAGGACGATATACTCGATCTTCTTCGCCCAGAATTCAAACCTACTGCGTTTGAAAGTATGGACAACAGTTCAAATGAGTGACATCAAACTATTCCGCACCGATGGCCAGCACGTGACGCAGTTGGAAGGGCAATCGGTGGCCCTCGAAAAGTCGCTACAGACACTGATCGAGCGGCACCTGGATGTGTTTTTGGGGGTTAGCTTTCTGGCCTCGGAGTACTCGACCGGCAAGACGCACGGCGGGCGGATCGATACGCTAGGGATCGACGAAAACGGCTGCCCCTGCATCATCGAATACAAACGGGCCAGCAACGAAAACGTGATCAACCAAGGGCTGTTCTACCTAGACTGGCTGCTGGACCACAAAGGAGAGTTCGAACTGCTGGTCCTGAAGACCCTGGGAGCCACGGAGGCCGACAGCATCGAATGGTCCGGGCCACGGCTGTTGTGCATCGCCGGCAGCTTCACCAAGTACGACAGCCACGCCGTCCAGCAAATCAACCGCAACATCGAGCTCATCCGCTACCTCCGCTTCGGCGAAGAGTTTTTGTTGTTGGACATGGTCAACGCAGTGCAGGCAACCGGTTCAATTGAGGACGAGGTGGTTATCGCGCCCGGCAAGCCAAAGGCCAAGACCCGCGATAAGATGGTCAGCGAACAACTGGCTGACGCTTCGACCGATCTTTTGGACCTGTATGAACAGTTGAAAGCGACCTGCCTCAGCTTCGGCGACGATGTACAAGTCAAGGTATTGAAGCTATACGTCGCATTCAAACGCCTGAAGAACTTCGTGACGGTCGACGGGCGAGCAGCCTCAGGGATGCTCAACCTATACGTGAAGGTCGACCCACAGACCGTAGACCTGGAAGAAGGCTTCACCCGCGACGTCACCAACATCGGACACTGGGGTACAGGTGACCTGGAAATCGTACTGAGAAACCAAGACGACCTGGCTAAAGCCCTACCCCTTTTGCAGGCCAGTTATGAAGGATCGTAGCTCATGAACCTCCATACCGAAATCAAACTCGAAGACGAGATCTGCGAACACCTGGCCGCAAGCGGTTGGCTGTACGAGGCCAAGGACGCGGCTGGGTACGATCGGCAGTTGGCCCTCTTTCCGGCGGATGTTATCGCGTGGGTGAAGCAGACGCAGCCGGAGGCGTGGGAGCGGTTAGAGAAGAACCACGGCGCTGCGGCGGAAGCGAACTTGCTAAAACGCCTGCGGGGGGCACTCGACCAAAGCGGGACGCTCGATGTGCTGCGGTTTGGGTTCGATGTGCTGGGGTTATCGCAGCCGCTGAAGATGGCCCAGTTCAAGCCGGCCCTGGCAATGAACCCCGACATTGTGAAGCGGTTCGAGGCGAATCGCCTGCGGGTGGTGCGCCAGGTGAGGTACTCGCTGAGCAATGAGAACAGCATCGACCTGGTGTTGTTCTTAAATGGTATCCCGATCGCGACGGCGGAACTGAAGACCGACAACACGCAGAGCCTGGAAGATGCGGTTTATCAGTATAAGAAAGACCGCGACCCGGCCCCCAAAGGAAAGCCAGCGGAACCGCTACTGAAGTTCCCTTCTGGGGCGCTGGTTCATTTTGCCGTGAGCAGCAGCCGCGTGAAGATGACCACCAAGCTGGACGGCCTGAAGACTTTCTTCCTGCCTTTCGATCTGGGAGACGACGGCGGCGCTGGCAACCCGCTGAACCCCCAGGGGCACCGCACGGCGTACCTGTGGGAAGAGGTTTGGCAGCGAGATAGCCTGTTGGAGATTCTAGGCCGTTACATGGTGGCCGAGCTTGATAAGAAGAAGCAGATCGCCAAGTTGATCTTTCCGCGCTACCACCAGTTGGCTGTGACGCGGAAGCTGAAAGAAGCCGTGCTGGAAGAAGGCCCTGGGCACAAGTACCTGATTCAGCACTCGGCGGGCTCAGGCAAGACGAACTCGATCGCGTGGAGTGCCCACTTCCTGGCCGACCTGCACGATGCGGACAACCGGAAGGTGTTTGACACGGTGATTGTGGTTTCTGATCGGAAGGTGATCGACGGGCAACTGCAAGACGTGATCGACAGCTTCGAGCGTACCAAAGGAATTGTGGCGACGATCAAAGGAGACAAGGGAAGCAAGAGCGGCGAACTGGCCGAAGCGCTCTCGGGTAGCAAGAAGGTGGTGGTCTGTACCATCCAGACGTTCCCTTTCGCCCTGGAAGAGGTCCGCCGGCTCTCGGCTTCGGAAGGGAAACGTTTTGCGGTGATCGCCGACGAAGCCCACAGCAGCCAAACGGGCGAGGCAGCCTCGAAGCTGAAGCAGGTTCTCTCTGCTGAGGAACAGCAGGAAATGGAAGATACCGGCACGATCAGCAGCGAAGACGTGTTGGCCGCCGAGATGGCATCGCGGGCCAGTGATAAGGGGATCACTTACGTGGCCTTCACCGCGACCCCCAAAGCGAAAACGTTGGAGCTGTTCGGCCGCTTGCCTGATCCGACTAAGCCAGGCGGCGAAGGGAACCTACCGCAGCCGTTTCATGTTTATTCAATGCAGCAGGCGATCGAAGAAGGCTTTATTCTCGATGTGCTGAAGAACTACACGTCGTACAAGGTCGCCTTCAAGCTGGCCAACGCCGGCAAAGAGTTCGCCGATTCCGAAGTCGAACGCAGCACAGCCACCCGCGAGCTAATGAACTGGGTGCGGCTCCATCCGCACAATATCTCGCAGAAGGTCCAGATCGTGGTAGAGCACTTCCGCGAGACGGTTCAACCACTGCTCGGCGGCAAGGCCAAAGCCATGGTCGTGGTCGGAAGCCGTGTGGAAGCGGTCCGCTGGCAACTGGCCATCAACCGCTACATCCAAGAGCAAGGCTACCCTCTGCGGACACTGGTGGCGTTCTCGGGCGAAGTCGACGATAAAGACTCGGCCCCCGAACCACTGAAAGAAAATAGTTCTCTGCTAAACCCAGACCTCAACGGCCGCGATATTCGTGAAGCGTTCAAGGAAGACATCTACCAGATATTGTTGGTGGCCAGCAAGTTTCAAACCGGCTTCGATCAGCCGCTGCTGTGTGGCATGTACATCGACAAACGCCTGGCCGGCATTCAAGCAGTGCAGACTCTTTCGCGGTTGAATCGCTGCTACCCCGGCAAAGAGGATACATTCATCCTCGATTTCGTGAACGAGCCCGACGAGATCCTGGCGGCGTTTAAGACGTACTACACCACCGCCGAGCTCTCTGGCGTGACCGACCCGGAGTTGATTCTGACCTTGCGGGCCAAATTGGATGCGCTCGGATACTACGACGAGTACGAGATCCAGCGCGTGGTGAAAGTGGTCCTCGACCCCAAGGCGAAGCAGAAACAGTTAGAAGCGGCCATTACGCCGGTCGCCGATCGCTTACTGAAGCGGTTTAGCGCGGCCAAGGAAGCCTATAAACAGGCCACCGAAGCGAAGGACGAAAAGGCCGCCGAAGAAGCCAAGGACACGATGGAAGCGTTGATGATGTTCCGTGGCGACATTGGCACCTACGTCCGGGCCTACACGTTCCTTTCGCAGATCTTTGATTACGGCAACACCGACTTCGAGAAGCGGGCCATCTTCTTCAAGCAGTTGGTTAGGCTTCTGAAATTCGGCCGCGAGCGCGAAGGGGTCGACCTGTCCGAAGTCACAATGACCCACCACCGGCTATGGAACAAGGGAAAGAGAAGCTTAGGGCTTTCAGCTCATGACGCACCGAAGCTAGACCCACTCACCGAAGCGGGCAGTGGATCGGTTCAAGAGAAAGAAAAGGCCCTGCTGAGTGAGATCATTGAAAAGTTGAATGACCTTTTCGGCGCTGACACGACCGACGGGGACCAACTTTCCTACGCCAATACCGTCGCCGAGAAGGCCCTGGAATCGGAGACCTTACAGAAGCAGGCCGCCAACAACTCGAAAGAGCAATTCGCCAACTCGCCTGACCTGGGCTCCGAGATTATGGAAGCGATCATGGAAAGTATGGAGGTTCAAGAGGAGTTGAGCAAACGAGCGCTGGGCTCCCCAGCCATCCAAGCTGGGCTGCAGCGGATCTTGCTGGAAAAGCTAGGGCTGTATGAAAAGCTGCGGGAACGGGCCAAGGCGGGATAGCTGATCGAACGTCAACATTGCTATTTGAGCTCACTCTTCGTGCAATCCGCGGCGACGCGTTTGGGGCTCCTTTCTCGATCTAACTTAGAATTACATTGAATTGCCTAAAATCGTTTGAGGTTTCAGCCGAACCAATGGGTGAACGACGCTATAGAAAATTCGATCGTGATGGGGTTCACTCTTTTGGTGAGGTCGTTATCTTCCTGGGAAGCTTACCCGACCGGCGAAAAAGGAACCCAGTAAAAACCTTGGTTGGCGTTGGATGCTGAAATCCAGGCAACGCGACGGTAGTATGATCCGTCATAGCGACTGCGTCCTGGTCCTATTTGGCATAGTTACATAATAAGGCATCCACCCGGACTGATTGCAAAGTCCGACGCAACAAGTCACCCCATCACACTCACTTGGCATTAGAGAAGGCTTTCTTCTTTTCTTTTATGTAGCCAAGAGGAAGTCGCTACGCACTGACATTTGCTAAATAGGGATTAAGTTCGATGCTCGCCGCGTATGTTTTAACCAGGGAGGCCAGGCCAGTTATTAGCTTTGCTGGAGCAGATTCAGATCGCAAGGTAACGTGGTTCACGACTCCACCATGACAAAGATTAGTCACTCTGCCAGGCTGAAGGTGACTCTTGGCTGGAACACTGCTTGGCGAGATCTAGCAACTCACGAAGGTGATTATTTGAGAGCTGAGGAATCAGAGAGAGGAGTTCCTCGACCACGGCGCTCATGGGAGCGGATGAAGGCTGCACTGCGCGTAAATCTGCGTCAAAAGCGTTCTCGATTTGCACTAAGTCCTGAATAGAAAGCAGGTTACTCGAATCACTTAAAGTCCTGCCTGGCCTACTTTTCTGTCTTGCGTAAACTCGCTGGATTTTGCTTCGCCCCGTAATTTAGGGGCTTTGTTTTGTTCTGGGGTCAAACTTCGACGAGTCGTTGCGAGACCCCGCGTGCACTGACTGCGCCGGATTCTGCGCCGCTTTCTTGGCCGGCTCATCGGTGCGTTTCAGGGCCTTAGCAAAGTGGTCGTCGGTCACCTGCCAATAGTGATTCCGGGCCACTTTCACGCTATGACCAATCCAGGCCGTCGCCACGTGCTCGGGGTACTCGTCGGCGAGCTCGGTCGCCCGACTGGCCCGCATGTTCTGGAAGAGCTTCTCCCAGGGCTGTACACTCGCCTTTCTCAGAATGCGTAAGAACTGAGTCCGTAAATTGGCATTGGAGTCCCGATATCGATTGATCAGGTGCTTCTGGCCATCGTCCAGCAGTTCGCATCCGTCTTGCTGGTACGGTTCCAACTCCGGGAAGATTGGGATGATTCGATAAGCCTTGCCGGCGTGGTGCTCGGCATACGCGGTCTTTTTGATCGCTTCGGCGAGCGTTGGCAGTTCGCGGTAGAAGGTCAAGACCTTGTCGGCCGATGGTTGGCAGCGTTTCCGATAGTCCCGTACGATCGCAGAATAGCTATCGAGCTGTGCTTCGTTGTCTCCCGGACCGCAGCCGCCCTTCTTCTTTCGAGCTGGCTTGCAGATGTCATTCGGTTTTGTGGGACGTCTGGTCATCGGAATCGTAGCTCATCGAACGGCTGAAAAAGTCCTAATCGTTTCCCTCGTCTGCTGCGTCTCGGTGAACTTCGCTTAACGTTGCTCCTGACTTATCTTTCCATTCCGTCCAACCGTTGGCACTAGCCCCCAGAACTACCTGGGCTGCGGCGCTGGGGGATGGGAACAGGTAGTCCTGCAAATAGACATAAACGCCGTCCCGCTCTTCGATCACGCCAGAATCGAGCAGACGCTGTCGATTCGATTTGACCGAATCGGGCGCCGACGGCGTCAACTCAATCCGCGACTTGCTCCCCTCTCGGACAACAAACCCATCTTCCACCAGTTCCCCCGAGCCATCGCACCCGCAAACTCGGCAACAGCGGAATAACTTCGCAATCATTGCGGATCGATGCGAAGTCCCGCTAAAATAGCAAGCTTTTCCTACTCTCGCTACCGCCTAAGGGACCCCACTTCAGGATGATCACCGGGACCGTTAAATCACAAGTCGATAAAATCTGGAACGCCTTTTGGTCAGGCGGGATCTCCAACGGGCTGACCGTGATCGAGCAGGTTACCTATCTGCTGTTTGCTCGGCGGTTGGACGAGCTTCAGTTGAACAAGGAGAACCAGGCTAATCTCACCGGCGAGCCGATCGAAGATCCGATCTTCACGAAGAAGCAGCAGCGTTTGCGGTGGTCGCAGTTCAAGGACCTGGACCCGGAAACGAAGTACACCCTCTTTCGGGACGAAGTCTTTCCCTTTATCAAGTCGCTCAACAGCCGCGACGATAGCGCCTACGCCAAGTTCATGAAGGATGCCGTCTTTGTCATTCCTTCGCCGTCGCTGCTGGACCGGGTGGTCGACATGCTCGACGCCATCCCCATGGAAGACCGCGACACGAAGGGGGATTTGTACGAGTACCTGCTGTCGAACCTTCAGCACCAGGGACGCAATGGACAGTTTCGTACGCCGCGGCATATCATCAAGATGATTGTCGAATTGGTCGATCCGCAGCCGACCGATATCATCGCCGACCCAGCCAGCGGGACGTGTGGGTTTCTGGTGGCTGCTGGCGAGTACCTCCGCGAACATCACGCCAAGCTGTTCCACAATAAGAAGCAGAAAGAGCATTTCCGCAGCGGCATGTTCCACGGTATGGACTTCGATGCCTCGATGCTGCGGATCGGGGCGATGAATCTGATGCTGCACGGGGTCGAGAACCCTGACATCAAAGATCTCGATGCCTTGTCGCAGGATGGGGCCGAGATTCGCGATCGTTACACCATCGTCCTGGCCAATCCGCCCTTCAAGGGTTCGCTCAATTACGAAGAGGTCGCCAAAGATCTACTTCAGGTTGCCAAGACGAAGAAGACCGAACTGTTGTTCGTCGCCTTGTTCCTGGCCCAACTGAAGACCGGCGGGCGGTGTGCCTGTATCGTGCCGGACGGGGTACTGTTTGGCAGCAGCAAGGCGCATAAGGATCTGCGGCAGGAACTGGTCGAAGGGCAAAAGCTCGACGGCGTGATCAGCATGCCCAGCGGGGTGTTCAAGCCGTACGCCGGGGTCTCGACCGCCGTGCTGATCTTCACCAAGACCAACTCGGGCGGGACCGATCACGTCTGGTTTTACGACATGGACGCCGACGGTTTCAGCCTAGATGACAAGCGTGATCCGGTCGACCAGAACGACATCCCCGACGTGGTTGCCCGTTGGAAGAAGAAAGACCCCAAACAGGACACCAACCGCCAGGCCAAAGCGTTCTTCGTCCCCAAGCAGGAGATCGTCGACGCCAAGTACGACCTATCGATCAACCGCTACAAGGAAGTCGCCTACGAGGAAGTCGAGTACGACCCGCCCGAGGTGATTCTGGATGAGTTGGAGCAGTTGGAAGCGGAGATTGTTGGTGATTTGAAGACGCTGCGGGGTATGTTGGGATGAAATTACCTGCCGGTTGGACAAGATCAACGCTGGGCGATTTGTGCCGAACGAAGCCCAATAACGGAATCTTCCGAAAGAACGCGGAATATGAATCTAACGGCGAAGGTATGCCCGTCGTTTGGGTTAAAGAATTGTTTCGAGGAAATCAGATCGATGTAGAAGGTTCGCGTCGCGTCAAGGCAACGGCACAGGAGGTGAATAAGTATGGCCTCAAATATGGTGATGTCCTGTTCTGTCGGTCTTCTCTAAACGTAGATGGAATTGCGTTCAATAACGTCTATCTGGGAGATGATGACAAAGCTCTTTTTGAATGCCACTTGATTCGCGTTTCACCTGATCTTGCGCGAGTGTTTCCGCCTTACTTGAATTTGCTGTTGAGGAGCCCTAGCCTTCGAGCAATTGCAATTAGCAATGCCAACACCGCTACGATGACAACGATCGACCAGGCTGCTCTTTGTCGAATTGAAGTCGACCTCCCCCCTCTCCCCGAGCAGCGCCGGATTGCCGCCATTCTCGATCAGGCGGATGCCATCCGGCGGAAACGGCAGAAGGCGATCGAGCTGACCGAGAAGTTCCTGAAGTCAGCCTTCCTGGAGATGTTCGGGGATCCGGTGACGAATCCGAAGGGATGGAAAACAGTCAACCTGGATAGCATCGCCGATATTCAATCCGGCGTTACCAAGGGGCGGCGGTTCAATGGGAAAGAGACCGTGCACGTTCCGTACATGCGAGTCGCCAACGTGCAGGATGGTCGAATCGTACTTGATGAAGTCAAAGAGATTGAAGTGCTTCCGTCGGACGTTGAAAAGTATCTACTCCAGAAGGGAGATGTACTTTTAACGGAAGGTGGAGACTTCGATAAACTTGGGCGTGGTGCTGTATGGCATGCAGAAATTGCGAATTGCATTCATCAAAATCATATCTTTCGCGTAAGGCCTCGCGATGGGGTAATTTCGCCCGAGTACGCAAGCGCTTTAATCGGAAGCGGATATGGAAAGCGCTACTTTCTGCGAGCAGCCAAGCAAACTACGGGGATCGCGACTATCAATAAAGGGCAACTCGTGGAGTTTCCTGTGCTTTTACCTCCGTACAAGAAGCAACTTGAATACGAAGAACTCGTTGAAACTTACAGAGCTTTAGTTTCACGTAGCGAGCACACCGCGAAAGTTGAACACAACCTTTTCAACTCCCTAGTCCAACGCGCCTTCCGCGGAGAACTCTCCCCCGTCGAGGTCCCCTGATATGCCTTCCAACTTCGACTTTCTGCTGCCTGACTGGTCACCCCTGCATGAAGATGCGATGCAGGTAGAGGTGAACGCATTGACCGCGCCGCGGACGTGTGCGTTTTATGCGCGGCGGACGATGGAGCTGGCGATCAAGTGGATGTATGCCCACGACAGTTATCTGCACATGCCGTATCAGGATAACTTGTCGGCGCTGATCCACGAGCAGACCTTCAAGGATACGCTGGCCCCGGGGCTGTTCACGCAACTGAAGATGATCCAGAGCCTGGGCAACATGGCCGTGCACAGCAATGCGGCGGTCAACGCCAAGGATACGCTGATCGTCACGCGTTCGCTGCACCTGTTTCTCAGCTGGCTGGCCAAAGCTTACACCAAGGCCGGCAGCGTCCCGCCGTTCAACGCCGACCTGCTGCCCCGGCCGGAAGATGCTACGGCCCTGGCCGACCAGAATGCCGAGCAGCTGCAAGCCCTGCAGGGCAAATTGGCCGCCAAGGATGAGGCGTACCTCGCTTCGCTGAACAAGCTGGCCGCGACCGAGCAGGAGGTCGCCAAGCTGAAGGCCGAGATCCAGAAGATCAAAGCCGAGAATAAGAAGTCGATTGCCGACGAGGATTACACCGAGGAAGCAACCCGCGACCTTTTTATCGACTTGATGCTGCGGGAAGCCGGCTGGAACTTGGAAGCCGACAACGTGTTGGAATACGAAGTCGCCGGCATGCCCAACAAAAAGGGCGTAGGCTATGTCGACTACGTGCTGTGGGGAGACAACGGGCTTCCCCTGGCCGTAGTGGAAGCGAAGAAGAGCAAGGTCAATCCGAACGTCGGCCAGCACCAGGCCGAACTGTACGCCGATTGCCTGGAAGCGAAGTTCGGGCAGCGACCGGTGATCTTCTACACCAGCGGCTACACCACGTGGCTGTGGGACGATACCCGCTACCCACCGCGGCAGGTCCAAGGCTTCTATACCCGCGACCAGTTGCAGCTGATGATCAACCGCCGCACGTCGCTAACGGACGTGACGCAGATCAAGGTGAACAAAGCAATCACCGACCGCTATTACCAGGAAGAAGCCCTGCGGCGGATCATGCAGAACTTCGATGATATGTCCCGCAAAGCCCTGGTGGTGATGGCAACCGGTTCCGGCAAGACGCGGGTCAGTATCTCGGCGGTCGACATGCTGCTGCGGGCCAACTGGGTGAAGCGGGTGCTGTTTTTGGCCGACCGCACAGCCCTGTTGAAGCAAGCCCAGAACTCGTTCAATGATAATCTGCCGAATGTCTCGACGGTCAACTTGGTGAAAGAGAAGGAGAACGACCAGAACCGGGTCGTCTTCTCGACCTATCCCACGATGATGAACTGCATTGACGATGCCCGCAAGGATGGGAAGAAGCGTTTCGGCGTGGGGCATTTCGACCTGATCATCATCGACGAAGCACACCGCAGCGTCTATCAGAAATACGGCGCGATCTTTGAGTATTTCGATGCGCTGCTGCTGGGGCTGACGGCAACCCCCAAGTCGGAAGTCGACCGCAATACGTACGATCTGTTTGAACTGGAGGACCATGTCCCGACGTTCGCCTACGAGCTGGAGCAGGCGGTCGGGGACGAGTACCTGGTGCCCCCCAAGGCGGTCTCGGTGCCGCTCAAGTTTCTGCGCGAGGGGATCAAGTACGACGACCTGAGCGACGAAGAGAAGCAAGCCTACGAAGAGAAGTTCTACGACGAGGACGCCGGCGAACTGCCCGACCAGATCAATTCGGCCGCGCTGAACAAGTGGCTGTTCAACAAGGACACCGTCAATAAGGTACTGAAACACCTGATGGAAAGCGGGCTGAAGGTCGAAGGGGGAGACCGGATCGGCAAGTCCATTATCTTCGCCAAGAACCACAAGCACGCCGAGTTCATCGTCGAGCAGTTCGACGCCAACTACCCCAAGCTGGCCGGCAAGCACTGCCGCCTGATCGACAATCAGGTGAGCTACGCCCAGAGCCTGATCGATGATTTTTACATTCCCAACAAGCCGCCGTACATTGCGGTCTCGGTCGATATGCTCGATACCGGGATCGACGTGCCGGAAGTGGTGAACCTGGTGTTCTTCAAAATGGTGCGATCGAAAACCAAGTTTTGGCAGATGGTGGGTCGCGGTACGCGGCTTTGCCCTGACCTGTTCGGCCCGAACATGGACAAGGAGTTTTTCTACATCTTCGACTACTGCCAGAATCTGGAGTTCTTCGGCGAACGGCCCGACGGCGTCGAGGCCACCGTGCAGGAGTCCATCAAAACTAAGAACTTCAAACGCCGGCTACACATCATCGAACACCTGCAAGAGCAAGCCAAAGCAGACCTGCCGCCTGAACTGGCCGCACTTGAGGACGCATACCAAGGCCAACTGCAGGACGTGGTAAAGCGGATGGACGTGAACAATTTTATTGTGCGTCCGAAGCGCGAGTACGTGGAACGTTACCGTGATAAGGAAAGTTGGAAGGGATTGTCGAAGACCGATGTGGTCGACATCGAAGCGAACCTGGCCCCGTTGCCCTACGACGATGACGACGAAGAGTTTGCCCGCCGTTTCGACCTGCTGGTGCTGAACATGGAACTGGCCATTTTAGAAAGTGACCCGAAGCTGACCCGCTACCAGGAACGGATCCGCGAACTGGCCAGCGGCCTGGAAGAAAAGAAAAGCATCCCGGTCGTCAGCGCCCAGATGGAACTGATCCTGGAAGTGCAAACCGACGAGTTCTGGGAATACGTCACCCTGCCGCAACTGGAAAAGGTGCGGAAGTGCCTGCGAGACCTGATCAAGTTCGTCGACAAAAAGGGAGGCCAGGAGAACGTCTTTACGAACTTCGAAGACGACCTGGGCGAAGGCACCGAAATCGACGACCTGGTGCAAAAAGACACCAACCTGAAAAACTACCGCCTGAAGGTCGAACGCTTCATCCGCGACCACGAAACACACATCACGATCCACAAGCTGAAAACGAACAAACCAATCACCGAAGCGGACATCGCCGCCCTGGAAAGCATCCTCTTCTCCGACGAAGGCCCGGGCTCGAAGGAAGACTACCTGGAAACCTACGGCACCGACCAACCCCTGGGCAAGCTGGTGAGGCAAATCGTCGGCCTCGACCAAAACGCCGCCAAAGAAGCGTTCAACGAGTTCCTCTCCAGCTCGACCTTCACCGCCGACCAGATCACCTTCATCAACCAAATCGTCGAACACCTGGTACATAACGGGATGATGGAGCCGAAGGAACTGTTCGAGTCGCCGTTTTCAGATCTGCATGGTCAGGGCGTGATCGGGATGTTTCAGGATGATGCGAAGAAGGTGGTTTCTGTTTTGGAAGCGATTAACGGGAACGCGGTTGTGGCTTAGTGGCGATGATATCTTATCGACTGTACTGTTCGATAATTTGTCTCGACTACCTAGCAAGACAAAAGCTGGCCATGATGGCCCGCATGTTCATCGCTGTGGGGCGGCGAAGAGTGTGGAATTTGTATGGGCATGGATGGTATTGATTACAAAGCTTCCGGAAGGGTTTACCGTTTTTCGGATTTTTGAAGATCCTCGTTCTGACGGCGGCAACCAGCAGCACTCGCTGTTTGACATTCTCTTCATCACGCTGTGGGCGACATGTGGCCCTGGTCAAGGACTTGGAAGTTGGCAACTGCAAGATTTGCTTCCGAGTTCGCAGCACCGAAGACACCGGCAACCACCGCCGAATGTTGCATTTTCTTCGGGTATAAAGACGCATCGCGCTTCTACTACTGTCACCTGGGTGCGAAGCCTGACCCGCACCGTGGCCAGATTATGATCGTCAACGATGCTCCCCGATTAGAACCTAACGAAGAATGAGAAGCTGACCCCTTGGGACGATCAATGGCATCACGTCCTAGCAGCCTGTTGAATTTCTCAGATCGGCTACGTTATTGAGATTGAGCCGATTGCTGCGTTGTGAATTCCTCAATATATCTAATGGATATGCCTGCGGATTCACGCCTTGCACTCGACTCAATCTCAATAACTCGCTCACGAAGCAGAAATTCAACAGGCTGCTAGTACGTCGCAATGTCGATACGGTACGGATCGATGTCTTCTTCGACGACATGTCTATGCCTCACATGAGCGTAACCGACAGACGTTTGGCGCCGGGTGAGTTGGCATTGCTTCGTTCCACGATCTCAATTCCTTCTATGAGTTGACGGTATCCACCCTCTGAGGAAGTCTTGCGTGCTGTCGAATGGCAGGTGAACCGTATCCAACGGTTTGCGATTGTTCTTCCGCGACGCGGAGGTATTCACCCGGTCGAGATCGAAGAGGTGAGAGACGAGGATGTTCATAGCTGATGCCATCAGCTTACAACCTAATGTCGAGTCAGGTCATTCGCCGTTTTTGGCGTGAGCTCGTTGGTTAGTTCTTGAGAGGATCTCCGTAAGTCCGGTACTTTGGTTTGGCTGGCCACTTGGTTCCGTCACTGAATTCGGCGGAGTATGCTTTCCCGGCCAGCTTGGCCTTTTCAGGGGGAACATGCTGAAGGTCTCGTTCGCTGACATAGGAGCCATGGGCGGGGACCAACGCTTTATAGTTGAGCTTGTTGTCCAGCGAAGACATATAAAAGTGACCGGTGTCGAGAATTGAGTTTACCTGGTTCAGATCCCCATCAGGGCCTTTAACGCCGACGTTAATCATGACCTCCCACAGGTCTTTATTGGAATGGTTCGTGATTTTCAAGCGAACCTTGTTTCGCGAATCGTCGGTAAAGCCGAGCACTTCGACCGAGATTGGTTCCTTATGCTCTCCGTACTCAAGCGGTTCGACCGCGGATGGTTGCTTTTCGTGTTCGGAAAGAGGGATGTGCGTGAACCGATGCTGGTACTTGATCTCTTGCACTTCTGTGATCGGAACGATTGCCACAAGGGCTGGTTTGCCATGCAACGGGATGAAATTGCCAAAACCAGAAAAAAAGCCCTGATAGATGGCATCGTCGGGGCTGATGAGTTCTCCCTGGGCGTCAAACGCGAATACGCGATACTGCCGGCAAAAGTCGTGAAAGGGAGGCGTGGGTGGTTTCTTACATCGAATATAGAAACCAAGTCTCTCCGTAGAGAGTTCGATAATCTGCACTTCGTAGTCCCCTTCGCGAATCGATTTTCCGACCGTGGGATTTTCGATCCAGATAGGCTTCCAGGCTTGGGGTAACAGAAGCGTGAACTCGCCAGTCAGTTCCTCTAGTTCGTTCGCGTTTTGCAGCAGTCCCTTGAGAAGCAGATTTCGGCTCTCACTGAGCAGAATGCTCTTGGTCGGGCTCCAACCACTGGTCCTGCTCGACTCCTTGACGGATCTGCCGGGGTTGCCGCGCAGTGTGACCAATTCCCAAGGGAGTTCGTAGAAGTCCTTACCATCGTGACGCACGACTTTCCCCGGCAGCGGCAACCGCAAGAAACTAACGGACACCTTACCAGTCGCGTTCGGTACGTTTTGAAGTACGTCGGTGAGCTGAACTCGCAGGGGACCGGCAAAGGTGACGGACGGATATTCGTGTGCCAATCCGTCGACGACCGGGTACTTGCCCGGCGAGAGTGCAATAGTCGCATCCAAATTCTTATCGATATGATTCAGAACCTGGCGGTCGAAGTCCGTTCGCTTTTCCAAGGGCTTATTATTGACACGATTGAGCCAGTTTGTCATGGAGGGATTGTCCGGGTCGTAGCGGTAATAGCTGGGATGGTACCCAGCTTGGCGACAGGCCCGTTCGATGGCCTCGAGATGGGAGACTTTTTTCAGATCGAGCGAAATCTTCTGTTCTAGGGCATGATGCGGCGCGACCTCTGCTCTTAGCCCTGGGAAAGAAGCAATGAGTTGCTGTAGCACCTCGCCCAGCGGGACCTGATCGAACTTCGCGTCGATCTGCCACTGCTGCTCGAATTCCTCGACCGACATCTTGGGAATAGGCAACTCGGGGTATTCCCCCTGCCAACCTTGCGTCGATTCTTTCTCGGCTGCGGGAGTATCTTCTTGAGCAAAAGATGTGGCTTCGGCGGCAAGCCAAAACGTCACCCAACTAAGAAGGCAAAAAGCGTAACGCAGGGCAACATAAGACATGGGGATAACTCCCAAGGAATCATTGGCGGCAAAATGTGTAAACCGAATACTACCAAACCGGAGAAGGCACCGCGAGAACCGTTCCCAGCGACTCTGATAAGATCATCCGATCCGAGCCGATGTCTGCGGCGAGCTTGTGGGCGACGGTTTCCAAGAAGCGATCGCGGAAACCGAATAGCGGACGGAGCCTTAGGTTGGTTCGCCCTGTCTGTCGCCTGACACGATTTATCAGCGTAGTGGTCAACCTGACCGTAATGGAATCAAACGACTGTTCTGTGCGGACACCTGTGGCAACACGTGCTGGGCATAAAACGAACTGGCCGGCCGTCCACCGGCTTCTCTGGTTTCGCACGTCTTCCAGCCACCACGACAAGTTCTTTGGAGTCGACAACAAGAGTGTTATCTGATGAAAGTCATGGGCATGCGGCTCTCCTGCGGCTGTGAGAGTGGCCTGGGAAGAGATCGCATGCACACTGGTGGCTGGTCGGTTCATGTCGGAGGGCATCCGCACCAGTTTTAATCGATCACTCATTCGATGTTCCCTCGTTCGTCGCAGCGGAATTGAGTCGGAGCCAGGCAGTAGAAGATTGGATCGCCTACTCGGAATCCGCACTCGAAAGAAAGTCGGCGGCGCTGACGTTCCAAGGTGGGAACGGATCAGGATAGCTTTGCCACGCCTCGATTCCCAAGGCCAGCTCCTCATCGGTTAAGAGGCACGCTTGTAGCGAGTCGAGAAGACCTGATAGGACGGTCACCGGTAGTCGATGGGGGTTGGATTCCTGGGAGGAAGTTGGAGTTGTCCGTGGATCTGTCATGGCGAGGTCCTTAGTTAAGAATTTCCTCGTTCTCGGCGATTTGCGAGGAAAGCTCTCGCCACGAAGAGGCGAAGTGCTCAGCCGGTATCACGTTTCGTTTGCGGGTGTCCCACGGAATCAGCGTCATTTCTCGGTAGGGCAAACCCAAACGAGAAAGCACCTCCATCTCATAATCGGCGATCCAATCAATAAGACAGCGCGTTAGCATGGTGTAGCTTTCGCGATTTGTTTCGGTGATCGGTTGTGATTCTGGCAAGTCGGAATCGGACCAAGGGGGATGTTCTAATTTCGATTGCGACAAGTAACGAGGCTCGAACTTGTTACGCGAAAGAAAAACGCCTCCTAGCTTGCGATCTCCAAAGTAGGCACCGAATCCACGAAGAACAACGCAACGTCCGCCTGAGAGTGACAACTGGTAGACGCTGCTGGAACAATCCTTGCGATCGGCGGGCGGCTTTAACTTTTCAAAGCCTAATTCTTGCAGCCAGTTTCCCTCAGGGCGGAGAACATCCCGTCCCCAACACCAGCACTGCTGATTGAAGAGATCAGTCGCGTGTCTGCGAATTTGTTCTACGTTGCGAGACCGCACTTCATCTGCCGGACTTGTCAACATACTTGTTCTACCTTTGTCGATCACAGAAGCCATAATGTCCCCCAGGCGAGTATCAAGGAAAACACCAACGCGAACGCTGCTTGTCGAAACAGAAGCACAGCGGTTCTTTGCCAATTGGTCTCTCTGGCAATGGTCAAAG
Source organism: Bremerella cremea (assembly GCF_003335505.1). Classification (NCBI taxonomy): domain Bacteria; kingdom Pseudomonadati; phylum Planctomycetota; class Planctomycetia; order Pirellulales; family Pirellulaceae; genus Bremerella; species Bremerella cremea. Next base: position 102,250 of record NZ_QPEX01000037.1, read on the forward strand.
CAGTCACGAGACAGGGAAAAAGAACGCCAGCCAGATAAACTGCCGTGAGAGTCTGGGCAGCTGTCATGGGCGTGGTGAATCCTTGGTCTCCCGCGAATAGGAATATTCCATCTTTTCGAATCGAGGCCAGCATCAAAGGTAGTGACGCTTCCACGGGCAGATTGAAGATTGCCATCATGGGGCCAATGCCGCTGGACATCACATTAAGGACGCCTGCGTAGGCCAACAGCGAGGCAATGATGCAGATCGCTACAAATATTGGCATCGCTTGCAGGAAAAATTGCTGGATTGTCGTGCGTGATTCACGCCATAAGCTACGAGCACTTGGCCATTGCATGAACGGTCGTCGGGGAGTCATCAAGATATTTAACGCATCTCGGCCGGAACGGGGTGATGAGAGTCGCAAATAGACGAGCGTTGTTAGAAAGAGATATGAGAGGTAAATCAGGTTTAACACGATTGGGCTTCGTCCAAGCTGGATCGACACGGACGAGAGAACTGCCATGGTGGCAGGTAGTTGGTAGCTGCAGGCCGCTCCGAAGGCGATGGCTGCAATCGCCGAATCGCGTGAACAGCCGGAACAGGCACGCGTGCTGACGACGGCTGGCACGTTGCAGCCGAAACCCATCAAGATTCGCACGATATCTCTGCCGCTCAGACCGACATGCCGGACGTACGGATGAAGAGCGATGTTGATTCGTTCCACGAGTCCACTCGATTTGTAGACGCCAAGAATAACTGAGAAGAGAATCACCGTTGGCAAGGCCCAAACCAAGAGGAATGGTCCCATGTCGAGTAGTCCGTAACCAAATCCTTCGGTCCTGTTCGTGAGAAGAATGCGGATCGAGTTTGGCCAAGTGGACTGAATGTGGGCAACAACCGGATCGAGCCATCCCTCGACGACGGGATGTAAAACGTTGGCTAGTTCATTCGCACCGAAAATGGTTGCCAATGCCGGCAGAATCAATAACGCCGCCGCCAAAATAGGCCCGAGAACGCGATGCTCTAAGATCCCCGGTCTGGGTTCGATCCGCCAGCCGGCGTGGAACCTTAAGTTGCTGACGGTGAACTCGCTAGGCGTGAGCAGCGCTTCGCTAATCTGGTGTACTTGATGTTGGTTCAGGCAGCGACCATCGACGGTGATAAAGGGAATACCCGCTTCATGCGATAGCCGCTCGATCGCTTCCAGCGCGGCTTCGCCAGGTTGTATGCGGTCCCAATTTGAAACGACAACGACTCCCTGTTTTCCTGCGACCAACGGCAGGAGTTCCGCCAAGTCCTCGTCGAGCTGGGTCGCCTGGGCGACTAGCAGAATGGTTTCGTGTTTGCCAAGGGCAGCCAATGCTCGGCGAGTGGTTTCCGTATCCGACTGGCGGAATATCCCAGGCGTATCCACAAACACGAAGCGATCGGTCTGATACCGTTCCACGGCAACCGTCGAGCCCCGAAAATTAGCGACGCCAGTGGGCATTCCCGCTAGCGAAGAGATCAAAGTCGACTTGCCGGCACTCTCTTTCCCGACGACCAGTACACTCTGGCAGGCAGCTTCAGTTAACGTGGACATCGATGATCGGCTTTTCCGGTACTAACAAACACACTCTTCACCACAACACGAGAGATCGTCGAGATACATCCCCCATTGGCGATACATTTCCAGTTGCTCGGCCGGTAGTCCGAGACGGTCCGCGATGGCCTTGGCGACGACGGCAAAACGTTGCCGATATTTGTAGATAAAGCAAAACACGTGCTTGTCATGACGGACCATCGGGCCAGCTAGAAATAAGCCGGAAGTGATTGTCGATTCGTCATGTTCGGTGAGGAGGGGAAAACCATCTTCCTCGCGCGATTCAAATAAGTCGGCAATCAAACGAACGCTGCCGCGAAACCCGGTGGCTAATATGGGAGGAGCTTTCGACGTGAATGTCTCTCCATTGGCGCACAGAACGCGATAGTCAGCAGAGTCTTTCTGCACTTCAAACACGTCCATTTCGCTGACCAGCGAAACCCGATCGGACACCTCCTTACGTCGGAGTCGCTGCGCCGTGTACGTCGAAAGGGTTGTGCTGGGATCGCTTTCATCGCGTTTCCATGGGGCAACCTCCGAGCGATCCAGGACGGTAACCTTCTTGCCGGCCATGGCCAAATGGACTGCTGCATCAATCCCGCTTTCATAGCCACCGATCACAATGCAATCATCGGCGTTGATTTCCTTCCAGGAACGGACCAGCGAATTGTGAAGGCAATGCTCGCTTCCCGGAAACGGACGATCCTGCGGGTATTGAAATTCTCCTGCCGCCCAAACGACAAAACGTGCTCCGATGTTCCCTTCGTTCGTCTCGATGACAAAACGATCTTGTTGGGAAACAACCTTGTTCACCTCGGTGCCTATTTGCACGGGGAGTTTAAAGAACGCCGCAACGCTCTGCAGGAACGCTGCATACTGTCGGCCTGTCGGATGCTCTTCCTGCAGGCTATACGCGGGAGACGTCCCAATCGCGACCGCGTTGATGTCGAGCATCCCGATGGAGTTCGTAGAAAACGATGGGGTAATGAACCGCATTTCCTTGGGCCAACGAGCGAAGGAGGCGCCGATTTCGTGGCGGTCGAGAATCAGGAAGTTCTCGATGCCGGCATGCATCAGCGCCACGCCGATTCCTATTCCTGCAGCTCCTGCCCCGACGACGACGACTTCGAATTCATCGTGGGTGGAATCTTCGTTCGACGTTGAGCCCATTAAGAGTTGACCTCCTCCGAATCATCCGATTCCACCTCGATCACCGGTAAGGGATCGGGAAGTTTGGCCCAGCAATCAGGCCCGGCCATGAACTCGAGATCGGAGAGCAGGCAAGCGTTGAGACGCTGCTCTACTAGATCGCGGTCAAGCTCGATACCGATGAAAACGATCTCCTGACGCCGATCGCCATAGGTTCCATCGAACTGACTAAGCAACTGGGCACGTTCTTCCTCTTCGTCTGGCCAATAGTCATCACTCGCAGCGTCCCACCAGATGCCGGCGGGATTGAGTTGGATCGAAACGCCGGCCTGGGACCAGTGGTAGGCGTAGTCATTTCTGGTCGCAATCCAGGCAAACCCTTTGCTGCGAAGGACACCGCACAGGATGCCATCCTCGCGATTGAGCATGTCCCACAGACGTTCTGGATGAAACGGACGACGCGAACGATAGACGAAGCTGCCGATGTTGTATTCTTCGGTCTCTTTCGATTCTTCTCCCCGTGGTACTGTCAGCCAATCGGCGTGCTGCTCGGCTTCTTGAATGTTGAACAGGCCTGAACCCAGGATCCGTGAGAGAGGGACTTGTCCATGTTCAGTCGCTAAAATCTGAGCGGTGGGGTTCAGGCGTGTGAGTATCGATTGCAACAGGGACAATTGATCCGCATCGACTCGGTCGGCTTTGTTGATCAAAATCACATTGGCAAATTCGACCTGATCAACCAACAGGTCGACCACGTTCCGAGTATCTTCCTCGCTCAGCCCGATCTTTCGATCCACGAGATCATCCCACGAACCGAAATCGACCAGAAAGTTCTCGGCATCGACAACCGTCACCATCGTGTCTAACGCCGCTAAGTCCGATAGGCTCTGGCCTTCCTCGTCGACAAACGTGAACGTTTCGGCGACAGGCAGTGGTTCGCTGATGCCGGTGCTTTCAATCAGCAGGTAATCGAACATTCCCTCGTGCGCCAGTCGAGACACTTCGACAAGTAAGTCCTCGCGAAGTGTGCAGCAAATGCAACCGTTGGTCATCTCAACCAGACGCTCTTCCGTTCGACTCAGTTCAGCATTGCCGCCACGCACAAACGCGGCGTCAATGTTCACCTCGCTCATGTCATTGACGATCACGGCGACACGTAGTCCTTCGCGATTGGCCAAGACATGATTTAGTACGGTCGTTTTCCCTGCCCCAAGAAATCCTGAGAGGACGGTCACTGGAAGTTGTGGTATTGGCTTGTTGGAGATCATGAGTTTTCTTCTAGCAATAGATCAGTACGAATTCGACTCGCGAACATCACTTGTGAAATTACCTAGAGTTCTGAAACGCGAGCTTAGTGCGATTAGAGTCGACGCGGCGTCGTTCTATTTCCTCGTAGAGCTTCTTTTCAATTTCAGTTCGCTTCTCTGGAAACAATTCACAAAGTGCCTCAGCCAGAGTAAACAAGTCCGCTTCGGAGGCTTCTCCGGGAATCTTGACCAACGGAACTCCATAAGACGAAAGTCGCTCGCGCCACAAGGAGTCATCCGGGACACTCTCCCCAGTCTGATACAGATAGATGCTGCACGAACGCAAGCGAACCGCCCTTTCGTTCACCGCTTGATAAGATGGCAACTCCCCAGCTTGGAGCCAGAGGACGGCATCCTGGGGATGCAACAGCGTGTCGCTCGTCTCCGTATCTTCAAGCAAGCTGGCAATGGTTGTCGCCAAACGCGAATGGTGAACGCCAATGCGATGCTGCGTTCCTGATGCAACTTGAGCTTCGACCTCTGAAACGGCGTAACAAGAAAGCAGGCAGAACACCGACACAACGGTGCAAGTGCGAATCATGTTCCTACTCCAAGAAAGGCTCGGCTACATCCGTGCATACGCAACAAATCTGTACATGCATATCCGTTGCATGTGGACCACGTAGGTGGATTCTAGTGGTCATGCAATCGAGTTGCAAGTAGCTGTGTGTGGCAGAAGTGCCTTATTCAGAAAATTGTTGGTTCGCCGCTGATTGTGGCCGATTGCTTCGCCAAGCAATGAAATAAACAGAGCCCGACCAAGTCCTAGAAGCTCCTTCTTCCGCAACCGCTTCACGGATTCCCTCGACCGTGTCCCCGATGCGGGAACGGACCGTTAGCAAACGCTGGGGATGGGGGACGAAGAGCTCAGTGACGCGCCTGAGAGAGTTGTCACCGGTGGGGTCATGTTCCGAGCGGGAGACAACCACGTCGCCGACGCGGATCTCCTCGATATGCTTCAAGCCATCGGCCGAGTGTACCTTCGTGCCGGCAACAAAGCACAATTGCTACTTAGTCATCTTCACGATGACGTCTTTGACTTACGAAAAGAGTTTACGTCCTTCTTTTCGCGTACCTTCAGCTCGCAATCGACTCTCGACGAAAACATGCCACGGAAGACTGTGGCCATGGCATCTTGGCAGGTAATTTTAGGAGACGTACGGTTCGCGACGTGGGTTGGTCAGCATGAAATCAGCAAATGGCCTCATGGCCTTGAGCAACGGCAGTATCCCGTGCTTTTTCTCGTATTGGCGTTCTTGCTCGAACAGCGAAATGAGAAGGCAAAACAGAACGTTCAGATTCTCGTCGATGACTACTGGTCCAAACCGGTAGAAATCGGTAAGCAACAGCAGCGAGTTCTGCTGCGTGCCTTCCCCCAACGGCGAAGGCGGATTGCCATTGGGCAGGATCATTAACGGCTCAGGCATCGAAATCGACGAATCGAGAATCCCTTCTGCCAATTGACGCATTCGTTCCAGAGGCCAACGGTACTGAGGCGTCTGAAAGAAAGAATCATGGATATCCCAGGAGAACGGCAGATGCACCATCAGTTCGCGCTGTATCGGAGACACTTGCTCTACCCGCGTGGCCAGCGAAAGCCCCCTGGTAAAGATCGTATTAACCAATAATTTGTTGCTTGGTTCGACATGCCAGAATTCAACGACTTTGTCCTCTCGGAGGATTGCGTAATCATCCAGGGGGCGAGTTCTCTTCGTTTCCAGAAATCCCAATATCCGCTCGGAAAGCTGTTCCCGTCGGTGCAAGTCGATAACTAACAACTCCGGCACAATGGGTAGCTTGGCACCTTGGGAACGTAGGTACTGGGCGATCTCGTCATCATCCAACTGCACCGCATAAGAAAGGGCATTTCGTCGATACCCGACACTAAGATAGTAGGTCTTATGTAGGTCGACGCCTGCCTCGACGAGCAACCTAACACACTCTAGGCTGCTTGCCGCCACCGCGAGAAGTAGCGGATTGGCATCCACCGTATCGAGCTCGGAGAGTGCTTTCTTTTCCAGCAAGAATCGCACGACATCCACATGCCCTCGTGCGGCGGCCGCGCTCAACGCATTTTCTCGCAGGCCGTCAGCCCGCCGTTGATTCTTGTCGAGTCCATTTTCAAAAAAGAACTGAACCAGATCAAGCTTTCCTGCTTCAGCGGCCTGATATAGCCAAGGTTCCAATTCCAAGATCCACGAGTTTTCCGAAGCAATCCCCTCCACCCCGACGAGATCCCCCTGGGAGATCAAATGTTTTAGCTGTTGTTCAAGTTCGTTGGGGAGCATTATTGCCTCTTTAACGTGGCTATTTTGGGAAATACCTGGACAGGGATAATGTCCGTTGGCAAACCTAATTCTAACAGAATGACAGCCCTGATCAGCGGGCGACGGTATTACCTTGATCCGCACTACCTGCGAATATGAATCGACAAATCCCCCAACTCTTATTCCACGCATCAAATGATGGCATTTGTAACCCTGTGCGGCGAGTACAAGGTTATTGATGTCTGCGCGGGTAATCCAACATGGCAACGAACCGATTTGCCACGAATCCTGGGCTTCCGTTGGTCGTCCCTATTGGATTGGTGGCGCAGAGCTCAATAATCTGCCTTTGTTGTATGGCGACGTAAAATGGCTGCCAGCAGAGCACAAGACAATTCATGCATGCAATTCCCTACCACCAACCGCCTGGCGAGCTATGTCCAGCGCGACGACATAAGCAATACGTAACACCGCACGGTCCAGTCAGGGAGTGGACTTCCAGAGAATTGGAAAACTGCTAATGCTCTTTCCTTGCAAGAGGTCGACAAGCTGTCTGCAACGGCGTGTGACGAGACCGGTTCCGTATCTTTCACCGAGAACAAATCGCTCACCTTCTGTGAAGATCTTGATGATTGGTATTTTGTCGAACTCATCTCCCGTTTCGGATACCGTAAAAATTGGTCGCTGAACGCGTCTGACTTGGCCGTCACTCACTTCCCACCACTGTTTAACAAAGGATCCGATTCTGCCTGTGTGAGTATCGCCATCCTCACAAATAACGATATAGCCAATTTCAGATGTGCAGTCGACGTCTTGCGGCAAGAGATCAAACGTTTCACAAAGATACGGAATCGATACACGAGTAAGGAAGTCCGTAAGATTATCGACAATCGATGATCCGGTTGAATTCAATACGTGCTTCATATAACCACTCCACCTACCATGTTCATAAATACTTTATACTCGTCAATAGTTAACCCCCCTGCCCCGAATGGCACGGGCTTAAGCCGAGGGGTACGGGATGTAGCTTGGGGGCGTGTGTGCTATCGCAACTGGTTGCGATAGCGGTCTTCGCCAAGCATTTTTTGAGCCATTGATTGGAAAACGACGGCGAGGCTTCGCTGAAATGGAGGTGACTTACTATTTCCAACTTAGGAGGCCCCGCCGTGTCTGATCAGTCTAATGCTTCCGCCGCCGAAGTTCAAAGCAAGTTGCAGCATCTGAATTCTTTGCTCCTAGACTTGCTGTTGCCGGCTGAGAAAGTTGCCGCGATCTGCCGTGAGATTGACTTCGCGTTTCGTGATCGTGTCTACACTCCAATGGTGACCGTTTGGATGTTCATCACGCAGGTACTCTCGGCCGATCACAGTTGCCAACAGGCAGTCGCCCGGCTCAATGGTTGGCGAGCGGCACAAGGCCTGTCGCGCTGCAGTAGTGAAACGACTTCGTACTGCAAGGCACGCAAGCGATTGCCGGAAGCTCTGTTCGAAAGGTTGCTTGCTTGGATCGCCCTGCAATGCAACGAGGCGACCGTTGATAAGTGGCTCTTTCATGGTCGCGAAGTCGACCTTGTCGATGGCACGCGTCGTACAAGTCTTTTCACTGGCGACCGGCGCGGAAAGACGATCGATGCAGTGGGACAACCTGCTAACAACCATTCACGAACTGAAAGTCGGCAACAGCCCAAACCGCAACGAACCCCGCCAGATCTAACGCCGCCCGAAACCATACAAGCTCCTGCAGTCAGCCCGAAAGTCGATCAATACCCGGGAGGTTATAATGAGTTCGAGGTTAAGCTCGTGACATTCGAGCCTGGCACCTTTTCTTCCCTGCGGCTGAACCACTACGTCTCATCTAATAGGAAACGATTTGGACGATCATCGGACGGATTACCGATAGGGTCGGGATACTTGTTGATCCAATCTTCCCACTTCGAGAAATCTTCGCCAAAGTCCTTACCGGTCAAGCGTTTTAGTGAGGCGTATGCTTGGGCTTTGGGCCGATGCTCTCGCCTACCCTTTGGGATTTCTTGCTTAAAATTCGCCAGCAACAATTCCAATGGTCCCATTCGGCTCATTTAGCTGCCTCCATTCCGGAAAATCTCGGTCCAGCGTCTGATGTAGTCATTGGACTCCGTTAGTTGTGAAGCTGGAAGACCGTTGAGATATCTTTTAATTCTTCGTGCGGCCAACCATTCAGTGCCAACCTCGTCAAGGGCATACAGTTCATCGGTAGTATTAAAGAAGTCGTCATAGGCCTGTGCAAAATTACCACCTCTTGCACGTAACACATTGTTGTAACGCTGAGCGTGGACGATTTCGTGGGCAGCTTCGACGAACCGATGCGCTCGACTACGACTGAAGCTCCCTCGCTAATTGCGAGAATTCTTCGTCCTGTATCAGGATCTACATCAAAAAAGGAAGGGCCTCTCGTTGAAACGACTTCATCTACGAGATCGGCTAACCTAACACCAGATACAGAAGCTGCTTCATCAACTAGCTTTGATAGAGTGCCGCCCCCTCGGTGGCTTCGTCTATCTTTGAGAGCAAATGATTCCGTGCTGCCTGGGCCGCGATGATCGGGTTGTCGGTATCCGCGAAATACTTCAGGAACACCTCCATCGCTTCGTCGCAGGGACCGCCCATGTTGTGGACCCAAACGCCGGCTGATCCGACGAAGTAGGTGTGTTCTTCTTCGACGGGGAAGTTGAAGGTGGTGAAGAAGGCACCTTCTTCTGCAACGGTTTCGCGGCTTTCCTCGATTGTGCCTTCTTGGCCGTTGACCAGGCTGAAGTGCTAGCCAACCTTCAATTCTTCGGCGGGGACAAAGCCAGCTTGTTCGCGGACGAAGGAGGGATGCGTGGCGGTGCCGGTCAGTTCTTCGACCGTGTCCCCGATGCGGTAACGGTCCGTTAGCAAATGCTGGGGATGGGTGACGAAGAGCTCGGTGACGCGTCTGAGAGAGTTGTCACAGGTGGGGTCATGTTCCGAGCGGGAGACAACCACGTCGCCGACGCGGATGTCATCGATACTCTTCAAGCCGTCGGCCGCGTGTACCTTCGTGCCGGCGACGAAGCACAATTGGTACTTGGTCATCTTCACGATGACGTCTTGGAATCTGTTGAGTTGCCGAACCCGTGGAGAGTCATGCTCAAGTTGGAGGTGAACAAGAGCTTGAGCAAAAAGCCCAACAAGCCACGGCCATCAGGCGTGCCGCCCCATGAAAAGAACGCAGCAAGCCGTGGAAGCCTGCTCAACCGGCCAAGCTGCAACCCTTCAAAGCGGCTCAGCCTGCGAAGATCACGATGCAGAAGCCGAAGGCGTAGCTGTCGCAAAAAAACCTGCGGAGAATCAGGCAATTCCATGTGCTTTCTTCCATTCACCCAGCAAACCGACTTTGATCAAGTCATCTGGTTCGCCGCTCTTGATCCGTCCGACATACGTTTGGTCAAGAGTAAAGCTAATCTCCAGATCGGTTCTCTGTGAGAACAGAGTCAGTGCATCAACAATTTCAGTCACTTCTTCAAGATGCTGGCGATCAACGTCCTTGGGAAGATCGGCTCCAAATGGTGGAATTGCAGTGTAAAGGTCCAAAGTGCCGCCAATCATTCGCACTTCGCCATCATTTTCGTCTGCCAGTGTCGGTGGCCCGATCACCCACGTCCGACTTTCGGACAGCCTAGTGATCACGGTTCGCATTTGATTCAACACGTCATCGCCCAAGTGCCGTCCGCTCACATAAAAGCAAAACGTCGATCTTGGGTGGCTTGTTTTCACGCTTTGTGCCATATCCTAACCAGACCTCCCCGGTCCTCCCGGATTGTATCGAAAGCCACCCGGCATGTGAGCATCAAGATGTCGAGATGCAGGCAGCGGAACTGTAAGTGGAGTTCCCTGAATATGGTGCATCGGGATTGATTCGCCTCGCAGGGCTTCGTCACCGGGGAACCATCTGATCCAATTGTCATCGACTTCCGGCACTAGCCCGTCAGCAATCCGCTGGCGGTTTCTAGTGCTGAGAATATCGCCAACACCAGTCTGATCCCAAACATCTCGTAGGTTCCGCCAATCTCGTGGATTGTTTCTTACAACGCCGAGACGAGTAGTATTGGACGAAGCTGATGGAGCCGGCCCAACTCGCAAATTACCAGCGTCATCAAGATGTAATTGCGGAAGGTCACCAGCCCGACCCGGATTACGAGCAACCGTTGTTTGCCCACCAGAGGTTCGGTAGTGATAACCCTCCGGTAAGTCGGGCAGACTTCTGTTTGGGGCAACAACATCAACACGGTTGAATAGTCCCACTGTAGCAATGGAAAGGGCATCGTTAAAGGCCGTCCATCCTGGATTTGTTAAGTATCTGGAGAAGGTATCTGGATCTGCACCGGTGCTGTCGAGAGCCGTATCTACCAATAGGTTGTCTACGATTCGGTAGCCAACAAGAGCTTCAGCAAAAAGCCCAACAAGCCACGGCCATCAGGCGTGCCGCCCCATGAAAAGAACACAGCAAGCCGTGGAGGCCTGCTCAACCAGCCAAGCTGCAACCCTTCAAACCGGCCCAACCTGCGAAGATCGTGATGCAGAAACCGAAGGCATCAGACTACGGTGTAAATCGATTCTGAATTTGCAAGACACTCACATCACGATAGAGCTTTGCCCGACCATATAAACCGGCATAGTAGTGCGATTCAGGGATCCTGAGATTCTGTGGAGACATGATCGTTTCACCATCCAACACACGGCAAGCGCACACTAAATCCTTTTCAACCCAACCACTTGCGCCAGGTAGTCCACGTTCCAGCCGGCCATTCGACGGCGCATGGCGATGCTTTCCTTGCTCGGTTGCTGTTTGATGAGGGTGATGGCGAAGCGTTTTAGCCACGCCAAATTGTCCGTCGCCAGGCGATTTCGCACGCAGCTGTCGTCTTCGCGGAAGGTCATGTCGAGGCACCAGTGCAAGGTGTTTTCCATGCCCCAATGCCCGCGAACGGCTGCGGCGAATTGCTTCACGTTTGGTTTTAGTGAGCTTATATAATATCGTACATCGCTCGTATGGTGACCGTTTTTTTCGCTCATCCGAATCGCCACGCCGATCGTTTGCAGGCCCTTCCACTTCGTCTTGCCTGGCAGGTCTTTGGGCAGGCTCAGCTGATAATAGACGAGCGTTTCGGTACGCCCGTGTCCCTTTAAATTCTCCTCGAACTTGCGCGCCGTGACGTCGGCGAAATCGTTTTCCATGTGCTGCACGATATAGTCGCGAACATACGCGTGCAGCGTGCCTTGGTTCCCTTTCAGGGCCAGCACGTAGTCTCCGCCGCCGTCCATAATCGACGCGGCAACCTCCTTCTGGCAGCCTGCCGCGTCGATCGTGACGATCGACTTTTGTACGTTGATTTGCTCTAAAGGCTCGGGAATTGCCGTGATTTCGTTCGACTTCTCTTCGGTCGCCAACTGTCCCAGGCTGATCCCGCCCCGTACCGCCCAGGCACTCACCAAGTGCATCGCCCCGAGTCCTTTCTTGGAATCATGCGAACGCCGCACCGTTTTGCCGTCGATGGCGATGATCTCAGGACGATCTTCTTCGGCGGACGCATCTTCTCGCAAACTCTCAATCCACTTCTGAAAACATTGTTGGAAATAATTTGGTTTTAACGTCGCCAGCAACCGGCCGATCGTGTCGTGCGATGGAACACCGCCAGGCCAGGCCAGGTACCGCTTGAGCCATCCCACGTTCGACGCCGCCCAAATGCCAATCGATCGCGGCCCGTCCGCCCCGGCAATGACCGCCATGATGCAGATGACAATCAAGTCCCCCAGCAAATGCTTGCGATTGATCGAACTACGCGGGTCTTCGAGATCAGCAAAGTAATCGAGAATCGAAACCACATCATCCGACCCAAGCTCCATCTTCATCGCGCGTTTCCCGATCCAGGTTCCATGACAAAAGGAAAACGCCTATCATGCCAAAAAGAGAACTGCCGCGCTAGCCTAGTTTGCCCAAAGTGCGCGCCGGCCGTGCCATCCAACAAGCCGCCAGATGTGACGCTGGCAACAATATCCTCTTGGTGATCTTGATAAAAACTGCCAAGTACCAATCCGCACACTGGTCCAGCAAAACGAACCATGAGGTTACCGTTCTCCATCGACATCACTTTGAAATCTGGCGGTTGCATCACCACAGCTTTTAACGTTTCGTGAAACGCCTCCTCGTCAAGCTGTGACGCCGAATCTGAAAAGACTGTGGTACCGCAGGAGTAGACCACGAATGCTCTACTCTCATTGGTGTAGGCTTTCATGCGTTCTAGGATTTCGTTGACATCTTCAACGGTATTCGGTTCCCATGATGGTTTCGGGATGTTCATTTCTTTGTCTCACATTCTGCGTAATCATCGCAGAGATGGCAAATCTCAACTCCGCTCTGATGAAAGCAACAGACCCCTCGCTGTCCTCTGCCCATTTCACGGGCCATGCCTGACATCTGAAAATGTTTGCAGGTTAGACATGCTTTTAGCACTACATCATCGTGAAGAACTTGGCGACCAAGCGTGCGAACAAACTTGCCTACATTGGTCGCCAGATCATTGTCACTTTCGATGCAGTATGTCTTGCCCTCAATTTCCCATTCCAACGTCTCACCAACTAATCGCCACTGACCAGAATAAGACGTGTCATTGCTGTGGATTGAAAGTGGGTGGGATTCGGTCATCTACGATGTCTTGGCCTTTTCGGTGGAACAAACTCGCTTGGCCGAATGTAATTCGGTAGTTAAAGGCCGTCCATCCTGGATTTGTTAAGTATCTGGAGAAGGTATCTGGATCTGCACCGGTGCTGTCGAGAGCCGTATCTACCAATAGGTTGTCTACGATTCGGTAGCCAACAAGAGCTTGAGCAAAAAGCCCAAGCCGCCGCCATCAGGCGTGCCGCCCCATGAAAAGAACACAGCAAGCCGTGGAACCCTGCCCAACCGGCCAAGCTGCAACCCTTCAAACCGGCACAGCCTGCGAAGATCACGATGCAGAAGCCAACGGGTCACTCAAGCTGAGTTCTCATCGAATGTTTCAGGCGAGAGAACGGTGTATTCAACTGAATCCTTCCCTTTGCTGATGTAGTATCTGCCGCAAACATCGCAAACGACTACACTCGTTGCTGCCGTTTCAAGCAAATCTTCCGCACTCGATGGTGCAGCATCTATTGCATCGAAAACGGATTCCATGTCTCGATCCGAGATCAACGAGTATTCGTTTGGACACGGCACTGGCGACAGGTCAATCACGTTCCCGCACTTACAAGCTAGATTTGGCATTCTAAATCACCCTACTGCGGACGTGTGAACCACGTCAACACTCCGTTATTCTCAAACACCACCTGCTGGATCGCCTGCGCTCGATTCGATGTCTTGCCCCAAACTCGTGCAACAGTTTCACACATTACCCGTTCCGAGACATTGCCACGGATCGCAACTATTGGAGCTTGGGTTCCCTTGCGTTCGATTGCACGAGAAATCGACTTTGAATTGACCTGCTGAGGCGTGAATACGTCCACCCGGCCTAATCCAGAAATCTCAAGGTCCGCAGTTCGCACACCTTGGATTCCACGTTGCGATGCGGTCTGCAATCCTCTTGCATCGTAGCCATGCCGTGTGAAGACGTTGGCGACTGCGATCTCGTCTGCATCAAGGGTCGCACCAGCATCCATTGTTAGCCGGCCCTGACGTTGGATGAGACTTCTGTTTGGGGCAACAACATCAACACGGTTGAATAGTCCAACTGTAGCAATGGAAAGGGCATCGTTAAAGGCTATCCATCCTGGATTTGTTAAGTATCTTGAGAAGGCATCTGGATCTGCACCGGTGCTGCCATTGAGGCTAAGGGAAGTCGACTGGGTTAGTGTCAGCGTAAAGCCGGCGCCTAAGATACAATCCATCAGCAAAGCAAGAGGTTACCTGCCGGCGGTCGGGGTTACGTCACCATGCAGGCGTTGGCTACAGAAGGTGCGGTAGGTCCAGTTGTCGTTGGTGGAGTGACCTACGATGTGTTTTTCGATTGGGAGTAATTCAAGTGACGGAAGCTGATGCGATCGACATTGCAGTGAAGCACGCCGAACAGCAAGGCTGGCTTTGGCTTGAGCCGGTCGAGTGCAAACGGCGAAAACGTTGGCTATCCAATGCTGTCTATGTGATTCGCACGAATGCAGACAAACGTGGAGCCAACGTTGTGCTGACGATTGATGCGGTGGATGGAAAAATAAGAGAAGCACGCTTCCTCAGCCGGTAGCGTTCGGTTTCAAGCACTTGTTCACTGCCGAATCCCGTGGCAACAGGTTCACCTTCGATAGCATGGTCACGGCTTGCTACTGGCAACAAATGTTTGGCTTCTCGATTTTCATTCGGCATAATGGGTGGTAACTTCGATCTGCGGATGAAGGTGTAGGCATTGCACTGGAAAATCTGCGGCACCCCCCCCTCCCCTGCATAACGAATGGAAGTCCTATGGCAGTCGATTACAGGAACCTTAGCAAACACGATTTTGGCGACGACGAACATAGTTACCTAGGGCCAACAGCCACCGTTGATATCGACGGGCGTGTGGTAGCGCTCACTTTCGAGGAAGATTTGGTCTCGGACGAAACGGTCGACCTCTTCCGCCGATTGGCTCAAGGTTGGCTGGACAACATGCCCGCCATCTGCGCTGCCACGCAGCGGCACTTGCAAGTGCTGGGGCCTGATCACGAAGTCGAAGCGGGCGAGCTTGAGTTGTACGACATCACGCTTGGCTTCGAAGAAGGAACAGAAGCCCCCAGCGGAGTCTTTTTCAACTACCAACTGGAAGACGAACTCGATAGCGATCTTTGCCTTGAATTTCCCATCGAGCAATTTCAAGTCGATTGGACGAAACCGATTATTGTGGAAGATGATTTCGATTAGCGAACGTTGACTCTGGGGAACCGATCCACCGGAAGGTTGCGACGGCGCGGCCTTGCGAGGTTTTCCATTGGTCTTGGAACATGCCGCTCCCTTTGCGCCCCGTTTTCAGCAGCTTGCTGAACTGCCACTGGGGGCTACGATTGGCGTGCGCAACGATTGCCGGATGGCTGCCGCTGATGGTGATCAGTTCCGCCCCATCGTCTGCTAACAACTGAGCCACGCCATCGAGCATCGCGCTGCCTACGCCAACGCCTTGAAAGCTAGGTAGCGTTACCAAACGCGATATGCGAAAACGTTTTCGGTGGAAGTGATTCAGCACCGCGACCAGCGCCGCCGGTTGGTCTTCTAGCATGCCCACAAAACAACGGGCACACGGATTAAGCTGGCCATCTAAATAGTGATGCGGCGCAAACAAGGGCCACGCGTCACGACTGGCGGCGTAGATACGTAAGTCAAGTCGCGGTTGCCGAAGACACCTCCAAGTCAGCTCGCCCCGGTTCATATCCAACACCCAATCAGGCCGCAGCCAGGGGATCACATCTTGGTGACAAGTTACTGCCACAAACTGGCAACCAATTTGCCCCCGCTCGATTCCCTTCCGCAAGGCCAGCGAACCGAAGCGAGCGGTTTCGCGATCGACCACGCTCGAGTATTCGTCGAACGCTACGACCGGCTGGCCCCTTACTATGCTGCGGGCCAAGTCGGCGCGGAATTTCTCGCCGGTTGACAGAACATGGTACGGTTTGCACCACGTTGGCGGCGAACTGAGCCCGACCGATGTCAGCGTGCGCACCACTTCCCTGGCGGTCAGGCGTGAGGGGAAACCATCGACCAGCGCCGCTTCGCGGGGCCAACGAAAACTACGCACCAGTTGGTTGCCGTAAGCCGCTTGGGCCACCGTTGATTTGCCACTGCCTGATTCCCCCACGATCATCCCAACCTGCCACGCTTGGTCAGCGGAAGGGAGTTCGACAGAGAATTGCCGCGAAGTCTTTTCCGCCAAGGGAACGTCAAACATTCCGGCCACTGCTTGCACGCGAAACGAATCATGAACCGGGCACGCGACTACAGCATCAACAATCGGCATGGATATCCTTTCTGGCGAAGTTGCTCGAACAAAGCTTGCTGCTGGCGTTCGTCCTGGCATTCAACCACCACCTGATACAACGCCGGACAAGCCTGCTGCGGTCGATCTTCCGTCGCTTCGACGGGGCGATCTTCGGGCGGATGCGATTTACGTTTCATTGCCGGGGAACTTTCAAAAGGGAAGTGGTGTCGCCGCTTCTGCTGCGAAAACGGCGTGGGTTCCCTGCTCTGCCTGCCGAATTTCGTACTGTGCGATGGCTTCATGGCAAAGGAGGTCTCGATCGATTAACGGCGGTTTCTCGGCGGCCTCACGGGCCAGGTCTAGCTCGTCAAGCGCATGGAAGATGCGCATTTCCGCCCAGGCACAAATCTCGGGGCTCGAAGCCGACGAGAAGTGCATGCCGTGGGGGTCTTCCAACTGAAAGTCCACCACCTTACGGGCGATCACCTCGCTGTCGTAGCGATAACCAGGAATGCCGCTGCGGACCAAAATGGTGTAGAGCAAGCGGCAATCAAAAAGAACGCCAGCATGCTCGATGGCATCCAATGTCCGCTCCAGTAGAACTTTCATTCGTTCTCCTTTCGCATTGGGTTCGAGTGGAATGCAAACGAGTCGGTACGTCGTCGACGTTGGGCAACCTCTTCGCTACTGGGCGACGAGGTTTTAGGAGCGGCATGATTCGCCATTTGTTGCAGCAGTGATTGCACGCCCAGTAGTTCGTTTTCGATCGCCTCCAGTTCCACTTCCGAGGGAAGCATGCGATATGTGTCGAGCGCCTCTAATGCCTCAGCTATTCGCAACCGAGCAGCGCGAATTTGGTCTCGCAGGCGATCTTGGGCAAGCTGTCGTAAGAAATTCTGCATGAGCGATCTCCTGATTGGTTGATGTAAGAGGGGAATCGAAGCGACGTGGTGAAGCGGACTTGCTAATCACCTTGATGTTGAATGTGCTGCCGCAGGCCTCCTTGCAACCAAGCCGAGATCTTGCGGCGATTGTCTGGGGAAGGCTGCGGCTGCGAACGCGAGGCGAAGTTATCGCCACGAAATTGCCGTTCCTGCTCGCGGCGTTCGAGGTAGTCGTTCCGTTCTTCGCTGCTTAGCGATGTTGGTGGACTGAACGTCATTGGGCTGCCTCCGAAGGATTGCTGGCTGGCCCTGGCGGGTGCAATTTCTGGGCGATGTCGATCAGGCGGCGCGAAAATGGACAAGGCGGGCGACCTTGCGGCTTGGCGGGTTTGCAAAGACCAGACTGGGCAATTTCGTCCCAGGTCAGCTCGGTACTGCGAATGATCCGCTGAGCCGCTTTGTAATGCTTGCCGCACAACCCTCGGCAATGGGTGACGGCCGGACAGCCCGAGACAACACAAAGTTCTTGTTTCATAAAACCGTTCTCCAAAGCGTGACGCTTTAAGTTATGCCTCTAGTTTCTGAAAAGCGTGACGCTTTGTCAAACGTTTTCTTTGACTCTCTTGACGACCGTGGTAAGCTAAGATAGCGTCAAGTGTTGGGAATACTTCTGTCCACGAAAGCGTCTACACTATGGCCAAGAAAGCTAACAAGAACTCTACGTCCCGCGGGAAGCCCAGCTCTGGCAAGCCGAAGGTGCCCAAGGACAGCCGAGGCCGTGATATCGCGAATCGCGCCGAGACGCTGACCGCTGCCGAGATCGAATCGCTGGCCCGCGAGTTCTACAAGGTGTACCAACTGCTCCACGACTGCGCGAGCTTTATGAGCTTGAAACAGATCGACGAGATTCAAGCGATTGTTTCTGGCCTGAAGAAGAAGGCCCGCGAGTCGCAGAAATTGGCTAACTCGCAGATAGGCCGGAAGGTCGATGCCTGGGCGATTGAAATGGGCATCGAAGATCGTTTGGGGAAATTTAGCGGTTAAGCGGTGACAACGGCGCAAAAAAATGCCGACGAACGATCGGTACGATCATTCGCCGGCAAGTTGAATTGGTGTGCCGAGGGGGGAGTCGGTACTTACGCTACGGCAATTTCGCCCTGGCGACGTGATTTCCAGAACATGCCTAGTCCTAGCGCCAGCACGCCGATGCCAAACATGGCATAGGTGGAAGGTTCCGGCACGGCAACTACGGCGCTGGTGGCCATCAACGTACCATACTGATAGGAATGGGGCGAAGGGTTCAAGGAGTTGACTTTGAATTCGACTTTGTAGCCGGTGAACGAAATGATTTGATCATCGTTCAGAAAGTCGCTGAGCACGACGCCGAGCATGTTGCCGTACCCTGGCGAAGTCGCCAAGGTGGCAATGTAGGTGTTCGAGGCGCCATTGGTTCCTGAAAACCCGAGCAAGGTAACCGTCACATCGCTGATCGAGGAAAACGCGGTCGAATTCTCGGACAAACCAAGAAACAACGATTCGGTGCTACCAGCGCCGTTGATCTTTAAATGTTGGTCTGGAAAGAAGCTCGTCTCTAACGTAAGAGTTTCCCCTACTGCGACGCTGACTGGCGGTGCCAAGGATGAGGTTCCGGTGACCATGCTGCCGCCTGCATCTTGCAAGTCGAGGTCATAGGCGATCATGCCAGCTTCCGTTCGAGCAGTGACGAGCGACAGTCCAACAAGAACTGCCAAAACACTCAACCACTTACGACGCATAAAATACTCCTTGAGAAATTTAGATAGAAAACGCCGGCGGCGTTTCTGCATCCATGTCAATTAACGTAAGAAATAATGCCTAAAGAGTCTCTCTTTGTATTCGTACTCGGCCTGCCATTGGCCATAGGTTGGCAAGACAACGCTTGTCTTCATTGACAAGTGATTGTGCCCTGCCTGATTTGGTTGCCATACCCTTCGGAATCACTGCTCAAACTTGCCAAAGTGGCGAATTTGAGAACAACCGTTCGAGTGTGGCCTTTCCGAAACAGTTCAGAAGGTGAGAACCGGAGGTTGGGGCCACATTGGTTGGAAAGCATTTAGTAAATGGTGGGACAAATCGACTGATCTTAATGAATCAATCTTTGCCCAATCGTTGTAGCCTCTCTCTTTGCGAAACTCTACCCCCTCTTACGGCCTGCAGGTAGATTATTTTACATCTTGGCCGTATTTGGGTAATTTGGGGAGCTAAATCCGATATTGTTAAGTGCCACAGCAGACCTCCTCTTTATATCCCACCGAGACTTATCGACTGAGTTAGGGTGAAAACCACAAATGGCTACCGTGGGGCAAGCATTTTGGCAGCAAGCCGATGCCTTTGGCTTTCTGCAAAACACTGTCGCAAAGGTGGCACCCCATCATGGGTAGTGCGATCTTCCCTGAGACGGAGGTCTAAGAGGGAAGCGTCTGCGAGATGACTTAGCGCGGCTCAAACAGGCTGCTAGGCATGAACTGTTCCTAATAAATATTTCACAAGTTGTCATATTGTTTGAAGTGCTGTCCGACATCGTTTCTGCGACTTAGTTCGAGGCCCGATTGGTGCCGCAGAACCCTACGTAGGTTCCCCGCACGTCGCGCACGGCCGAGAAAGAACAGACGTGCAAGGTGAGCCCCAGCTTTAGCGAGTCGGAACTGCCGCTTTCGGTGTCCTGTCACGCTTGCCCCGAAGGAAAAACTACTTTCCAGGCTCTTAACCTCTCCGGTGGCTCAACATTCCCAGAGCTGCCCCACTTATGAGCGACATGGGCTTCTGGCGGTTGGTGAGTAGGCGATCAAAAGTTTGCTGAGATTTCGCGGAAAGCGTAAGATGCAGTTCCCCTTGGCGGGGCTCAGCTCATCTAAACTCGAGGTCGCGAAGTCCAACGCATCATGGAACAAGCGGGCCTGGCATGGGATGCCAGCCGTTTGTTGGGAACGTGTTTGACCGGTCGGCTTCTATCTCTTTTTTACAACTCGATAGGATTCGCCATGGACGCAGACGAACCCGTTACCGACCACGACAACCCTGACTTGCACGTCTCGGGGGAAGGAACCTTTGTCGATCCTCAATTGTTGTATCTCGATATCAAGCCAGAAAAAGTGGTGCTTATGCCACGCAAGATGTCGAAGTTCACGATCGTGGGCCTTAGCCTCTTGGTGACACCATTTTTTGCCGTTTTTGGCACGCTGGCGTTTCTTTTGGGTCGTAGTCCGTGGGTCGATGCCGGCCTGGTGGCGGCGGTGTGGCTGGTTACGTGCAGCCTTGGTACGGTGATCGGTTGGTATACCTATCGCGGATCGCTCGAAGGCCCCTGGTTGGTCATCGACCGCGTGAATCAGGTGTTTCACTTTCCTCGCCGTGGCGAGACGATTCCCTTTAGCAAGATCGATCACCTTCTCGATATCGGCACCTATCCTTTCCACCAAAGCATTTGGTCCTCCGATACTTGCGGCAGCGAGTTATTGTTGGTGTTGAAAGAGAACGACACGCTACAACGCGTACCCTTCTTGCGTAGCTCGAACGAAACAACCAACGATTTCCGTCACTTGGCCAATGCGCTGGCCGACTTGAAATTAGTACCAGTCAAACGAATTCGCGGCTTTAGCTATTCCCCGCAAATCCAGCAGCGCTGGCTGACCAGCGATTTACAGGGGGGCGCGTTGCCGCAAGCTGCCGCTAACGCCAGCTAAAGCTGCCTAGGGGACCGGCGAGAAAATTTGCTCGATCTCTTGCTGCGAAACAGGTTCGGCTCGATCAATTACGGCTTGCTGAGGGGCCAAAATGTGTTGAGAAAGGTAGCCCTGAAGGGCGACAAATTCAGGCGGAAAGTAATCGTCGCAGGTGACCACTTTTCGCTTCCCCTGGCTAAGAACGTGCATGCCGGCATACATTCCGTCGACTACTCCTGTGCTGTAACCATCGGGCATATTCGCGAAATTGGAATCTCGCAGTGCGTGTCCCAGATCCGACAACTCCTGCTCGCTGAGAGTAAAACTCGCTAGTCTCTGCTCGATGGAGCGAGGGTTCTTAATCGGCACATGAACGAGATACTTTGCCTCGCCGTTGCCATCGATTCGGAGCATGTTGAAGCCGATTTCAAAATGCCCTTCCACATAAAAAAATACGAACGACGGGGCCGGCACAATGGCATCGTTGCTCAATGTCGATGTAATCGGATAGACGTTCAAAGGGGACGAATCGTGCCAACGAACGATCTGTCCGGAAATCGCAAGCATCCCACCCAATAAGCTCATAAGGATCAACGCCAGCAAAAATATGGTCTTAATTCGCATGCATAAGGCCCGCCCGTTTTCGAGTCGATGGGATACCGTTACCCAAGAGACGAATTTCCGGCGGGCACGGTTTTCAGAAGCAAAAAACGGCTTGGCGAATCGTTTTCAGCAACCATCGCCAGGTTCTCTAGCTCGCGGCGACTGCGTAGCGCCGAAAGACAATCCGGCCCGCTAACTCTGGCGCAGAGAAAGCTGCTTGCACGCATAGGGGAGTTTTGATTAAATTTTCCTTAACAGAATACCGCTCTGGGGATGGGGGTGGCCTTTCTGGAAAGGGGTTGCTGCGATGCACTCTCTGAGTCGACCTCCCAAGTGATATCCCTGGCTATCATCGCCATAAGACGGGCAAGTCTCGGCGAGATGAGATGGAGAGCGAACGGTCGCTTACGTGCCAGCAAATTGACAGCCAGAGTCCGGGAAGCCCATGCATGGCCGTTCCGATTTCAAAAAACCAGCTTTACACCGAAATCTTAGGGATTCCGCCCCACGACTGCCCACCGAACCATTATCGCCTGTTAGGGCTTAACAACTTCGAGCGGGACCCGGCCACGATTGAAGTCGCCTTGAATGCCCGAGTTCAATTGATAAAAAATGCACGTCACGGTGCAGCAGCCGAGTCTTTCATTCGGCACGTCCAGGAAGTTGGCAACTTGCTGCTCACGCCCCATTTGAAAGAAGCCTACGACGGCATCTTATTGCAGCAAACGCTGAACCCTCCGGCCAGCGTTCCGCCGGCTCCTTATGGCTTGGCTCAGCCGCAGCCGGCACCGGCACCGGCTCAGGTTCCCTTTCCTGGACAACCCCACGCCTATTCTGCCGGGCAACAGCCAACGCCCACTGCCCCCGCTGGCAGCGTTCCCCGGGCGACTGCGCCCGCTAAACAATCGAAGCCACGCCCCAAGTTGAAACGAACGGGCATTCATGTGCCGGTTTGGGTACGGCTTGTTATCATTGGCATGTTTGTCGCAGCCCACGGAGCCATTTACTGGTACGCTTACGACTACCTCAATAAACCCGTCAATTCGCCCACAGGGGAACTCTCGCAAACGCAAGATCCTGCGACCAATTCGCCCCCCGTCGGCGAAACGGCGAACACCGCCAACGAGCAAAGCGTTTCCCCCCCCCCCCCCCCCCAGCCCCC
>NZ_QPEX01000038.1 GCF_003335505.1 Bremerella cremea
GACCGGCTGAGTGAACCGAAGGAGGCAGGGGAAACTTTAACGTGAAAATCTTTTTTGCCGCGCGCGGCAAAAAAGATTCCAGAGTCAGGCTGAAAATCAATTGTGCGCAACTTGACGGACACTACCTATTCCCAAGAGTCAAATCACTTAGCTGCGGGCAACCCTTCTCCGTGTGTTTACGCGTTAACAACATGCTCACGCAGACGTGAGCGTGGCACCGTGGTTTGGCGGTATTGAAGGTGATGGGTTTCGTCTTATTTCACCAGTTCCCGCCGCACGTTGGCCACGCCAAATAGGTTTTCTTGTAGCGACTCTTTTGCGTCTAGTTCGTTGCGGTGGTCGAGGATGCCGATGGGGCCTTGGTAGCCGCTGTCGAGGACCGTTTGAATCATTGCTCGCTCGTGCTTGCCTTTGCCGATACCTAAGATCTTCGGTTGCGCCGTGTCGTTCATGCCGTTAAGGTTGACGCATAGGAGGTAGGGTTGCATTTGCTGGAAGCTGGCGGCGAAGTTGGCGATGTGGTCGTGTCCGTGGTGAAAGTTGTAGACGATGCCGACGTTCTTGTGGCCGGCTTGGCGCATCGCCTGGCAGACGGCGACCATGTTTTGCGGCTCGCCTGACCAGCCGCCGTGGTTATAGATCCCCAGTTGGCAGCCCAACGCTTCGGCTTGCTCGGCCAGCGGCTTAAGTTTATTGACGGCGTCGGCCACTTTCGCCTCTTGGCTGGCACCCTCAGGCTGCGGAAGCATCAGCCAGATTTGTGGATGCAAGTCGTACTTCTTAAACAGCTGGAATGCCTCTTCATGAAAGCCCCAAAAGGCGAAGAACTCGATTCCTTGTTTTTTATAAGCTTGAATCTCTTGTTCGAACGTGGGGACATGCTCGGCCCGCCAATCGTAGGCGCTGCGCTGGATGCCTAATTCATGCAGCATTTCTGCTCGCTGCTCAGGCGTTCGCTTCGCGGCATCAAAGGGCACAATACACCACGCCACCAGGTTCTCTGGCCGCAGCGGATCGGCAGCTTGCAGGGTACCAATCGCAAGAGTGCCAAGGATGGTTGCGATGATGAGGGCACGATTTCGCATAGATAGGCTTTCAGACGGAAGGCAAATTAAAAAGCATCGAATTGGCTTTATCTTGCCTGACAGGCCCAGGCAAGGCAACTCGGCAGGGGCGAACGTGATGATTCGGCGAAATTGTCTAGTCCAACCCTTGCGGAAGCATTACAATCGGGAAGTGCTTTCGGTTTAATCGACCTGCGCACCCTCCCGCCTTCCTACTTTCCCTCCCCAACGAGCGCACACGTCCAATGCTCTTCGCACCACGGATTACTATTGGCTTGTTCTTGCTGGCTGTGTTCTTGCGGCCACAATTGCTTTGGGCGGAACCGAACGCTTCGTTCGATCGCCTGGCAACTCAGTACCAACAACGTGTCGCCCCGCTGCTGAAGACCTACTGCAACGATTGCCATTCAACCGCCGACAAGCAAGGGGAACTCGATTTAGAAAAGTACGCCGACTTGGCCGCCATTCGGCACGATCCGGCGGCCTGGCAAAAGGTAGAGCAAATGGTTCGCTTGGGGGAAATGCCGCCAGAAGATAGCGAACCACTTTCGCCCACCGAAAAGAAAGAACTGTTGGCGTGGGTGCAAGATTACTTGGTTACCGAGGCCAAAGCGAACGCTGGCGATCCTGGCCCGGTGATGCTGCGGCGATTGAACAACGACGAATATACCTACACCATCCGGGACTTGACCGGTGCCCCGTTAGAACCGGCCAAAGAGTTTCCGGTGGATGGCGCCGCCGGCGAAGGGTTCACCAATACCGGCAACGCATTGGTCATGTCCCCTTCGCTGGTGCGCAAGTACCTCGACGCTGGCAAGGCGATCGCCGATCATGCTGTGCTGCTGCCGGATGGTTTTCGCTTCTCAGCAGGCGAAACGCGACGTGATTTCACCGATGAAATTTTAGCCGAGATCCGCGAGATTTACTTTCATCATATTCGCGATGTCGGCAACGCGCATGCGCTCGATCGCTGGAATGTGAAAGACCCGAAAACGATTATGGCCGCCGAAGGTCGCATCGATTTAGAACCTTACTTCGCCGCACTGATTCGTCATCGTTCGCAACTAACCGAAGACATCGACCAAGCGACTTTGCTGGCCCAGCAAGAGAATCTGAACGCCAAATACTTCACGCTGTTGGCTCACATGCTGTTGGCTGCTGAGCCAAATTCCCCCTTGCTGGCCGACCTGCGCCAACGATTTCAAGCGGCAGACGAAAGCCAGGCGGCAGCGCTGGCGCAAACGGTACGGGCCTGGCAAGATGCGGTTTGGAAGTTCAATTCGGTCGGTCATTTCGGCAGCATTCGCCCTTGGCAAGAAGCGACGAACCCAATTGTTCGGCAGCAAGAGTTTCGGGGGAAACTCAATTCGGCAGAAGCAGTAACGCTGTCACTCAATGCGATTCCGGTTACTGACACCGCTGCCACGGCAGACGTGATTTGGCGTCGGCCTCGCCTTGAACGCCCCGGCTTGCCTCCGATTTTGCTTCGCGACCTAGAGACTACCATCGCGGCCGTAAAGGAAGCGCGGCAGGAAGTGATCAGCCGCACGCCCGATTATTTAGCCGCCGCATACCAGATTCAACAAAGCGCCGCACCGACGGACCTGACTGCGGTGGCCGCACAGCATTCACTCAATCCGCAGCTACTTACCCGCTGGCTCGACCTGTTAGAAATTTCGTACCGGGGTGAAGCGGCGATCACTTCGCACTTGCCCCAACGCTTAAGCAACATTGCTGGCCAGCCGAATATCAACGGTTGGGGTAGCCCTGGGCTCGATGCGTTGTCGGTGGCGGCGAATCCCACGGATAGCACGGTTCACATTCCTGGCGAACTGCGGCCGCATGCGGTGACCATGCACCCGCGACCGGAACGTTGGATCGCCGCCGGCTGGCGAAGCCCAATCACGGGAAACGTCTCGGTAGAAGCGCACGTGCGCGATGCCCACAGTGCGTGCGGCAACGGGGTGAGTTGGTGGTTGGAACATCATCGCGGCAGCAAAATCACGGTACTGGCCAGCGGCGACGTTGACTCTGGCGGCGAGGCTACCACGGCCCCGATTGCCAGCCTGGAGCAAAACTTGGGCGATGCAATCGTGCTGAAAATCGGACCTCGGGCGGGGAGTCATGTTTGCGATTTGACCGAGGTTGATCTGACCATCACTGAGGTTGCCGAGAACGGTAAGACGTGGCAGCTTTCAGCCGACTGTGCCGATCGCCTGGGCGAGGCGAACCCGCTTGCCGACCGCTTCGGCAACGAGGCGACGTGGCACTTTTTCTATGGGCGCATGGACGAGCAAGCCGAACCCAGCCAGCTTCCGCCAGACTCGCTGCTAGCCAAGTGGAAAACCGCTTCCAGCGCCGAACAAGCCCAAGCCATCGCGCATGAAATCGAGCAACGCTTCGCGAAAGCGGCTGGCGAGGGGCAGCTAGAAGAAAGCGATTACCTGTACGCCGACTTGCTGGCCAGTGCTGGCCAGCTGCTGGGCAGCATCGTTGTTCAGGCAAAGTCTGGCGGAAGTGAAGACCTTGTCGCCAGTCTGCCCGCCGCCGTTTCGGTGAGCCTGCCGGGCGCGATGTGGCCCGGGGCGGAATTCGTAACGAGCGTGGAAGTTCCCCCCGGAGGTCCAGCAATCCAAGCAGAAGTCGGTAACCAACCGCTGGCCGAACAGCATCTTATCCCAGGCAAGCCCATCGTCATTCCCCCAGGCCCTTCAGCCGAGGCTTCCATCGTTGCCGCCCTGAATGACTTTCGGCATTACTTCCCGGCGATTGTTTGTTACCCGCAGATTGTGCCGGTGGACGAAGGGGTAACGCTGGTTCTCTTTCATCGTGAAGACGAACAGCTTTCGCGTTTGATGCTCAGCGACGAAGAGCATGCCCGGCTCGACCGTTTGTGGGGCGAGCTACGTTACGTCAGCCGCGATGCCCTGGATATTACGGTTGCTCTGGAACAGTTGCTCGAATTCGCGACCCAAGATGGCGATCCCACCATCTTCGAGCCCCTCCGCGAGCCGATCAAGAACCGGGCTATCGCGTTCAGGCAGCAGTTGATCGATACCCAGCCGGCGCATGTCGATGCGTTGGTTCGCTTCACCGAGAAAGCGTATCGCCGTCCATTAACCCCTCGCGACGAGCAAACCATTCGCGAACTGTACGCCGAACTGCGTGCCCAGAAGCAACCGCACGAAGAGGCAATTAAGTTGTCGCTGGCCCGCATTCTCGCTTCGCCTGGATTCCTTTATCGAGCCGAGATCCCTGGCCCAGGGAAAGAGGCTCGGCCGGTCGACAACTATGAACTGGCAACCCGCTTAAGTTACTTCCTCTGGTCGACCACCCCTGACGAAACGCTCCGCGAGTTGGCGGCGGCCGGAAAGCTACAAGACGATGCCATTCTAGAAGAGCAAACCAAGCGGATGCTACAAGACGAACGTATCCGCCGCCTGGCGATTCAGTTCGCGTGCCAATGGCTGCATGTCCGCGACTTCGATCAGTTCGACGAAAAGAGCGAGCAGCATTATCCGCAGTTCGCCGAACTACGTGGGCCAATGTACGAAGAGTCGGTTTTGTTCTTCGAGGATATGTTCCGCAACAACGGCTCGATCCTCGATATCTTAACCGCCGATCACACCTTCTTAAACGAAGAGCTGGCCCAGCATTACGGAATTCCTGAGGTGCAAGGGGAACAGTGGCGAAAGGTGGAAGGGGTGCGGCAATTTGGTCGAGGCGGCATTTTGACGCAAGCTACCGTGCTGGCGAAAAACTCTGGCGCGTCGCGGACGAGCCCGATTTTACGCGGGAACTGGATTTCAGAAACGCTGCTGGGGGAACGCCTGCCCCGGCCACCTTTGAATGTGCCGGTCCTGCCAGAAACGGCCCCCGCAGGGCTGACCGAGCGACAACTGATTGAAAAACATAGTAGCGTCGCTGAGTGTGCCAAGTGCCATAAGCGGATCGATCCGTACGGCTTCGCCCTGGAAAGTTACGACACCATCGGCGCGCTGCGTTCGGAAGACCAAAGCGGCCTTAAAATCGATGCCACAACCACGCTGATGGATGGCACCCCCATCGACGGCATGGAGGGCATTCGCGATTACATTGCCAACCAACGCCGCGAAACGTTCGTCAAACAATTTTGCAAAAAGCTGCTCGGCTACGCGTTGGGACGCTCGGTGCGGCTTTCCGACCAGCCGCTGTTAGATGAAATCTATGACGACCTGCAGCAAAACGACTTCCGCGTGCAGATCGCGATTGAACGTATCGTACTGAGCCCGCAGTTTCGTGAGATTCGCGGCAACGAATTTTCAGGGATCGAGTAACCACCACTCAAGGAAACCAAACCATGAAACGCAATTTCACACGCCGTACGATGCTACGCGGTCTCGGGGTGAGCATGGCCTTGCCGTGGATGGAATCGATTCCCGTGTGGGGAGAAACAACGTCCTCCTCCGCCGAGCCGCAATCGGAAGCTCCGCTACGTTTTGGCGTGATGTTCGCTGGCAACGGGTTCCATCGCGACCACTTCTGGGCCAAAGGAGAAGGGGCCGATATGGAGATCGGTCAGGTACTGGAACCACTCGACCCGTACAAAGACAAGCTGCTATTCATTCGCGGTTTGTACAACGCCGAAGCCCTCAAAGGCAACATTCACAGTTCGCAAACCGGCAACTTGCTCTCCGGGGCTCCGCTCTCCTCTGGGGGCGAAATTCGCTCCGGCACGAGCATCGACCAGGTGCTCGCCCAACAGTACGGTCACGATACGAAAGTGCCAAGCTTGGTGCTGGGCTGCGAAAAGTCGAACCCGTCGGTGCATAAGAATTATTCGATGCTCTACAGTTCGCACATTTCGTGGAGCTCGCCCACCACGCCCACCCCGCTGGAACTTTACCCGGCGTTGGCATTCGATCGCTTGTTTCAAGACGGAGCGAAGCGGGAAGAGAAAAGCGTGCTCGATGCGATTTTGGGGGATGCCCAAGACCTGCGACGCAACATCAGTCAGGCCGATCGCCGCAAGCTCGACGAATACCTCGATTCGGTGCGCGACGTCGAACAGCGGATCGACCGTGCCGGCAAGCGGGGCGAAATGCAAGGTTGGAAGCCGCCACTTGCCAAGCCAAACATCGCCCGCCCGGCCGATGGTATTCCCCAAGACATCGCCGAACACATGAAGCTGATGTGCGACATCATGGTGCTGGGCTTCCAAACCGACGCCACCCGCGTCTGCACGTTGAAGCTGAACAACGACCATTCGTCGCTCCGATTTTCCAACTTGGGGATCGACTACATGATCCACCATCTGCTTTCGCACCAGGAATCGGAAGACTGGCTCAAGGTCAACCAGTTCTTCTTCCAGCAGCTTGCGTACGTTGCCAAGCGGCTCAGCGAAACGCAAGAAGGGGAACGGACCACGCTCGACAACACGATGATCATGTTCTGCTCGAGCATGCTCGCCGGCAGCCAGCACGACGCCACCAAGTTGCCGGTGGTCATCCTGGGTGGCGGCGGTGGCAAGCTGAAAACCGGTCGCACGCTCGATTACCTTGATCAGCCTAATCGCAAGATGTGCAGCTTGTACCTCTCGCTGATGGACAAGTTTGGCATCCACAAAGACGAGTTCGGCGACTCAAACGAGCGTCTGGCCGACATTTAACCCACACGCTCGACTTCCCGTCGGCCCGCTCAGAGTGGTCAACGGGGTACTTCGTAGCGACTAAAGCGCTTAAATAAAGTGAAACGAAGTGAAGTTCAGCTTGCGTAATTTATTTTTGATATTATCTATTCTTTGCGTGACATGTGCTTGTCTACTCCCATTGGCAGACTGGATATCTGTTCAGGTTGAGAGTTATGTTTTCATCCGGGAGATAGAGCGACTTAGGCAAATCCAGGCTGCTGCTAATGTAGATTCCTTTGGGGTTCTAGATGGAACTCCAATTTCAGACGATGAAATGGATGAAATTCGCGAATGGGTCAGAAACCTGAGGGAGCACACTGCCGATGGCGAATGTCCATCTTGTATAAACGAGACCGATCTGAACGAATAAGCCAGGGTGCCCCGGGCATTTTGCCCGGGTTGGTTTGGCTGTGGTTTGAAGTAGGCGACGAATTAGTATTAGCCGAGTACCTGGCCGTCGTCACGGAGCATTAAGTTGAGGAACGCACCATGTCCTGCGAATCGGCGCTGGGTTGATCGTCGCGTGGAATCGCAAATAGAGGGCGTTGTCAATTTCAAACCACGTTTATTGATGTCTGCGCACGTAATCTCAAATTACTCAGTCTATGCACGGATTACGGGGATTCCGTTGGTCACCCCTGTTTGATTAGCAGCGCAGTCCTCAATAGATGGCCATTGCGTTGCCACGCTTGGTGTGTTGGGAAGTCACCAAGCAAACTCTGGTGCGTCAAGACGCACCCTACGAGTTTTGGGATTGGCGTGAGGGATGTTGAATACGTTTTATCGACCACTAATCCGCTCTGCGTCACGCGCAGCGTGACCTACGGGAAGGGAAGCGTGGTTATTCGTCGTTTTCTTTCTTCACTTCGTCGTGATACAAGCGGCGGATTTCTTTCAGGTCGACCGTTGGTTCGGGGAACTGCATCTGAAACGACTCGAATGCGGCCACCAAGATGCGGGCGACAACTAAGTTGCGGAACCATTTGCGGTTCGAAGGGATGATGAACCAAGGGGCGTACTCGGTACTGCAGCGGCGCAGTGCTTCTTCAAACGCTTTGGTGTATTCATCCCAGAAGGGACGCTCGGAATAGTCGCTTTCGCTGATCTTCCAATTTTTGGCTGGCTTGTCCAATCGTTTTTTGAAACGCTCGAGCTGTTCTTCCTGATCGATGTGCAGATAGAACTTTAAGATATGCGTACCGTTTTCGTGCAGCATCTTTTCGAAGTTGTTGATCTGCTCGTACCGTTTCGACCAGACTTCTTTCGGCACGATGTTGTGAACCCGTTGTACGAGGACGTCTTCGTAGTGCGAACGGTTGAAGACCGTGATATGTCCCAGACCAGGGGTCACTTTGTGGCAGCGCCACAAAAAGTCGTGCTCGGCTTCTTCCTTGGAGGGCACCTTGAAGCTAACCACGCGGCACCCTTGCGGGTTCATCGCGCGAAAGACATGCCGGACCGTGCCATCTTTACCGGCGGCGTCGCGGCCTTGCAGGACCACTAAGAGCGAACGTTTCCGCTCGGCGTACATTTGATATTGCAGGTCGCGAATCCGTTCGCGGAGGTGAATGGTCTCTTGCTCGGCCTCTTGCCGTTCGTTGTGCAGCTTCTTATGGG
The DNA here is from genome assembly GCF_003335505.1 of Bremerella cremea. NCBI lineage: Bacteria > Pseudomonadati > Planctomycetota > Planctomycetia > Pirellulales > Pirellulaceae > Bremerella > Bremerella cremea. Next base: position 8,350 of record NZ_QPEX01000038.1, read on the forward strand.
AAGGGTCAAACTTATCGAGATCAACCTTGCTACCAGGCGTCACGCGGAAACGTTCGTAATAATCCATCCAGCACCTCGCGGATTTCAAAGGGTGCAAAAATATTGGCGACTTATTGATTCCTGCGCGGGTAATCCAACATGGCTACGGACCGATTTGCCACGAATCCGAGGCTTCCGTTGGGCGTCCCTATTGGATTGATGACGCAGACCTTAATAGGTTGTATCCGCTGCAGGTTGATTTCCCAAGCCGGGAGTCGGTTGGGCCAGCATGTCCGCTTCGCGGGCCAGGCGTTCTTCGCGAATGAAGTACCACCCGCTTACCCACAACGAAACGAAACCCACCACCGCCAAGGTAAGCGAGAAGCTTTGAAAGAACTCTAACCGAGATTGCTCAGCCTTCCAGAGATCTTTGTAAACTTGAATCGCCGTCGAACCGGTATAGCCTAGCGAGTCGATCAAATAGATCGCGAAGACCGAAGTTCCCGAGGCCCTGGTAGCTGCGAAGATGCGATCGAACAGCACGGTATACGGCACATAGGCCAGGTACGAACCCAGCCCAATGAAGATCATCCAGTTCAAACCGCTGATCCACTGAGCTCGAAACAAAAGGGTCGTTCCGCCGAGCATGACAACCCCAGTTAGCATGATCGCAAAGGTGGCTACCAGGGCGTGCCGGTTATGGCGAAAGAAGCTGAGCGCTGCCAAAGTGAAGGCAATCGTGATGGCACTTACCACTTCCACTTTGGTAAAGATCGCCGGCACATTGGCCAAGCCCAACTCGTGCAAAAGATCGGCGGCGTAGTTGTCGCGAAAATCGCGGAACGATGTAAGCAGCACGTAAATAAAGCTGAGCAAAATCAATCCCAACGAGAAATGGGCCAGGAACGACCATTGATCTTTCGAAGTCATCGCCGAACGCTGCGAACGTTCTTGCTGATCGTTTAAATCAGGCTGGGGCAGGGCGTCCAACAGCCAAGCCGAGACCGCCAGCGGAGGCAAGAAGACAAGCCCGGTCCAAAACGGCATCCAAAATTGATCAACCCCGCCGACCTCTAAGACGCGATGGCCAATATCTTTCACGGCTCCCGTCGCGAAGATATACGAACAACTGAGCGTGGCCACCATAATCTCGGTAGCGCGTCTTCCTTCCAGGTAGCGCATCGCCAGGCCCCACACCATGCCCAGGGGCAAGCCGTTGGCAAAGATCGCGGCCACTTTCCAGGCGTTGGGCAGCAATGCGAAACCAAGCAGCGCGGCCTGGGCAAAGCCAATCAGCCCCAGCATAGCGACCAGCAGGTTCTCGCGACGAAGCTGCGAACAAAACTTGATGCCGATATATTTCGACAACGCATAACCGAAAAGCTGCCCCAACACCAACGCGGTTTTCAACTGCACGCCGGTGCCGCCAAAGACGAGCCCATCGTAGGTCGCCACCGTAAACGGTTTGCGAAAGGCATACATGCAGAAGTAAACCGAAAACGAGGTGGCCGACGCAAACAATATCGTGACCCAAGGGCTGGCTCGCATTAGTCGATCGTGCAGCGCGCGGCTACCACGTAGCTGGATCATTGCAGCCGCCTCATTTGTCGGTATTCCGAGGGAGACATTTTCATCTCGCGACGAAACGCGCGGCACATGACTTCCGGCGAATCGAAACCGCAGCGGGCCGCAATTTCTGACATCGATAACACGGAACGCCCCAGCAGTTCCCGAGCGGCATCGAGCCGGACAGCGAGGATCTGTTTGCTGGGAGAGGTTTCGAGATAACGATCGAAAAGCTGTTCGAGTAGTCGCCGCGAAGTGCCAGCGTTCTCGGCCAGGTCGGCCACTTGAATGGGGCGATGGTAGTTGTCGCGTACGAAACGCAACGCATGAACAAGCCGTTGATCGGGCAACACGGTCCAATCGGTCGACTGTTCGGAAATGACATTCGTCGGAGAAACGGTCACCAACTCGCTTCCGTCCGCTTCGCCGTGCATGATCCGATCGAGCAGCTTGGCGGCGTTGTGCCCTACCGTATGGGCGGCGTTGTCGAGCATCGACAGTTTGGGGCGGGTGATGCCGCTGGCCAATTCGTCGTACTCGCCGGCCAGCACCGCAATGGCGTCGGGAACTCCCAGGCCAACCAGCTTGGCCGCTTCAATTAACTGTCGAGATGTTTGTGTATCGATCGCCAACACGGCGCAGGGCGTTGGCAATGTCTTCAGCCAACTGCCCAACAGACGCAATTGGTCGATCCACGGTTGCTGCGAATCGATTCCGCTGGGCGGGTAATTAAAACAGGGGTAGCCTGCGTTTGACAGATACTGGGCATACGCGCGCCCGAATAAGTCGTCGTAATAATTGGGCCGCCAAGGCGATCCGCAATAGGCAAAGTGCGTGTACTTCTTCTCTAGGTAATATTTAGCTGCCAAACGACCGCTCTCTTCTTCGTCGAGCGTGCAGCGGGCGATGACGCCGTTGCCGTAGTCGTACCACGAGACATTCACGCAAGGGATGCCTAACGCCAGGATCTCGTCGGCCAGGGTGGGATTATTGACGCGGGCAATGATGCCGTCGCCTTGCCAGCCTTTGGGCACCCTCAATGGCTCGTACTTACCCCTTGGTTCGAGAAAGACGTTCCAAGGTTCACCGCATTCGTCGAGGTAACTGGCAATTCCACGCACCATTCCCGCACCCCAACCGGTTGAGGTTTCGATGAGAACGACCACGTTTTTCATGCAGTATTCCCCTCTGCCAAGCGGCCTTAAACAATTGATTAGCGTGGTGCGCAATTCGTCAGGAGCGGTACCTGAACCGGATCTTCATTTTGCCCAACAAAAGCGTGGAACGTGACTGGCGAATGTGCAATTAACGAGAATTTAATAATCCTAAGAGGGTTAATCGAAGGTTTTTATGAAGTGCGCATATGATCAACATCAATGCGCAAAGATCGGTAGTGTATCGCGGAAATCGTTTGCAAAATAGCGATCGTCACGCTGGCACCTTGGCTGAGATCGGAACAGAAAAGAGCTGCTGGGTGCCTTGGGTGCTGGCGTGATCTTGATTTCATTTTATCCATCGTAGTTTCTCGATCCTCAATGTGCGCCTCGTGGAGAAAGAGTTTTATGTTTCGTCAAAACAGAACATCCGGCTTCACGCTTGTGGAATTGCTGGTAGTGATCGCGATTATTGGCGTTTTGATCAGTTTGCTCTTGCCGGCAGTGCAGCAAGCACGGGAAGCGGCTCGGCGAATGCAATGTACCAACAACCTCAAACAGTTGACGTTGGCGAGCCATTTGTATCACGACATCAACAAAGCCACGCCACTGCACATGCACCGTTCTGCCCACGACTACGGCGGCGGCAATTCAGGCAACCTTTCGTGGTACTATGGTATTTTGCCGAGCGTCGAAGAAACGGCCGCATTCAACTTTGTGCCATCCGAGGCTTCTGGCGCTGGCTATTCCTGGAATGGGCTGGTCAATGGAGATACGGAACTAGGGAAGATCGCCCGCGTTCCGATAGAGACGTTTGTTTGCCCCAGCGAAAGTGTCACCAACAACAACATTTCGGGCCTAGCGAACTTCAGCTATGTGGCCAACGCTGGTCCGCCGCGTCAATTGAAATTGCCCATCGGCGGAACGAGCAGTTCTTCGCGGGGCTTTATCTCGCACTCGCGCATGTCGCAAACCGGCCCTGGCACGGCAAATTGCCAAGGTGAATGGCTGGCCGGTTCCAATCATACCGTTGCGTTCAAAGACATCACCGACGGTCTTTCGAACACCGCCGCCATGAGCGAATCGCTGGTCAACGATGGGCAAGGGAACCATCCTGACAAACGCCGCAACTTGTATTACACCGGTTCGGCGATGATTCAGCAGCCAGGGGCTGACATTCGGGCTGTGGTCGCCGATGGCTTGGCGAACCATGCCAACTGGAAAGATTGGAGCCAATACAAAGGGCTCACTTGGTTGTACACCAGCAGTTGGGAGAAGCATCTCTACAACCACGTGTTTCCTCCAAACACGATATCGATTCCTGGTTACAACACCGATTGGTTCCGCTGCAGCGAAGCCGATGGAGCAATCACGCCGTCGTCGAATCACCCAGGCGGAGTTCAAGTTGCGTTGGCCGACGGATCGGTTCGGTTTGTCCCCGATACGATCAACATCGATGTTTGGTGGGCCCTCGGTTCGTCCAACTCTGGCGATATCGTCGGAGAGTATTAACAGCCTCAACACAGGACGAGAGGCATCCCTGCCAAGCCGATCGGCCACATAAGGCGCCGGTCGGCCGGTTCTCCGGAATTTGTTACCTTCCCTATAAAACAACGATGAAAAACAAACACTTGACTAAACGGAACGCTCAGACGCGAGGCGTTCTGTACTTCGCGCTGCTAGGCTGCATCTTGGGTGGGAGCGGCTGCGAGTACCAAAGCACGGCACTCAACGATCGAATGGCCGACTTTCAATATTCGGTCGATTCTTTAAGCCAAGAGATGATCACACGGCTGAAGTCGGCTCATATTGGCCCAGCCCGTAAGAAGAGTTCCGCGAACTCTCGGGCGTCGCAGGTCAGCCAGATGGAAGCCGACCGTGGCGGAGATGGCGACCGGCCAGATCCTAATAGTGTGACCGCGATTGCCGTCGACTGCGCGGCAAAAATTAAGCACATGCAATCGCTGAAAGAAGATGACGGCGCCGTCGATGCGGTTCTCAAGCAGGTTAACGCCGCCACCGACATCAAAGAAGACGTCCGCAAAGCATTTGCGGAATCGTTGCAGGAAGAATTGAACGAAAACCCTTCGTAGCCGCTGTCGGCACGGCGATCAATTTGCGTGGCATGCGTCGCCGGCGGCGACCATGCCCTTAAAGGCAGGCGTTACAGTGCCCTTTGATCAGCACTTCGCCAAATTGGCCTGGCAGTTTTTGCCCCGACTTGTCGGGGACCAGTTCGATATGAAAGCCTGACAAGCAGGTCACTTGGCCACAATCGACACACATGAAGTGGGGGTGGCCAGAGTTGCCTTGGGCATCTTGCGGCAGCAGTTCGAAGCGTCGAACGGAATCTCCCAAATCTAGCCGCGTCACCAAGCCAGACTCGTCCAGTTCGGTCAGCGAACGATAGATGGTAGACTTGTCGAACCCAAACTCCGCCAAATCGTCGGCGACTTCCATCGGGCTAAGCGGCGTTTGATGATCGGCGAGCGACTGAATGACCGCGATGCGAGCCGCCGTACAGCGTAATCCGGCTGAGCGCAGTAAAGTTTTCGCCGCTTCGATCGAGAACTGAGTTTTGCGATTGCGTGCCATGGGGAGTGAACCTGAAATGGGGTGATGTACTTGGTTAATATATCGCACTTGCAACTTGCTTGCAAATCATTTGCCCAGTCAGTTCCCTTCTTTTCTGGTGGCTCGGCTTTCATTTCGACTTGTCACAACAGGGAAATGGGGGCTCCTCGGACAATGCGGGGGGTGCCCCTTGAGCAATGGGGCAAGCTAAGGCAGATTGTACTTTTGCCGCCTCACGGAAAGGATGTTTCATGAAGGTTTCCATTGTCGGCGTCGGCAAGGTAGGGGTCACGCTCGGATATGCCGTGGTGACGAAGAGTTTGGCCAGCGAGTTGGTATTGGTGAGCCGCAGCGCTGGTCGAACGCGCGGAGAATCGCTCGACTTGCAACACGCAGCGGCGCTTTCGCCAGGTCGCGTAGCGGTTCGCTCAGGCGATCTCGAAGCGACCAAGAACTCGCAAGTGGTCGTCCTGGCCTTGGCCGAATCGGCGGAGAAAGGGGGTAACGCGCTGGACCGCATTGCGTCGGCGGAACCGAACGCCCGACTGTTTCAAGCGGTGGTTCCGAAACTGGCCGAGTTGAGCCCTGAAGCGATCTTGTTGATCGTTTCTAACCCGGTCGACGTGCTGACTTACGCCACGCTCAAGCTATCGGGCTTTCCGGCGAACCGTGTCATTGGGACAGGCACGTTGATCGATAGTGCTCGATTTCGCTCGTTGTTATCGGCATACTACAACATCCATTCCGACGACATTCGCGCCTACATCTTAGGAGAACATGGCGACTCGCAGTTTCCGGTGCTGAGTGCGGTTTTCGCCGGGGGTTGGCACATGGGGCAAGACCCGGTGGTCAAGCAACTGTTTGAGAAAACCTTGAATGTCGCCCCGGAAGTTTTTCTCTCGAAGGGGTACACCAATTTCGCGGTGGCCAGCGCCGCAGCAATGATTTTGGAAGCGATTCAAGACAATTCGCATCACACCATGCCGGTTTCGACCTTGGTGCAAGGGTACTACGGCATCGAAGATGTCTGCCTCTCGCTGCCGGCGGTGATTGGGCGAAATGGTATTACGCAAACCTTGAAGATCGCCCTGAACGAGGAAGAACAAGCGCAACTGCTCCACTCGGCTCGCCAGTTAAGCGCAGTCAATGCTCGCCTGGCCTCGTTCTGGCAGGGGGATTCCCGTTAGCAATGCTGCCGGCAAAGGTTGCGTAATTGTTACAACTGTTTCCCTACCAGACGGGTGAACAATTGTAAGGCAAAAAGCTTGGCGGCCTTCTTGTCAGAATCGACCTAGGGTTAGAACAGCAATGCCCTATCTTTTCTAAATCCGCGCAGGCTGTGTCTCGCCTCGTCGGATGCTGCATCTCTTATCATTTTGCCTGTGAGAAAAGCACCGTGATTACTTCCAACCAAGAAGCCTTCGAGTTTTTGTACGATCGCTGGGGACTTGTATCGGTTCAAGTCATGATTAGCGCCGTATCTGCCTATGGAGCCGATACCGGTAGTGTGCAAGTACTAACGTTGCTGTCCGGCACGAGCGAAACGTTTAGCCACGAAGAAGAAAAAGCCTTGGTCCAGGCGATGCGTTATGTCGAAGAGAAATTGCCAAAGTGGCAAGAACAACGCGTCGTCGCGATGCCCGACGGCCAAACCCTGACGATTGACGGAGCGTTGGTAGCCGACGACTAGGCAAACGCTTCTCACAAGCAAAAAAAAACGACCCGGTCGATCCTGCGCGGCATAATTTGGTATCATCCAATATCTTCTTCCGCAAATCAGGATTCGATCGTTGCTGCGTCACCTATTGGCACCTTTGATATTGATAACCCTGCTGGTCGGGCTTGGTTCTTACTCAGGAGCCTTGCAGTGGTCTGGCTGGCAGGTTACGGCCTCGATACGATGGCAACAAGTGGGAGATGATCTCGGCTTCGACGTGACGATGCATCGCGTCTACTTGCAAATGCCAATAGCCGCCTTCCTAGGACTTCTATTGGTAACGGTGGTCGTCTTCACCGCGATCAGCTACTTTCTTTTTCGCCGCCGCGCCAATACGCAAGCTGCTGACGAGGCGTAACGTTTTCTTCTGCGTGGCTGTGATACCGTAACGTTCTTCTGGCTTACCAGCCTTCCTGCCACATCAGCCCGGTTACGTAAGGGGACGTTTGAATCGGTCGGTCTCGTTCGTGGAACTCGCCAACTTCCCAGACGAGCTTGTCTTCGTGCATCAAGCGTAACGCCCGATAGGTAAAGCGGACCGGCTGATACTGCCACACGATACCATGCTCTCCCTTGGTCGCTTCGATACGAACAATCACTTCCGGATCGGTGCCGTCGGTCCAGACTAAAGCGAAGAGGGCTCCGTCCCGTTCTTGGGTGGAATTTTTATAGCGATAGATCGGCTGGGGCAGCATTCGTAAGTTGTTCTTTTGGTCACGATGATCCATTTCGGCACTGAATTGCCGGGCGAGGGAGCGCATCTGTACCAAACGCCAAGCTTCGTTGCTGGCCACCGGGGTAGGTGTCGGAAAGCTCTTGAACGCTAACGCTTCGACATCGGGGGACCAGGTCTTACCGGGGATACCGACAAACGCCATCGGCTCGATCGGCTCGGGCTTGAGCAGATGAAACTCGGTGAACTGGGTTTGGATGCTGTTAAACGGAAGCGAACCGAGTGTACCGATAGCGGCCAAACGTTGGTCGGCGTCTTCCCAGACATACACCGATCCGAACACGTTTCCTTCAATCGAGAAACGCATCAGGGGCGGCATCAGAACCGTGTAGCTTGTGTCCGCCTCTTTCGGTTTGATCTTGAGCGTGGCGACGTTCTTGTCGAACTTATCGAACCAAGCCTTGGCCCGCTCGACTTCCGCATCGACCTTTGGCTGGGCCTCGTCATCGGCGAACGTGCGATTGCTTAGCAGGTACGACAAGCCACATGCCAACAGGCCGACCAATATCGATTTGTTTAATAGAAACCTAAGCATCAGAGGGAACTCCTTAATCGAATTCTCTGGGCTCGGTAGCCATCCATGTTCGATTCGAGGCGGGTGGTTACCGTGGGGCGAACACCAAAGGGATTCGTGGGCGTTGCTTCTTCTGGCTGCGGCTCTTCTTCGCTCGCAGGCTCATCTTCCGGGGCCTCTGGGTCGTCCTCGTTGCCTGCCTCCTCATCATCGGCGGGCGTTTCTTCTGCCGGTTCTGCGATCACCGGTAGATAGGGCAACTGCACTTCTTTGCCTCGCCCATCGCCGTTGTCTTCCAGCAGCGCATGTTCGGTTTGCAGACGATCGAGCGTTTTGAAGACCGCATCGACCTCAAGATTCACCCCCAAGTAAAGATCCAGCAGCGACAACGTGCCGTCCTGGTCGACATCTTCCAACGGGTAATGGTCCCCCGCGCCTGCCAAATGACTGGCCAAGGCGTACGGCATTTCGGTGCCGGTGTACTCAAGATCGGCTTGCGTGGCGGAAAGGATGACGCGCGAATCGGCCGCCAATGGTTTCAGCCAAAAGCCGCTAACCGGCATCGTTAGCCAGAAGACTTGTTCTTGGCAGGTAATCGCTTCGGCCCATTGAGCGAACTCGCCTTGATGAAAATCTGGACCGGAGACATTGAACTTGCTTTCTAATCCATACAAATTGGCATGCCCCAGCAGAATGACCCAGCAACCATCTTCCTGGTTGGCCAACTGGCCTAGCTCGGCGAGCGTGGATGGCATCGTTTCTTTGGTGCAAATGCCCACGCTCGCTACGTCGTCGGCCAGTTCTTGGCGCATCGTCTCGTCGCCGGCCAGAACACGGATTTGCTCTGGCCGCGCCCCGAGTGTCGCTTCAGCGCCGGCAATCAATTGCCGGCACGCTTCGGTTAAGCGTGTGCGATGAGCATCGTCGCCTGGCAAACCACAAGCAATCAAAACCCACCGCCGGGGAATTTCTGCGGCCGGTTTCTCAGCCGGTTCCTCCGCCGCAGCGGTCTGGCCAAGCGCGACCAGGCCCATGATGACGCAGGCCAAGAACAAAGCATTGGGGTACGTTCGCTTCACGGGCTTTCCCTTTCGGCAACGGACTGGGGTAAGGGAGAATCTTGACATAGCACCAGCGCCGAGACCTCATGCTTGGGAAGTTGCCCCAGTGGGAGGCCCGTTTCTGGATCGAAGAGAACGCCTGACCAATGAACGGCCAGCCAGGCGTTGCGTGCCGTACCGGCCACGACCGCTGTTCCGCTGAAAACGTTCGTCTGGCGAATTGGCTTGAGGCTCTGGCTTTCGACGAAGTACAACTGCTGCGGCTGGTCGAGGTCTTCCCACTGGCCGCATAAGATGGCTAACGTTTGCCCATCGGCAGAAAGGCGAATGGACTGGATCGGCAAAGACGCTTCGGACCAGGTTGCCAAGACCTGGCCAGATTGCAAGTCCCAGCGCATGACCGAGCCAGCTTCGTCGGCAGAGAGGATGCCGGCGTGCTCGTGATAGGCAACGCTGGTTACCGGGGCCGGGTGCTGCCCGATCAGCGAGACCGGCATGCGTGCCGCTAAATCCCACAGGCGAAGTTGGCCTTGTTGGTCGCCGATCACCACGCGTTTGGTGGCAGCAATTTCGGCCACAGCGGTAAGCTCTTCCGTTTGAAATCGTAAGGTCTTCCCGGTGGCGGTCACAAAGCGAATCCCATCGCTGGCCTCGGCCACCAGGCGGGCCCCGGGAAGCGAAAGTGAAACGTCTGCCCAACGTGATTTGGGCTTTTGATTCCAGAAACCTTGCGGCACCGGGGGCAGTTCCAGCGTTTCTTCCGTTTTCGGTTGGGCGGGCGAGGGGACCACTTGGCTCTGCAGGGTAAGCGCCCCACTTATGTTGTTGGTCGCGACTGCTTGCGGTGCTTCCGGCTGGGGGCGATAGAACTTTACAATCGGATGCAGCAAGCAGAACGCACCACACGCCAGCATAACCCCTCGCTGAAAGTGCCGGGCCTGATCGACCGAGGGGCCACCCTTCATGATCAGATGCAAACGTTCTTCCAGTGTATAGGTGGGCTGCATACCGCTGGCCAAGCGGACCATACCGACTTGATAATCGCTGATGAAGTCAACCACTTCGAGCAAGGCTTCGGCGTATTGTCGCGGAGAGGTTGCCAGCATCCGGACCGCCCAAGCATCGCAGCAAGCTTCTTCGTGGCGTTCCAATTGCCGCCGAGCCAGATAGACCAGCGGAAACCACCAATAGACCGCCGTGACCGACCATTCGAGCCAACGTCCCCAGTGATCGCGACGACGAAAGTGCGCCGCTTCGTGCGCGAGAAAGGCCTGACGTTGTTCGTCCTCGAATGCGTCCCAAAGCGAACCGGGACAGACGATGTAGGTGCGTCTTCCGAACCCCAGCAGCATGGGGGAAACACGCAGGGGAACCAGAATCACTTGCGGGGAACAGGCTGGCGAGGTCGAGTCGCCTGCCGAGTCCAACAAGTCACGCACGAAACGGGTGGCCTGAGGATCGACGGTTCCGTTTTGCCGTACCAGGCGATAGAAACGCAGCAGTTTGATCGCTCCACGAACCGCTATCCACAGAAAACCGCCCAGCCAAATGAAAAGCAGACCGTGCCACCAATCCAAGCGGCTCCATCCGTTTGCCCGAGGAGACCCAGCAGCGGTTGTGGCTGGGGTGTCCAGGGGGACGGAAGCATTCGACTCGGCAGGGGGCACTTCAGTGAGGACGACGTTCTCGTTGTCGCGCGGGCTACTCGCTGCGGAAACCGTTTCAGCAAACCAACCTTGGTCGGGCAGAGGCACGGGGACGGTAATGAGCGGAGGGGTGATCAGCTTCACGAACAGCAACAGCCACAAGCAATGCGCAAGCCAGGCCTGACGGCCGCTTCGGCCAACCAACCACGCCACGCCGCCCAATAGGCAGGCCATGACCAAGTTGCTTGCGATTGCTGAGACCCAAAAATTCATTCGCTGTCCAGATCGTCCAAAAGTTTACGAAGATTCTTCCGCTGCTTGGCATTGAATCGGGCCGACTTGACCAAATGTGTCAGCAAGCTGTTGAGCGTACCGTCGCACAGTTCGTCGGCGGTGGCTTGCAACCGTTTGCTGATCAGGTCTTCGCGTTTGATGGCCGCTTTGAAGATGTGGGGCCATTCTTCGCGGTTCCGTTCGACACACTGCTTGGCTTCCAACCGCGCGATCAGTTTTTGCACGGTGGCGATGTCAGAAGGACTGGTCGAACCGTACAGCCAGCCAGAAAGCTCTTTGAGCGTGGCCGATTCGTGTTCCCACAGTTGTTCTAAAATCGCCAACTCCGCGGCGGTCACATCCTTCGAAGGCTTTAGCATCCGATAATCCTCTGGGTGGTCACCAAGCGTACGCCAGGCTCCCGTAAGTAATGTCGCAATCGATCGTCTCAAGGCACGATCTTAGGCCAGGCCGGTGATGCGGCGCCAAAACCACTCCGTCGACAACAAGCCCACTATGCTTAACCATAACCACCAATGGCTCCACGCGGGAGTGATATCCCTGCGGGGAAGCCCTTCAATTTGGGGTCGATCTTCCAGTAACTCGGCCAATTGGCTCGGTTGGGTAAGTACCTGACCACCAGAAACTGCTGCCAATCGCTTTAATAGGTCGTGATTGGGTAGCGGGTTTTGCTGCTCAAAAGGATCGCTGAGGATTTGAATCGCCAGCGAGCTGCTATCGACCTGAGTTCCATGCCCATAGGCCGATTCTGCTTCGTCTCCTTCATAAGCGGTTAATTCGATTCGCATGCCGCTATCGACGGTTCCGTTCATTTCGCTCAGCAGCAGATCAAGTCCATAGCCTTCCCCCTCTTTACCAACGGCCAGGGGCAGTTCTTCCCCCCACGCGATGTGCGAGCCGACTTCACCACTTTCGCGCACGACGTTATCGGGCCATAACACAGGCGAGTAAAGGGAGACATCTTCCAACGAATTCGGTTCGAGCATCGCCCACAAGCGATACTTGTTCGACAGGCGGGCCGCTTCGTCGTAGGCGGTTGCTAAAATCGAAATTGTCTCGCCGGGCCGATAGAACTGTTTGTCGGCATTGGCAACCAAACGACGACGTCCGGTCGACGATCCTTCCGCCGCCCAGTAAACCAGGTTTCGCCAAAACTTGGCGGCGACACGTTCTGGCTGCGGTCCCCAGCTGTCACCCAAATCAGTGAGGGCGGTGCCGCCGAGATTGGCGCTGGAAACAACGACACGTCCACGACCTGCCCGGTGGGCCATGATCACGGCGGTCCCCGATTCGGTTTCCTCGGCTAGTACCTCGGCGGTCGATTTCACTTGCCAACCCCCTCCTTTTATTTGCAAAGGAGGCAGCAAGCTCAAGATTTGATCGTTCAGCGATTTTTCGAGGCGTAATCGCCAGATCGGATGGTTCTTTTCACTAGCAGCGACGCTGGCAGCACGCAGCCCGATTGGTCGTGCGTTTTCAACCCGTACCGGTAGTAGCGGCGTCAAAGGGGAATTGAGCCACAGATCGGGATCAAGTGCCTCGCCACCGGTGACAATCAAACCACCTCCCCGTCCTTCAATCCACTGGGCGAGCCATTGGTTTTGATCTTCGCTTAGCATGTTCGGGCCGACGTTGCTGAAAATGATGCAGTCGTAGGCAAACAGTTCGGCCCGCGTTCGCGGAAAGAGGGCATCGCGTGGATTGTTTCCGATCGCCACCGTGCGCGGAATGCTGCCATTGCTCGATTCAAACACAACGCACTCGATGTCGTCATCTTCTTGCAAGGCGGCCCGCACGTTGAGCGAAGCGGCAGCATCGCTGGATTCCAACGCGAAGAAGCCACCAAAAACATTGTTCAAGTTGGTGGCTTGCTCGCCTTCCACGTACAACACGCGGATCTTGGTGCGATCGATTTCGACGCGGGTTTCGACGCGGTTGTTTCGCTCGGTAAGTTCCCCTTCGACTGGTTCGATGACCACTTCTAAGTCCTCAGGGCGATCACTTACACGGAAGGTGACCGACGCGGCCTGGGCCCCGCCGCTGAGGGTAATCGGTACCGAAGCCAACGTCGTAGCAGGCGTTCCGCTGGTTTTATCGCGGCTAAGTACGCGAATCATGGTGCGTTGTCCGGTGAAGCCGTAGCTGCGAAGGAAGACTTGCAACTGATTTTCGCTGTATTTACTGACACGCTTGGGAACGACCAACGAGACAATCGCGATATCGCCAGCCCCGGAAGCATGTCCGACGGGGACGACATGAATGGGAACCTGGACCTCGCCACATATTTCCGCCAGCCGTTCTACCGCTTCCGATCCCCGCACGCGGCCATCGGAACAAAGCACAATGCCCGCCGCCGAGCGCGTTTGAATCTGGGGGAGCAGTTGCCGCAATGCGTCCCCCAGGCGCGAGTCGGTTGCTTCTGGGAGGGCGATCGTCGCGGTGGGGTCATCAGCCAGCGAGATCGTCGCCTGATCGGTCAGCGGTTGCAGGCGATGGCCAAAACGGAACGCTTGCACGTTGGTGCTTTGAGCATTTCCGGCAGCCGTTTCCGCTGCTTCCAAAAACCGCAAGCTTTCCTGCCAACGGGTCTCCTCGCTGCCCAGTTGCATGCTTTGCGAGCCATCGAGCAGATAAAGCATCTTGGGGCGGCTGACTTCGCCCGGTTGTTCCTCGACGACCGTCGGCCCCAACAAAATAAGAAACATAATCGCCAAAGCGGCGCCGCGCAGGACGAAGATTCCCACTTGATGCGTCACGTGGGCTGGCCCCCACCAAAGCCGCAGCCCCAGTGACAGGACAACGCAGGCCAACAGCAAGGCCAACAAGCCGTAGCTGGAAAAAGCGGGCAGCCAGGAAAGGTAGGTATCGGCAAGCAGAGGGGATACTTGCATCATGGTGTCTCTCCTGCTGGGCTGACCGAGGGGGTCTCGATGGTGGCTGCTTCTCCTGCTAAGACACGCAGATAGTGATCGACGGCTCGTTGGTACTGAGGTGGCACCGGTATATCGCGGTCTGGGGTGATATCTTGCAGAATCATTTCTTGAATCCGCGCTTGAATCTCACGCACGACCAGCAATACGCGTCCTTGGGAACTATGCAGGAGGGTGGGATCGAATTTATCGGAACGGGAATCGTCGTTCTCCGTCGCGGCATCGCCGACTTGATCGCCCGACTGAAGCATTTCGGCCAGTTGTTGCAGTCCTTCGTCGCGCAGTTGCCGTTCAAGCTCGGCCATTGCGGCTTTGACTTCAGGGGAGCGTTCTCCCGCTTCCCCTTTCTCCTTCTCCGCGTTCTCGCCTTGTTCCCCAGCTCCACCTTGCATTTGCAGGGCCAAGGCCGAGGCTTGCTGTTCTAGCTGGCGTAGCCGAGCCAAACGAGGTTCGGACAGTTGACGAAAGAGCTGATCGAGCTGCACGGCAATTTCGGCATACTGCATCGCGCGGGCGTAGGTTGGCTGGGCTTGCTCTTGCTTCTGACCAGGTGACTCTTGCGGCTCATCAGCGACTTCTTGACTGGCAGCAAGCAGTTGCGAAAACTCATTCTCCTCGGCCAACCGCTGAAGCCGATCGTTCACTTCGCTGGTTTCGGCATCGCCAATTTCTGCTGGTGTGTTCAGCAGATCGTCGACCGTTTTGCTACGACGTTGTAACTGCTTGACCGTTTTTTGGGCGTGCTGCTGTGGAAGGCTGTTTTCCGCCGGCGAATCTGAGTCGTCAGCCGGGCTAGGACTGGCCGATTGCCGTTGTTTGGCCAATTCACTTTCCAAGTTGGCCAGCGAGGCAGTCAGATCGCGGAGTGAGGCGACGCGCTCGATAGCTTCTTCCGCCGCAAGTCCTTGCAACTGCACGCCCAGTTCCAGCAGTTGGTCGCTCGCTTGCTCCGCTCCGGCTGGGTAGGTTTCTAACTCGCCGTCACGAGCGAGACTGGCCAGCGAGTTCATCGCGTCTTGGGCTTCCCGCATGCGGCTGGCGAATAGCTTCGATCGATTCAACTGATCGGACACATCGTTTTCGATCGTGCGAACCCGCTCTAGCAAATCGATTTGGTCGGCGTAAAGCTCATCCCCTTCTTCCTCGGGCGTATCAGGCCCGATTTTCTGCGCGCGGACTGCCAGCATGCGCTGCTGCCGGGCGATTTGCTGCAGCGAATCGGCCAACTGCTTGGGACTTTGGGGACGATTGAGGCGGAGCTTTTGCCGCATTTGCTGGTTGAAACGTCGTAAAGCTTGTCTCTGGAATGGTAACTGCCCTTTGTTAATTGCCAACTCCACGGTTCGCCGTGCCTCGGCCAGCGATCGGAGGGCGTCTTCCTGTTGGACCAACGCCAGGTCGAAATTCGCAGCGGCTAACGAGTCGGAAGCTTGCAGCATGGTCGCCTCGGCCTGATTGAGGGCCTCGACGTCGTCGTTACCTTGCGAAATGAGGAACTCGGCGAGAAACCGCGCGACGCCAGCCAATTCACTTTGATTTTCGACCAGACGATCGATCGTGCGCAATTGCTGGGTCAGGTCTTCGCCGGTCGCCTTGGTCAGGCGGCGCGTGCGATTGATCATGAAACGCTGGCGGCGAATGATTTCATCGAGCTGCACCACCACGGAACCACCTCCGCCATTGTTGGGTGGCAATTCGATCTCCGAGAAAAATTGCCGGAGCGGGCGGATGTCGATGTAACGGACGTCACTTTCCACGCGGGACGGGTTGGGCTGGTGGTTGTCGATCGCGTAGGCGTAATAGGCAATATAATCTCGTTCGGTTAGAGCCAGCGATTCGAGCGGCAAGGTCTCTTCCAAACGCAAACGGGTCGTGGGTGGAGCGGCGTTTTCTTGTTCGCTTTCGGTCCAGTTGGCCAGTTCGTATTCTTCCTCGCCCCCCAACTGAAAGACAATGCCTGTTTCCTGCACGCCGAAGTCATCGGAGACAAGAAGCTGCAGTGGCACTTCGGTCAGCGTGCTGACGCGGAGCTCTTGCGTGGGACTACGCCAGGTAAGGCTTGGTGCTTGATCGGTTTGTACGCGCAAGCGACCAGAAACGGGTTTGAGTGGCGTTTGATCTTGCCCGTACCCAGTGAACTGCCACGAGAGTGATTTGAGGCAGGGCAACTCGAACGTCCATTGGCGGCGATCTTCTGACGGGGCATTTTCGAGCAGGGTGGAAGTATCTTGCCCCATGATGGTCAGCTCGGCCTGATGCAACGGGTGATTCGTTTCGATGGTGACTTCAACGCGCGAGAGCGCCAGCGCGGTGACATCGGTGTCGGACACGAGGCGAGATTCAAGCCGAGTGTAAGCAGGCGGGGAAACGGTGGTCACTATCCGTCGAGCTTCGATGCGGGGGCGCACATCGATGCGAAACAGTTCGGTCTCGCCGGCACTGGTAACGAACTGATACTCCAGCGGCCGGGCCGCTTTACCCAGCTGCGCGGTGAAGAGGGCCGCGTTGCTTTCGCTAGGCAAGAGCTCGAGTTCGACCCAAGCAGGCTTTTCGGCGGCACTCGATATTTCTCCGGCTGCCTCGAAGGGCAGAGAGTGATAGCGGAGGGTCACATCGCGTTGGATTCGTCCATCCAGGGTCAGCGCCACCTCGACTGGCAACCCTTCCAGAATGCTGTGATTGCCGGGCTGAACGTGAAACGTGGTGTAGGGAAGATCGCGGCCGGTGGAACGAAGGAGGGCCGTTTGCCATTGGTCGCTAGTAAAAAACAGTACGGCCACCCCCACGCTGGCCAGCACCACTAGAAACACGCCGATAAGCAGTTTCCGCAGCGGAACAATCCGCTCCGGGGTAGTCGTTTCCCAGCGGCCGAGCGTTTGATGCCCCAAAGCAGTCAGCATCACCGCAGGCCCTTCGACACGCCCTGCCACGGTATCGAGCACCGTGCGGATGCGTTGGCCAAACGGCTCGAACGATTTCTCAAGCAGCGTGGCGAACGAGCGGGCTCGTGTGCCGCGAACGATGCGATAAATCTGCCAACTGAAGCCGAGCAGAATGCCAACCACTACCACGGCAGCGGCAACCCGGCGCGTGGTCAGGGGTAGTTCCCAGACATAATCGCACCCGGCCAGTACCCCCCACGCCCCTAAGAGGGCGACCACCAGCAGCGAACTCGCAATGCCAATCTGGACCGCCATGTGGCGGCGGCGTAGCGTATGGAAACGCTGCGAGAGCTTGATCAGAACCGCTGGTGCGTTCATGGGAGTTGCATCCTATTTCCAGGAACTTCTATCACGCCGAGGTCCGGTTCGCCAAGGCAAACTCGAAAACCATCAAGACCAACCCGGCCGCAGCAAACCACGGCCACAATTCTTTTCGCGTCTGGCCAGCCACCATAGCATCCACTTGGTCGGGCGTTTCGCCTGCCAGCTTCAGGCCAAAGTGATCGGCAAACGCCTGTTTATCGAGCCGTGTCGGGTCGGACTCTTTCGAAGTGGAATTCACCACCACCAGTTGCTCGCCCTGCGGCAGGAAGCCGGGCCGGGTGAAGGTCGCTGGAGTGAGTGGTTCGTTGTTAATTGCTGTAGCAAGCGGCGTGGTTTGATCTTGGTCGCCAACGCGGCGATCGAGAATGAGCCCTTCGCCGGTTAGCTTGACCAGGTCCGCCGCGATTTGCTGCACCAGCGGCAAGTACAACGGGCTGGTCGTCCAATTGCTCCACTGAGAATCGGCACTGGCCAAAAACCAGGCGACATCCCCTTGCTGAAGTTGATGCTTGGTAACCGCAGGCTGGCGGTTATCGAACGAAGCCCAGACCTGCGTCGTGGTGTCGGCTTCGACCGGTAACACCTTCTCGAAACGCAACCGGCTAAGGTCGCTTCGCTGGGGATCCTCAAACGGTTCTAACATCGCCCCTGGTTGAACCGAGGTGATGCGAAACGGCATGACGCCGCTTCGTCGCGGGGCTTGCAACTTGCCGGGGGCGAGGCCAGACATCTCCCACGCCCCCCACACGTCGTTGTCGTACGCGTCGCCGGCGAAGATCAGCAGTTTGCCTCCGGCCCGTACGTACGTTGCTAATTTCTCGATGGCGTTCAAGGGAACACGCCCGGCATCGGCAACGACCACCAGCGGATGCGTTGCCGGATCAATACTCGGAACGCCAGCGTCTTCTAAATAATGAACCACCGCCCGAAAACGCCCTAAGCGGGGCGGGCTGTCGTTCTCCGGGGTGGCGCTGGGAAGTGGAGTGGTGCTGTCTTGCTGTAGCGCCGTGGCTAAGTAGTAGCTTTCAGCGCTGGTGCCGGCTTTGCTGGAACCAGAATCCAACACCAACACCTCAAGCGGACGGGCGATTTGGACGGCGGCAAAATGGCGGTTATCGGCCGCCAGATCGTCTTCGATGTCGAGCGAGACGGTGGCTCGCCAGAAGCCTGGTTCCAACTTGCCAAACGCGAATGTCACTTCGCTGGCTTGCCCGGCAGCTACACCGATCTGTTTCTTCACCCGCGCGGTTCGCTCTTCGCTGGCAATCGCTACGGTTAGAGGGACCTCTTCGTAGGGCAGGGGGCCGTAGTTGAACAAGGTCACCTTGAACTCAAGTTCGTCGTCGATGCCAATCCGTTTGCCCGGGGTGGTGACGGCGGTGATCGCCAAGTTGTTGGCGGCAGGGCGACCAACATCGATCAAATGGAACGGCACGTCCGGCGGCAGCGAGACCGCTTCATCCGTCAGACTTTCGCCTACCAAACCGCTTTGCTGCATATCGGTAACCAGCAAGACTTCGCCTTGGGTGGCGCGGTCGAGATGCAAACGGTCTCGTGCCCAGCGGAGTGCGGCCAGGTAATTGGTATCGCCACTCAAAATCTGCGGAGACGAAGGCCGAGTGACGCCGGCTTCCAGGGGCTCGACCTGCGAATCGAACCAGGCCCACTGCACGGTTTGGTCGGCGCGACGTTCGGCAGACCACTCGGCTGCGGCGCTCACGGCGTCGTCGATCAAGCGGCCAGCGTTCCCTTTCATGGCCATGCTGGCCGAACGATCGATCAAGATCAACCGCACGTGTTGACCTTGTTGTGGTTTTTGCTGCCAAAGGAAAGGGCGGGCAAACAGAAAGGCCAGCAGCAAAACGAGCGAACAACGAGTGAGCAGAAGCAACCAGCGGCGAATCTTGCGACGCTGGGCGCCTTCGCGCATGACTTCTTCCAGAAACCGCATCGTCCCTAGCTCGATATGGCGAGCCTGCCAACGATTCAACAGATGCAAGAGCACCGGAATCGCGACGGCGGCAGTGGCCAGGAGGAATGTGGTTTGCAAAAAGTTCATACTTAGGTCGATCTTCGTACCAGGTAATCAAACAGGACCGCTGCTGGCGGTTTGTCGGTTGTTAGCTCGATGCGGTCAACGCCTTGGTGGACGCACAAATCGGCGAGTTCAGCGCACCAGCGGTCGACTCGTTTCAAATAGGCGGCTCGAATCCCTTCAGCATCGGTCATCAATTGCGCCCCGCCTTCGAGGTCGGTCACGCGTAAGCGTCCCTTTTGCGTGAGGTGACGTTCGCACGGATCGAGCAAGTGAAACAACACCACTTCGTGCCCGCGATGCCGAAGTTGCACTAGTCCGCGTTCGATGGCTGCGGTGTCGTCGACCAAGTCGCTGAATATCGCCACAATCCCGCGATGCCGGGCCAATGCCGAGGCTTGCTCTAACGACTTGCCCAGGGCTGTCACCGGTTGGGCCTGGCTGCGTGATAGCAGCTTCAAGCATTCTTCCCAGCGTCCCGGTTTGGCGGAAGGATCGAGGTAATCGGTAATGCCGTCGTCCATCAAGCCGAGGGCCACGGCGTCGCGCTGCTTCATGGCCAGCCAGGCCAGGGCGGCGGCCAACGTCGCCGCGTAATCGTGCTTGGTCATCGCCCCGTCAACACGACAACGCATCGAACAGCTGGCATCGACCAACAGATACAAGTTCAAGTTGGTTTCTGCATCGAACTCTTTCACGTACAACTTGCGCTGTCGGGCGAAGACCTTCCAATTCACATGCCGTAAGTCGTCGCCTGGGCCATAGCGACGATGGGCCGAGAACTCGACGCTGTAACCGACAAACGGGCTCGGGTGCAGTCCTTGCAGAAATCCTTCGACCACGCCCCGAGCGCGCAGTTCAAGCGAGTTCAGCCGGGCCAGTTCTTCCGGCGGCAGCCAACCAGGGTTGGCTTTGGAATCGGGATTTGCCGGGCGCTCTGCGGAGATCATCACGCTTCTTCCTTCACGGCGGCTAGCAGCTTGTCGATGACGTCGTCGGAATCGATATTGTCGGCGCGACCATGGAAGTTAAGCACCAAGCGATGCCGCAGGACCGGATGCGCGAGCGATTTGACGTCGGCGAAATCAACGTGGTAGCGTCCTTCGAGCACGGCTTTGGCTTTGCCGGCGAGAATCAACGCTTGCCCAGCGCGGGGGCTGGCTCCGTAGGTCACGTACTTCTCAATCACTTCAATCGGCGTCCGTTCGCCCTGTTCGCTGCGCACTGGGCGGGTCGCGTTGACCAAGCGGGCGGCATAATGCACGACATCGTCCGAAACGGGAACACTGCGGACGATCTCTTGCAATCGCAACAAGTCGTCCGAAGAAAGTACCGCTTCAGGCTCAACCGTTTCGCGGCCGGTGGTCCCTCGAATGATCGCGGCCTCTTCGGCGACGGTCGGATAACGGACACGGATGTTGAACATAAACCGATCGACCTGGGCCTCGGGCAGGGGATAGGTTCCTTCCATTTCAATCGGATTTTGCGTGGCGACCACAAAGAAAGGGAGTTCGATTGGGTATGTGGTGTTGCCGATCGAAACTTCGTGTTCCTGCATCGCTTGCAACAGCGCCGCTTGGGTTTTGGGCGGGGTACGATTGACTTCGTCGGCGAGCAGGAAGTTGGTGAAGATCGGTCCTGGCACAAACTTCAAACGATGCCCGCCTCCTCCTTCCCGTTCTTCAATCACATCGGTCCCGGTGATGTCCGATGGCATTAGGTCGGGCGTGAATTGGACTCGCTTGAACTGTAAATCAAGCGTTTTGGCCAACGTGCGAGCCATCAATGTTTTGCCGAGCCCTGGCACCCCATGCAGCAACACGTGGCCGCGACACAAGAGGCCCAAGAGCAGCAAGTCGACCACTTCGTGTTGGCCGACAATGACTTTGCCAATTTCTTCCCGCAATTGCTCGCGGGCATCACGCAGACGCTCGACTTGTTGTAACAGCTTGCCATCGTGCTGGGCGGTGGGATCAATGGTATTGCTCATGGGGTCTTCTCGTGGGCTTGGGCAGCTTCCGTAGGATCTAACAGGCCGTCTTGATCGGCATCTAATTGTTCGAACACTTCGCGCGGACCGAGGAACTCGTCCCAGGTGAGGTCGCCATCTCCGTTGCGGTCCATCCGCTGAAACCAAATCGGTCCGGCTTGGTTGCGTAAGGGGACGGCGGGGGATTGGGCATCAGGGCGGTCGACCCGACCAAACAGGCTGACGCCCCCTCGTTCAAACTCAATCCGAAACGACTTCGCCAGTCGCGAAGGATTGATCGTGTTGTCTTCACCGGCGACGCCAACTAGCCGTTGTTCGCACTCGCGAAGTTCGCGAATCGAGATACGCCCGTCGTCGTTTGCATCGAGCATTTGAAAGAAACCGTTTCCTGTATCGACGAGCGTGGCCTGGCACGAGGTCGAAGCCGCTTCGGCGTAGCTGGTGACGTACTTTAACATCTCGGCGGCGAAAACCCGGTCGTCGTCATCTTCGTCCATCGCGTCGAACAAGTAACGCTCGAACCGTTGATGTTCGGCAATTTCGTCTCGGTCGAGATAACCGTTGGCGTCAACATCGATTAAATTGAACGCGTTTTCTGCATTCCGCCGGGCTTCTTCCACCGGATCACGATATCGATAACTAATGCTCAGCCGCACATTGCCGCGCTCGATTCGTGCCGGCAGTTGCGTTTCGTTTTCTGGCGATACAAGCCGCATGGCCTCGGGCTGCGGTTTGGCTAAATCAACGGTCATCTGCATGTCAGGCTGGGCCTGGGCAATCGAGCCGAGCTCTTGCATGCTCAAGCGGCCATCGTGGTCGGTATCTAAGGCAGCCAAGCGCTGGTCGCTCCAGCCTAGTTCCGGGGCAGAAAGATGTGCGTCGCGATCTTGATCGTAAAGCCGCACGAGGCGCGCCGCCAGAACCGGTTCGCTGGCATCGCGGAGTAGTTCGGAATGCAGCGAGGTAGGAGGCGTATCGACCACCGACATGATCACCACATCGGCCGGCACATCGGGAGAGTCTTGCAGGAATTCGTTGAACGTGATGCACTGGTCGAAGTCGCTGTCTCGCTCGGCGATCTGGGCAGGGGCCAGCCGCATTTCGGCGCGATCGATCAGGCCTGATTCATTCTGATCGAGCACTCGGAAGACACTCAGGTCTTGCTCTGCGAACGTGTTGTTCTGCCGAAATGCGACTGGTTGCCCGGCAACACGATCAACCGCAAGTTCAATCTCGCGATCGGTATAGGGGCGTTTGCTGCGGAGGGAATCGAGAAATGGATTGTTTTCGTACCGCCGACCGCTGACAAACAGCGGATGCTTCATCGTTTCGCTTCGGCTGAGTTTGCCGTCGCTGTCGGTATCGAGCGAGGTGACTAGTTGCTGGATATAGTTCTGCCGAACTTGCTGCAGCGGCTGACCGCCGTCGGTGATCCAAGCCCGCACGTGAATAGGGCCCGTCGGCAAGAGCAGCAACATATCGTGCTGGCCGGCAGCAGGCTCGGCGGCGGCCAGCGGATTTGCCACGAGCAGCACGCCAAGTAGTCCGGCAAGGCAAGTAACCCGTGCGGCTGCTACGGCTCGGCGATGTAGGATCGAAGAAGCGATCATCCGAGTAACTCCTCGATGGGCTGGCCACCATCGACGATCGGAATCGGGCGGTCTCCCATGTAGTTCTCTGCCGTAGCGGGAACGCCAATCGCCTCGAACACCGTAGCTAGCAGATCGGCGGCACGAACGGGGCGGTCTTTTACCGCCATGCCATCCGGCGTCGTCGAACCGATCACACTTCCCCCTTGAATGCCTCCTCCCGACAAGGCGACACTCCAAGCATCGGGGAAGTGATCTCGGCCTGAATTAGGATTGATGCGGGGCGTGCGTCCAAATTCCCCCATCCAAACGACCAATGTCGAATCGAGCAGACCACGCTGCTGGAGATCGGTAAGCAACGTCGACCAGGCCGGGTCGAGCGTTTCACACATTGTTTTTACCGTGCGGAAATTATTCAGATGCGAATCCCAGGTGGCATCGGCGGCTACATCAAGGGTGACTTCCACGAACGGCACGTTGCGCTCGACCAAACGCCGCGCCAGCAAGCAGCCTTGCCCGAAACGGTTGCGTCCGTAGGCATCACGTAGCTCGGTAGGTTCTTGATCGAGATCGAATGCCCCTTCGCCGCGCGTTTCGACCATCCGCAAGGCTTGATCGTAGACGGCCGCATGCGTCCTGGCCGCCCCTGTCTCGGCCGGCATGCCGGTACGAAGCGTTTCGAGCAAGAATTTGCGCTGCGCCAGTTCGGTTCGTTCGATCCCGGCTGGATCGAGGTTTTCGACCGTTAAGTCGGCGCGGGTGTTAGGATTGTTGCTTGCTCCCGAAACCATCAGCGGTGCGAAACGAGGGCCAAGAAAACCGGCGCCCAAATTGCCTGGTCGGAACGGGGAGATCGCCACGAAACCAGGCAATTGGGCGGCGGCAGGCTTAAGGCGCTCGGCTACGAGCGACCCTAGGACCGGATACTCGATGTTGCCTCCCATCGGGCGATAACCGGTCATCATCAATTGTGTGGCGCGACCATGATCTCCTTCGCGGGTCTTCATCGATCGCACCAACGCAATGTGCTTCATTTGTTTGGCGAGCATGGGAAGGTTTTCGCTTAGCTCGATCCCTGGCACCGCAGTCGAAATGGCCTTGGTCGGTCCTCCATTGGCATGACCAGGCTTGGGATCGAGCGTATCGATCTGGCTCGGCCCGCCTGACATCCAGAGCAGAATGCACGACTTGGCAGGCTTCTTCCCAGCAGCCGCCTGGGCCAGCTTCGGCAACCAACCGGAACAGCTAACCCCGCTCAGCGAAGCGGCAGCAATCCGCATCAAATCGCGACGGGTGAACGAATCGAGCGCGTCATTTATCGACATAGCACGAACTCCGGGCTGTTGAGCAGGGCCCAAAGGATTTCTCCGTAGGCTTGCTGCTGCGATTTTTCGGCGGAATTATCGGTAACGAACTTGATCAAAGCGAGACGTTCTGCCTCGGTTGGTTTGCGGGTTAGCACCGCCAGGAACAGCGTATCTAGCCGGTCGCGATCGTTGAAAAACGGCGTTTCTACCACGGCCCGTAAGAGGCGGCTGCTTTCGAGGTCGATCGCTTCGTTGGTGAGTCGTCCATTCATCAGCATCAAGGCCTGAGGAATACCGGCGGAATAATCTTCCGGGGTGGCTCCGACAGTTTCACTTAAACGATTGACCAATTGCATTCGTTCGCCGGTCCAGCGTGGCGCGTCTTGGTCGACCCGCCCGACCGGCAAGAGCAATGCTTGCTCTAACGAATCGAAGACTTGTTCAGGGCTGAGCACTTTCAAGTGACGCTGAAAAGGGGCGTCGCCGGCTGGGGCTGCGTTGGTTTCGGCTTGATACCAATCCGACTTACAAATCGCCGCGACCAGTCCATGCACGTCGAAACCATCGTGAGCGAAACGCTCGCCAAGTTGATCGAGAAACTGTCGCTGCTCGGGGGTGGCCAGGTCGAGGTTGTCGACATCGGGATAAAGGCCATGGCCAACAAGGTATTGCCAGATTCGATTCACGGCCGTGGCCGAGAACTGGGGGTTTTCGCTGGAAGTGAGCCACGTGGCTAAACGAGCCCGCGGGGCGTTAGTCTTTTCACCTAACGGCTGGTCGCTCCACAGAAACTTAGCGGGATAGGTCTTCCCTTCGTACGTAATCTTTCCGGCAACCGAGGAATTAGGTTGGTTGTCTGCTCCGACGGGAATATTGCTATAGAAAGCGGCCAGGCCCCAGAAGTCTGCCTGCTTCCAATCGACAAAGGGGTGATCGTGGCATTGGGCACATTCAATCCGCACCCCAAGTGCCGAACGAGAAAGGTGGCTAACGTAGTTCTCCGGCAAACCGCCCAGCAGTTGGTAATAGCTGCCCGCTTCGTTGGTTGCTTGAATGGCAGTTAAATCACGCATCATCGCGTCGTAAGGCGTTCGTTCGGCGAACGCATTTTTTAGCCACGCTTCCAGCGGCATCGTCGAGCCAGCCACGGCCGTTCCGGGCGGAACCAAAACGCGTCGCCAATGGCGAGCCAGATTTTCCGAGCTGAGCCGCTGGTAGGTTTCCGCTCGTGGACCTTCGCCAAAGACCAAACGTTCGACCAGGATATCGCGGCGGTTTTCGCCCAGATCTTGAAAATCGCGGAGTTCTGAAACACTGGGCGTTCGCCCGACGATATCAAGATAAACGCGGCGAGCGAATGTCAGGTCGTCGCACTTTGCAGGCGGTTCTCCCCAAACTTCGCGGCCACGCTCGTTGATCCAGCGGGCAAGCGATTCGCCCCGGGAATCTGCTTGTGCGGTCGTGGGAGCACTGATAGCGCCGCCCAGAAGAAGCAGGAAAAATGCAGACAGCATTCGCATGTTCGGCTCCCCGATTTGGGTGCGGCCAATTGCGGCGAGGACACATTCCCAACCGCGACAAACAAGAACATAGACGCTTCGTCTATTTTAAGCAAGCAATTTTCCTAATAAAAATTGTCATGCCTTTTTTCCATCGATTTAAGGAGGCACATTTATTCACCAGGAACCACTCGATAAGGCGTGCTGTGGCTTTGCTGGGCCCAGTCGACTTCCCAAACCGAGTCGTCATGATGCAGCACTTCCATCGGCACCATGCTCATCCGGGCCAGACCGTACTGCCAAGCTGGTTGACCTTGATCGTCAGTCACCGCTTCGATCAGCAGCAAGACTTCCGGATCGGTTCCTTGTACGAACGCGAACAGCGCCCCATCGATCACGCCTGACTTTTCCGAGGCATAACGAAACAAAGGGGCTGGCAACATGCGGGCAGGAATACTTTTGCCAGGGGGAGCTAATTTACAAGTGAATTCACGAGCAAGAGCCCGCATCTGGCGGAGGCGAGCCGGCTTGCTTCCGGCTGGCTTCATCTCGGATTCCAGCGGCTTCATTTCGAGCCCTGGCTGCCGAGGATGCCAGACAACCAGCCCTTCTTGCTTTGCGATCAATGGATGCCGCGAAAGAGATTGAAACTCTTGATCGATCACACCATTGTTCGGATAAAGCGAGAGGGCCACTTCCGGGCGTCCGTCGAGTATCCAAATATAAACGGCCCCTGCTGGCGTACGTCGTTCAGGGTTCGACCAATTCAGAAGCGGCTGTTTGACGAGCTCGAGCTTTTCGTCGCCACTTTCGCCTCCGGTGAACTCGAATCGCAGCGGCGCTTTGTCAAAAGCGGCTTGCAACTCCTCGGCGGTTTGAGCGTTTTCGTCAGCAGCCTGGGTGGGTTGCGCCTGCTCAAGCGAAATGATTGCCTCTTGGGCAAACCCACTACTAAGCCAGATTGTCCCAATCCAAATCGCGGCCGTAGCGCGCAGGGAAAACGATATCATCGACTTGCCTTTCTCAGGAACGAACGTTCAAGGGGGGACGATAAGACGAGGTAGCCTCGATCGTGGCTTATCACCGCATCTAGCGGTTCGAAACACTCGCTGAAAGGCGATTATCGACAAATATAGCCTTTGTGTCTATCTTTTTATTTCAACCAGCCCAGAGATTGCTTTTCAGCCGAGCAGTCGCCTTGGATCGTCGCGAAATGCCGGGGCCATTAGAACTTTCGAAAGAAGGCATTGCCATCTTCTGTCGCGATAGCAACCCCGTTGTAGAAGTTAAAATCGTCGGAGGTTCCGCCATACGAAATATGGATCAACTCCCCCTCCGCACGCCAACTGCCACTCGCTAAGCTGCGTTTGCCAGAAGCATCGGTCGCCGAGATCGAGCCACCGGAAGAGAATTGAACGATCTGCAATTCTGGATTCAGTTTAAGCCAAGTTCCGGTGGGGCCGGGCGTGTTGTCGAGAAATGCAAAGGCATCTTCTTTCTGCTCCGCTTCAACCGGTTGATTTCCTTGGACCAGCACGATTGGGCCGCTGGGGGTCTCGGCGAAAAGACAGTATTGCAGCGGGGCTTTGTTGTTCAGCTTTCGCCCCAGCTTAGCCGCCTCGATAATCCGATGCAGGGCCTCGTACGAGGCGGGCATCGTTCGCGTTTTGGCCCGAATTGCGGACTGGCATTTCTTGACGTAGCCTTCCAACTGAATCAATGTGCGTGCTTTTGCGCCGGCCTCGTCTTTATTGCGGGGAACGGTCCCTTGCAGCTTTTTCATGTTGGCCAGGTAGGTTGGCAGATTGACATAGGCTGCGGCCAATTCTTCGGTGTCTTTTGAAAGCAAACGCTGCAGGCGAGAAATCTGGCTGACCAGTTTCTCTTGGGTCAAATCGGCCAGCTTGCCATCTCCCTCTTGTCGGTATTTGGGAGAAACCGAAAGCTGAATCTGATTGTCTGTTTTTTGCCTGGCAAGAATACGTATCTCGCCACGCACGACATCTTTTTCCACCCCAAGCTTCAGCATCATGCCTTCGCCAAGCGGCGCGGTGCGGTTCGCTGGCTCGGCTTCAACGGGAACGGCCAATTCGTCCGGGTAGTCGATCGTCAGCCGTAATGTGTCGGCTTGGGGAGGCGTCAGCAACGAGACGATCGTTGTCAGGTCTTTTCCATTTTCACCCGACAGATCCATGCCAATTTCAGGCAGGATGTCGGGCACTCGTAAGGCCATCGCGTGGCGATGTTCTTTGTGCGAGCAGAGCAAAAGGGTGTTTTGCAGTTGCTCGGCCTCTTCTTGCTCGGCCTCGGCATTCCAATGAAACTTGAGCGCCCCTGCTGAATCGGCCCAAACATGCCCGACCGACTTGCTGGTAGCAGGTTCTTGTTCTGTAGCAGCCGCCAGTTGGACATCCCAAGCACGGTGGTCACTTTCGCTGGCAGGGCGCGAGACCAGATGGAACCGGCGTCCGGCGAGGTTTACGGCCGCGCTTTCGATCGACAACTCCATTTCCGCCGCAACCTCCGCCGCGATCGTGCCGAACTCGATCGCTCCCTCGTAGGTTGCGGTCTCTGGCTTGAGTTCAGGCAAGCTGACATAAGGCTCTAATTGTGAAAACGGGAGCGCAGGAGGCTGCTTTTCGATCGGTCGAGGGATGCCAGCGGGGTTGTAGTCCCGATTGGTCATGCTGTTTTTCTGCGCCCCTTTAAGCGGCGGCGGAGAACTTGCCAAAGAGTAGTCGCTCAGTGTTTCTTGCTCAGACAAGACAAGCGTCTCTGCCGCCTGATTCGATTTTGGAACCGGGCGGGGAGGGGGCAGGGG
>NZ_QPEX01000039.1 GCF_003335505.1 Bremerella cremea
AATCTAAATCACATCTCGGATCTCTTCACTCGCGTGATCTTCTGGTACATTCGTCATGGTCAGTCCTCGGTTCTGGTTGGTTGATGTTCGTAATCAAATCCATACCAGAGCCAGAGCTGGCTCTCAATTGAGCGCATTAATTAGGACGTTATCAACCTTTGGGAGGGTCGCGGCCGAGGCGATGATGAACGGGATCCTCGTTGTTGGCAGCAATCGCGGTGCCCTGCCTGAAGTGATTGGCGACGGAGGAATCCCCCTGGAAATTCCTGAGCGAATTACGCCTAGCTCCCGCGAGTTGATTACAGCGGAAGAGCTTGTAGCTTGGGGCGACGCCATCACACGTCTGTGGGATGATCAAAGTTTACGCCAGAAAATGACGAGAATTGCGAAAGTGCGATCGGAGAATTGGTCGGTCGAGCAAATCCTGGCAGACTTTGAGTTGCTCGTGGAGAGCTTGGAGTGCTCACCAAATCCTGATCCATCCGTTATGAAAGATCCATAGCCCAATGACCTTCACCCCAAACTTGATCCAATTAGGCGACCGGGAAATGGGGAATGGGCCAAGGAGAACGCAGGTTAGGGCTTCGACCTTCTTCCCGTGACCACCGAAAGAGAGAATCCCCAAAGCCAATCTTCTGCTTGCTAGACCAGATTGGCCCGTACCCTGTTCCGCTCGACGTATTGGCAGACGATCAAAAAGTGATCGTCGTCGGCAACTGGAAAGCTCTTGAAGCGGGACTGAAAAAAGTGACCTTCGCCAGAGGTAGGATAGTGAGCATGGTGGTGCTACTTATGCGTGGCTGTAACTCACCGCAGATTCGCCCCACCATGCCATCGTCGGCGGGCCGAAGCACCACGTGCCGGTGATTGGGCCTCAGCGTTAACTCCGACCGTTCGACAGGGGACCGCTGCAAGCCTTCACCCAACACGTGAAGTAACGCTTCGTAGTCCTCCGCCCTGCGAAAAATCACCTGCCGGGCATTGCTCCGATTGAGGGCGGGATAGATCGAATCTCCCTCGTCTCCTTTCCTTCGCCCCAGCTCGCTGACAATCTTCTAACGCCACCACTCTCGGTCACGTACCAAAATTTCATTCAGAGCCATATGACTGGGAAGCTGTTCAATTGTGTCAATGTCATCGTAGAATTTTCCAGCGTATTTCTCCGGGACAGAAAATAGTACGCCGAATTCCTTGTCAACGATAATGTATCCGTGAATAACGAGTGTAGTGGCTGCCATTTCTCGCAACTTGCCGACGGTTATTCCGGGGTAAAACTTCTGCCGGTATCGCCCCGCGTAAGGAGGCCTACAAGTGACGCCAATGATCCGATTTCCCTCGTCATGTACGAAAGATAGGCCAACGTGTTCAAGCGTAACTTGCGTGCACAAGAAGTCGCCGACAACATACTTGAGGCAAGAAAATCGATTGTGAGTCTTGTCAAGTAAGTTAAGGACTTCGCGTGAGTCACTGCCGAGTTGAATTCCACCAATTGATTCGGCTGCGATAATATCTGCGTTGATATCGGGAGTCATAATTGCTTGTCGCTAGTCCTGTAGGCTGGGTTAGCGAAAGCGTAACCAAGCGATCTCAATCCGCGTGGTACTGCATCACCGGCAGGCTACTTCCTGTTTCGGATTTGGCTTTGCGATTGTATCGTAGAGTAACCGTCCGGCCAACCTTTCAATTACCCTCAACTTCTATTTCACTCTGGGGAATTTGTCGGTACGGTTGGCGTCTTGGGCGTTTAGCCAGGGTGCCATGTTCACGTCTTCGTGAGCATGTTGTTAACGCGTAATCGCAGGAAGGTCGTTGCCCATTTGTCTTCATTGCTACCAAGGAGACCCAAAGCGTGATGAATCCAGGTCTCGTGAAAGACCTTGCCGCACGGCTCGGATGGCCAGAACCGGAATTCTTTCGATATACGTTACCGCCTAAATTCGCTAGGGAACATGGCAAGAAGACTTTTGAGTGGGCTGAGTGCAACGCCAGACTGGGCTTAAAGTTGCAAATCAATTGCATGCCTCGCTCAAACGTTAAATATACTCTCTGTGCTTACGCATTGCGATTTAGGATATGCAGCGGATGGCGAGGAGTGAAGCTGTATGGCGACCCTAGCAGGCGTCAGACAGAGATTGATCGAATCTTGCCTTATTATGAATTTGCCAATTTTACGGATGCGAATCGCAGGAAATCTTATCGCTTGCGTTATCCATATGTACGTGGATACACTGCGGCTAGGATCTCAGCGGAGGGGACTTTGCACTTTGACTAGCCACGGCGGCGGGTGGCACTGGCGAATGAAACCTCTTTGTGTGCCACGGTGCCTCTGGCCCGTGCCTGGGAAGCAGGGACATGCCCAACCAGGTAATCAAGCTGCCAGGGTCAGACTGTTTTCGGCTGCTTTGGAATCCGTGGCCAGTTTGCCGCTAGCTGTCGTGGACTTCAGAGAAGCGAAACGGCATCCAAACCCGGGCAAGATGCCCGGAGCACCCGGCGTGTTCGCAATCAACGTTCTGCTTAAGCTCGTGCCATTTGTGTCAGGACTCGTTTTCTCCGCTTATGAATGCTTGCAATTGGTTAAATGAAGCAGAACAGCACTGGGTCGAAAATCGTGGCTATGAGGCCGGAGTTCTGATTTGTTCACATCTTCCCATTTCGGCACAGCCATTTTGGGCCGCCCGAATTCTTCGATTGGTCATGGAGAAGTCTGGTGTGTCGAATCCCTTACTGACTGAAGTTGAACAGGCTGCTTTGACAACGCAAAAATGGAGCAGCGGTCACCGGTTGTTTTCGAAAGTAAGGGACATTACTCTCCAGCATGACAGGAATTCAAGAAGGGCACTGGAAGATGACATTCTGTCGTATGTACTAGCAGTGGCAGAGCAAACAGCAAAGGTTACCTACAATGCAACTTCGCCATTCGACGCATTTGATGACGATTCTTGTGAATGGGTCGTTGCGATGCTACGAGGGGTCGTGTCGTGCTACAGTGACGACAGGTTTGGCGAACAAGCATGGCAAGTCGTGTGCAACGGAATAAAATTGTCGTAGACCAGACGCCATCTCGTTTTCTGTGTCACGAACTTTAGCGGGGTAACGCCACGCTGATTGCGCCATGATGGGTAATCTGCCACGGTGCCATGTTCACGTCTGCCGGGTGATTTGACTCATTAGAGTGAGTAGAAAATTGTCTGCAGCTGCTCATGCTCATGAAGACATGAGCATGGCACCCTGGCAATGATTTGCAAGTTGTGAATAGCGTAACCCAATTGGTTGAGGACGAAACTTTGAATGTCACGGTAATCCAAGGCGATCTTCTTGACCAAGATGTGGACGTAATCGTCAACGCTTGGAATCGAAATATCATTCCGTGGTGGCTGCTGCTTCCCCAAGGCGTCTCTGGTGCGATCAAAAAACGTGGCGGCACTGGCCCTTTTAAGGAAGTGGCAAAGCATGGGCCAATGCCACTAGGGACAGCCGTGCTGACATCCGCTGGAAAACTACCCTTTAAGGGCATCATCCACGTTGCCGGGATCAACATGCTGTGGCGGGCTTCGGAAAGGTCGATCCGTAATTCTGTTCGTAATGCAATCGAAGTCGCCAATGATAACAACTTCCAGTCCATTGCCTTTCCCCTAATCGGAGCCGGTTCAGGCGGCTTCAATCAGGCGAAGGCAAAGGAAATTATGCTAGACGAAATGCAAAAGTTGGAATCGTCCGTGCATGTCTGGGTCGTTGAGTTCAAGAAGCACTGAGAAACAAGCCTCAATAGTTCAAAACACCTCATCCTGCCAGCAGCATAGGGGGCCGTCTCGAAGCACCAAGCCCTGCGAGGTTTTCTATCTAAGCCCGTGGTCCGAATAATGGGGTCCACTTCACTATTCTAGTCGCTACCGGTCTCCATCAATTCCTTGGCGCAGTTGCTCGACAACTTCGTCGCTGCGGACAACAATTGTAACGCTTAACGAGGAAAAACGTTCGTCGGCGATGCCTGCCACGGCGTGGCCAAAGTCTTGGATGGATAGAGGACCATAGCCGGTGGCCAGCGTGGGGGAAGTAACCGTTTTCGCGCCCAGTTCGACTGCGGCTTTCAGGGCCGAGGTGAACGTCTGCCGTACGAGTTCGATCGAGGAATCGTAAAACGGATCGATTGCCACAGCGTGTAAGATATGTCGAAATGGCAAGCCGTAGGCACCGGTGTGCAGGATCGAACCAGGTGGAACCGCCGCGACCTTTAGCTCGCTTAACTGATCATGCAGATCACGCTGAATCACCTCACCACAAGCTGCGAGAATCGCTCCGTTCACTCCGCCAGAAAGATTCAACCAAGGATTCGCGGTTGCAATCAATAAATCTGCCGGATACAGAAGGACGTCGCCAACTTGGATGTCGATGTTCATGTTGCTGTCATGCAATGGGTAACGATTTGATCCACTTGTTTCAGCTTACATGACTGCCCAGCAAAAACAAAAAGGATGTCATCCAGCCAGATTCGGGATGACATCCTAGGGTTATTCGCTGCCAGCAAAGTGCTGGCGTGCGTGGTGGGATGCAGGGCGTTGATTACGTTGCCGTCACCCCAGGCGTTTTGCTGTGGGCGTTTTGGGGGAAGTCGAATGTAAGCACGAATGGTTCGTTGCCGGTGTTTTCGATTTCCACACCGCCGCCTGACAGTGCGGCTTGGGTGATGAAGCCGATTTCGGGATAGATCTCGCCGAGAACCATATCTTGGTGATAACGCACTTCGTACTTGCCGACGCGACCACTACCGCCGTTGGTGTGGAAAATGGTCGGGCACTCTGGGCTGAAGGTCGTTTTGGCACCTGGGGCTAAGATGAGCCGGAGGATCGAACACTTCTGGTCGCCGAGTAAATCGCCGTAAACAATCCACTTGGCGTCGACCCCTTCGCCACTGAATTCTTCCGCGGTGATGGCCGGGCGCGAATTCTTTTTGACGAAGTCGGGATCTTGGTTGGCGGCAAAGTCGAACTTTTCGACCAGGTAATCCCAGTCTTCGTGCCGCGACGCAGGGTAGTCTTCTTCGCGGCAAGCATAAAAAGCTGCCTCGGCACTGATACGCCCGTCGAGGGTCACGTCTTCGGCCAGGAAGTGCTCGTCCATGGTGACGTGCAGTTCGTGGGTGCACAGGTCGGTGGGGGAATGCAAAACACCGTTCGGCATCGTGAAGCCGTCATCCAACTTCATCATGACATGGGGTGCCAAGTGACGGATGCCGTTGTATTCGCCTTGGCCGAATCCCTTCATGCAAGCCAGGAAATCATCTTTCGTCACGAAAGAGTACAGCCCCATCGCCGTGGTGTGATAGTGCGAAGGACAGACCCCAGGGTTATCGTAAGAGTTGATGTCGTAAACTTCCCACTTAGCCCAGTGAAGGTGATCTGGAATCGGATTCAGGTTGTCGAACTTCTTCGACACAATCGGCCACGTGGGATTGCCGAACATCTCCTTCGAGAAAGCGGTGACCTTTTCACCAATGACCGCCTCAGGGTTGGCGGTGATCAAATCTTGCAGCGAGATCACCTGGCCTTCTGCTGTCAGGACGTGCGCTTCCCCTTCACGAAATGGGGCTTTGTTCGTGCGGGTATCGATCACGCCGGTCACGATAGGCACGGTGCAGCACATCCAAACTTCATCGAGGCCAGTTCCGCCCATGTAGTCTGGATAGTACGACTTTTCTTCCAGGCGAAGACGTTTGCCAGGGCTGCAAAACGTGCGACCGGCATAACGGTGCAAAAGTGGCAACACACCGCCGTACTTGTTAAGCGTGCTTTCAAGTACCGTAGTGATGCCGTCGCCGGCTCCGTCGATTACATCTTGCTGGGGGTACTCGTGTAGTTTATCTGCGAGAATCGAGGGATTAGCAGCCATGAACCTATTTTCCTAAAGGGGCAAAAAGCGTCTCTGTTCCCCAAAAATCGGGAGAGACGAATGGTGTTTTCGTCTGGGCAATACGAAACCAGGCGGGGGGACAAAGGAATTTGTCAAAGTTATATCAAAATGAGGGGGGCCAGGGGAAGCTGTGCCGATGTGAATGCCAGCAAGGGCATTCAAGATTTGTTGCGCGCGCAATTGAAAATTGGCCAGGCGCAGAGCTAAGAATTTCACCCTACCAGTCGCATGCGTCTCGACGACCCAGAGTTTGCGAAGC
Source organism: Bremerella cremea (assembly GCF_003335505.1). Lineage (NCBI taxonomy): Bacteria > Pseudomonadati > Planctomycetota > Planctomycetia > Pirellulales > Pirellulaceae > Bremerella > Bremerella cremea. The sequence continues at coordinate 6,170 of NZ_QPEX01000039.1, forward strand.
TTGGGGTCTGGGTCCCATGTTCACATCTTCGTGAGCATGGGAAGCAGAAAACGCATGCCAACAAAGTTTACGGCACGGCACCCCAGGGGCCGTTCAAGCCCTGCGTTACGACAACGTGTTCATCAAAACGCACACCTGGGGCATATGGCCCACTACTTCCCTGGCGACCAGCCTTTTAAATCGGGGTCTTTGGGCAGGGGAAAGTCAACGCGCTGGCCGGTGGCGGCGGCTTGGTAGATGGCCAGGATGACTTCGACCGAACGCCGCCCTTCAGGGCCGTTGATCGCGGGTTCGCGGTCTTCTTGGACGGCGGCCAACAGGTCTTCAAACTGGGCGCGGTGGCCGTGGTGCCCGATGGCTTTGGGGTCGGCCGCGCCGCCGCCTGTTTCGGTCTTGCCGGCTAGGCGGGCTTTGATCGCTTCGTCTTCGTCGGTGGGCTCGGCGAAGTCCCATGTTTTGATGTCTTCTTCTTCCATCACGGCGGTTCCCTTGGTGCCGTGAACTTCAATCCGTTTGAGGTAGCCAGGGTAAACGGCCGTGCTGGCTTCGATCGTCCCTAGGGCACCGTTTTTGAATTTAAGCGAAGCGACCGCCACGTCTTCGACCTCGATCCGCTCGTGCCCGATCAGCGAGCAGTTGGCCGTGATCGAAGCGACGTCACCCATCAGCCAGCACAGCAAATCGACGCTATGAATGGCCTGATTCATCAGCGCGCCACCGCCGTCCAACTGCCAAGTGCCGCGCCACGCGCCGCTGTCGTAATATTCTTGCGTGCGGAACCATTTGACGTAGGCGTCGCCCAGAGAAAGCGTGCCGAAACGACCTTCTTCGATCGCTTTTTTCATTTCGGTGGCTGGGCCATGGAAACGGCTGGGGAAGATGGTTGCCAGCTTCACGTTGTTCTCGCGACAAGCTTCGATCATCGCATCGCAGCGGGCCAGCGTTACGTCGAGCGGTTTCTCGACGATGACATGCTTGCCTGCTTTGGCCGCAGCAACGCATGGTTCCATGTGGGCCCCGCTGGCCGTGCCGATGGTGATGACGTGAATGTCTGGATTGGCCAGCATCTCGTCCAGGCTTTCGTAAGCTGTAATGCCATGCTTGGCGGCGAACTCTTGGGCCTTTTCAGGCGTGCGGTTATAGCAGCCGACCAGCTTCGCATCGGCGATGTCGGCGATTGCCCGTGCGTGAAATTCCGCGATCATGCCAGTGCCGATAATGCCAAAACCAAACGCCATTCGTCTTCACTCCGCTGGGGTGCTGATGCTGGATACTCTGTCAGAAATGGGACACGTCCTGTTGGCCAGCAACGCAACCAGGAACAAGTCTCCTGATTCCCTTTTCATGGTCGGCATTATACGAAGAGGGAGGCGACAATTAAACCGGCGGTGTGCCAGCTTCGTCCCCCAGCAAGATCTGCAGCAGAAGCAGCACCATCGATTGCCCGTTCAACATAAAGTGAACGACGAAGCTGGCCGTCATGGTGCGTGTTCTTTGAAAGACGTAGCCCAGCCCCAAGGCCAGGAAGAACAACGGAATCGGCGCCGCCCCTTGCCCAAAGTGCATCATGGCGAATAGGCCTGAACTAATCAGGATCGGCACCGCTTGAAACCGTGGCGTGTAGGTCGCAACCGCTGCGGAGGTGGCAGTTGTCCCGTCACGATACAGTGCCGGTGGAGCATAAGGATTGGGGGCCGATTCCAGGGCGAACGACTCGGCATCGCTCAGCGGCTTCACGATTTCTTCTGCGCCGGCGGGCGCAATGGAATCGATTGGTGGAGCGTTGACTAAGTGATCTTCTAGCCAGCCTTGCACGACCAAGCGAAAGATAAACTCTTCGGTCACCGGAGCAATCAGCACGGCCGAGACCAACACCGGCACCAACACATTCCACTGCGGGTCTTTGACCATCATATCGATCAAAGGATGCTCGTACGGCGTGAGATAAGACACAAGGATCTGAATGATGACCACCGGCACACAAAGGGCACAAAAGGCCAGCACACCCACGCGGACATCTTGCAGAAATTGGCTCTCGGACCTACCAAAGAACATGCTTGCTCCGCCGAGGGCCACCACGGTTCCGGCCAGCAGAAAACAGATGAGCGATTGGATGATCATCTGGGCCCAGATGGCGACTGAACGTGACTCTAAATGTGGTTTGGCGGCTTCCGGTTCCGCATATTGGATGAGGACTGCGGCAGTGTTCAGGACGAGCACAATCGCCAGCAGCACGCTGAGAACCAGCATCGCGATATTGGTGGCACCACGCTGCGAAAGGGGTATCGATCGTTGAGCCAAGATCGGCTGGCCAGACTTGAGCTGCCGGAAGACATAAAGCCAAACCCAAGCAGCGGTCGAGATCAGTACGACGGTATAGGTAAAAATGGCCAGGCCAGCGAGCGATTCCAACACGATTTCTCGCTTATGGGGTGGAAGAGGTCTTTCCTGAACGAATAAAGCGTAGGGCATCGCCAATATAAATGGTTCCCGATGCCAGTGTCAGGCCTATCGTCCCCCACAGGATGAAATTAAACAGATAGACAAACCAAGTCGCTTCCAGCCCGGCCAGCCCGTACCAAGTGGTAACGCCCTGCCCTGCATGCAAACCAAGCGTCAGCATCGAGAGAATCGCCGATGCGCACTGGAGAACCATTTTCCATTTACCCGGCCAATTGGCCGAGAAATCGCCCCCATGCTGTTCGACGAAGCTGCGAATGACCGTCACCAGCATCTCGCGCCCCATTACCACCACAGCTACCCAAGCCGCGATGCCCGAGCCTGGCATGGCAACCAGAAACACAAACGTGCCGCAGATGATGATCTTGTCGACAAACGGATCGAAGATGCGTCCGAACTGGGTCACTTGGTTGTAGCGGCGCGCCCAATAACCGTCGATCCAATCGGTGGAAACCGCCAAAATAAAGATCGCCAGGGCGGCCCAAATCTGGTTCAGCGGCAGCAGTACGAACGCCACGATCGAAAGAATGAAACGGATACCGGTCAGCGTGTTCGGAACGTTGACAATCACGTTGGAAGGGATCGGCTTGTCAGACATGAGAGGGCTTCGCTGCTATCGAATAATGGTCGTCGGGGGAACTCAAAAGAAAAGGTACCGCATTGTTTCTTAGCTCTGAAAAATGTTTTCCCGGGTGCCATGCCGTCGTCTTCGTCGGCATGTCTCATCGTTTAAGAGAGATTGTCACCGCCGAGAAAGGGAAAGAGCATTGCAGAAACAAGAGCTTGTGTGCCACTGGCATCTTGCCAGTGCTGCCCTGCTAATCTGGTACCTACTTCACACGGGCAAAATGCCCGTGGCACACAGATTTCTATTCCCTCGTTTTTTCACGAAACACCTTCGTGGCTCTAGGATCTCTGTGGCAAAAATCTCCTCTTGCAAACCATGTCAACGAAAACGGTGGCATGGCTCTTGATCAATTCAAGGGGCAACCGTTACTTGGCGGGGCCATTGGCGACACCAACCAGGTCGTAGTCTTTGTACATTACAATTTCGGTCGGGACGATATCCCCTGGCTTCAAGCCTTTGGCGGTGACATACGTCACGCAGTCGACATCAGGAGCGTCGGCTTTGGTGCGCCCGATCCAGGCGGTCTTTTCGCCTGGGACCGGCTGATCGATGATGACGTCCATCGTCTGGCCAACCTTGGCTTCGTTGTGCGCGAAGACGATTTCCTGCTGAATGGCCATCAAGTGTTCGCGCCGCTGTTCCATGAGCTCTTCTGGAAGATGATCGTCCAGCTTGACTGCTGGGGTCCCCTCTTCCTTCGAGTAAGTGAACACGCCCACGCGTTCGAACCGCTGCTTCTCGATGAAGTCGGCCAGTTCCAGGAACTGCTCGTCCGTTTCGCCCGGGAAGCCGGTGATGAATGTCGTCCGAATGTTGAGGTCTGGCATCACGTCGCGCATCATGCCGACCAGTTCTTCGGTGCTGCTACGCGTCACGCGGCGCGACATGCGGCGGAGCATCGTGTCGTTTATGTGCTGCAAGGGAATGTCGACATACGGGACGATCTTGTCGCAGCCAGCGATCGTTTCCATTAGCGGGCGATCGACGTACATCGGATAGAAGTACATCAAACGAATCCAATCGATCCCCTGCACTTGGTTCAATTTGGAAAGCAGCTCGGCCAGGCGTGGTTCGCCGTACAGATCCATGCCGTAGTAGGTGGTATCTTGAGCAACGACGATCAGCTCGCGCACGCCGTCGGCGGCTAGTTCTTCCGCTTCGGCGATCACTTCTTCCATTGGCTTGGTGGCATGCTTGCCGCGCATCTTCGGAATCGCGCAGAACGTACAAAGCCGGTCGCACCCTTCGGAAATCTTCAGGTACGAAAAATGGCGCGGCGTGATTCGCAGGCGTTCGCGATCGCTTAGCGCGCGGACCGGGGCCGGGCGAAAGACGCTGCGTTGTTCTTCCAGGTTGCCTACCAGGCGGTCGGCAACGCGGGTGATTTCTTCCCGACCGAACACGCCCACAATTTGGTCGATCTCTGGGCAGGTTTCCAGCAAGGCATCTTTCTGCCGCTCGGCCAGGCAGCCAGAGACGATCACCCCTTTGATTTTCCCTTGTCGCTTCAGTTCCAGCATCTCGTTGATGGCGGCGAACGACTCGTCGCGGGCTCGCTCGATGAAGCCGCACGTGTTGATCACAACAAAGTCGGAACCTTCTGTATCTTGGGTTAGCTGGTAGCCGTCTTTGTTCAGCAGGCCCAGCATCCGCTCGCTATCGACCAGATTCTTCGGGCAACCGAGGCTGATAAACGAATACCGCCCCCGGGCCTCGCCTGAGTCGCCCGATTGACCGGCGGCAGAAGGTTGAGGAGTGTTCGGATCGATAATGGGCAAACTGGTCATGAAGTTTGGATTGGGAAATGGAAGTATCGTAGGGTGCGTCTTGACGCACCAGAATTTGCTTGGACGCTTCGCATTGTGTGGCTGGGCAGACGCACCCTGCCTAATCGATGTCGCCACATTGCAAAGAACGCCTCATCCTACCGCTTGCCCGCCCGATTGACGAGGGGCAAAATGCCGCAATCTCCTTGTGGAATCAAGAGTTGGGCCACATCGGCCAGCGAAAATGGCTGCCCCAAAATTGCGGTGACGCCGCAAGAATGACCCTTTTGCCAGTCCTCCCAGGTCGGCGCACCGACACAAAGCAGCTTGGGGATGTCCCCGGCGTGGCGAAATGCCTCGGCAATCGCCGGAAACTCGGCGCGATCGGTACTTGCTACGATCGCCACCATCCCCACCCATGAAGAGTCTGGCGGCTGATCAAGCTCGGCCCAAGTTGCCGTCATTCCTAACGCTTGGCAGGCCGAGGCCAGCAAACCGAAGTCGGCCGCCGTTAAGGCATAGATTCCCACTTCGCCTCCCTCCGCCGAGCGGGACACGTCGCTTAGCAAGGCCAGCGCTCGTTCCTGCGGGGAAGAGGTCGCTGGAATGGGTGGCCCGCCGGTCGATTGCAGCAGGCTCGGCAGGCGGTAAGGGGCTTCGTACCACGCGATGCGCTCGATCCCCGCCGGCAGCGGCCAAGTGCGGGCCTCGCCGTAACACCACGGGCCATGAATTTGCACGATCTGGGCCAAAGGATTGCGGCGGCGGATTGATTCCACCTCGGCTTCCCCAAAGCGACCAGGCCGGGCCGCGCACAGTAGCACCCAAGCGAAGTTGGCCAGAGCGGCGGTCTCGTCCGACCGTTGCCAGCGAACATTGGCCAGTTTCGCTAGGGTTGGCAGCAGGCAAGAAAACTCGGCCGCTTCCAGATCGCCCAGCAGTAGTACTTCTACCGTTCGCTGATCAACCACTTACAATTCATCCTCACGGTCGCGCATCAGCTGCATGATATCGTCCGCATGGTCCGCCGCTCGGATCGCGCCAAGCAGGTTGTTGTCGTTGATAATCCGGCTTAAGCGAGCCAGCGTACGGAGGTGCGAGGGGTCGTCGATCGAGCAGATCAGAAAGAACACGTCGGTCAAAATCCCCCGACTGCCACCAAACGGAATCCCTTGATAGGTGCGCCCCATCGCCAGATAACCTTCGGCCAAGATCGTCGGCATCGGGCGACGCGGGTGAAGCAACGCCACGCCGTTGTCGAGCGCCGTCGAGTGCATGTTTTCGCGGGTGAGCACCGCCTCGATCATTTGCGGCGCGTCCCATAGCAGCCCAGCATCGGTCCCCAACTGGCAGATTTCGGTAATCACCTTTCGGGGCGAGCGGCTGGTCAGCGGGATCTTAATCGTGTTCTCGCGCAGCATCTCGCAAATGCGGACCGGCTCGTCATGCTTGCCATGCCGATCGAGCACCCCTTCGACCCGAACCAGCTCTTGCTCGTCGAACACCCCAATCCGATGTTCCAGCCAATGATGAATCTCGGCCCGCGAAAACTTCCACTTCCCGGCCACTTTACGGCCAGGAATGTCGTCGCGGCCGGCTAGTTTCTCGACCTGAGAAGGAGTCAAGTGAAGATAGGCGGCCAGGGAATCGAGATCGAAATCTTGGGTGGGCATAGTTGGTTTTGCGCGGTGTGCTAGCTGGCGTTTGAATTGATTAAATTTTTTTGGGTGGTTGCGAGGGGTGGCGAGTCCTGTAGGGTGCGTCTTGACGCACCAAGCCCTGCTTATGGGTAACCACCTATTTCTCGCGGGCAACGCGAATATTTGGGCGTTGCCACGCGATGGTTATCGGTAAGCGTCCGAGCAATTTCTGGTGCGTCAAGACGCACCCTACTCAGCTACATAGCAAACCAACAGGAACTCTTCTTTTTAAAATCCTATCCCCATTTCCCCGACGATTTGGGCAAATGGGAACTGGGTGTCGGTAAAGTCGGGTTGACTCTTGAGCCAAAATGGAAAACATTAGCTGCAGCGTCAAGCGACTGGTCCTATTTTAGGCATGTCCTCGGTCAGGAAGAACCAGGACGGGTCGTTTGCGTAAGAACTTCGGATGGATTCGAGGTTTTTCTCTCTTTTGCACCGAGCACCCGCTAGAACCGGGGCAAATATTGGCAAGGAGGCCAACGATGTCGCCATCGATTACTTCTCGTACGGGCAACTCCCGCTTAGGGGTTTCGCTGCGTAACTTGCTGCCGGAAGCTAAATTCATCGGCGCTCGCGACATTCTTGCTCGTGCTTGCTGTGCTCGCCCTGAGCATATTCTCCCTGGCGAAGTCTTTGTCGCTATCTGCGAGGATAGCGAAGATGGACACGACCAGGTCGAGGACGCTATCGAGCGTGGAGCCGCGGCGGTTGTCTCCGAGAAGCCACTCCCCGTTAGCGTGCCGGTGTGTGTGGTCTCGGACAGCCGCGAGGCATACGGCCAGTTGTGCCATGCGTTGGCCGATCAGCCGACCAACCGAATCAAAGTGATCGGTGTCACCGGAACCAACGGCAAGACAACGACTTGCCTCTTGATCAAAGCCATTCTCCAGAAAGCTGGCGCCAAAGTTGGCAGCTTGACCAGCTTAGGGTTCGACAACGGTTACGACGAACAGTCGTGGAGCCACCCCACGCCCAACCCGGCCATCATGGCCGATATGCTCTCGCGCATGCAGTACAACGGCTGCACGCATGCCGTGATCGAAGCTTCCAGCGAAGGGCTCGTCAAACAGCACTTGGCTGGCGTGCAGCTCGACGTGGCAGCTTTTACCAACATCCGCCAAAATCACATCGAACTGCACGGTTCGGCCAGAAATTATTATCGGGCCAAAAAGAAATTGCTCAAATATCTTCGCGAGACAGGCGTTGCCATTTTCAACGGCGACGATTCCAACTGTGTCCGTCTGCTAAACAAGGCGGAAGTTCCTTCCCTTTCGGTGGCGATGCACGGGGTCGGTGAAATCACCGCGACCATCATCGAGCGTCACAAGAGCGAACAAACCTTCTTGCTGACCGCCGGCAACCAGTCGGTACCGGTTTGCACGCGGATGATTGGTGACCATCACGTTTACAACTGCCTGACCGCCGCCGCCGTTTGCCTGGTTTATGGGGTCGATTTAAAGACCGTGGTCCGTGGTTTAGAATCGGTCGAGGCCTTGCCAGGCCGGATGCAGCGGATTGAATGTGGCCAATCGTTTGGTGTCTTCATCGATCAGGCCCACACCCACGATGGCCTGGCCGTCGCCCTGAAAACGCTTCGCCGCGTCACTCCTGGCCGCTTGATTTGCGTGTTGGGGGCTCACGAAACAAGTGACCGGATTAATCGCCCCCTGTTAGGCCGGGTTGCTGAACGGGGAAGCGACGTTTCGCTGATCACCTTAAGCAGTACCCATAGCCGCACCAACAGCGAAGTGGTTCACGACATCGTCGATGGCTTCGGCCGCCCTGCCAAAGCCCACGTGATTCCGAACCGCACCGAAGCAATCCGCTACGCGTTCAGCCAAGCCGAAACCGGCGATACGGTCGTCATCACCGGCCAAACCACCGAACGCCTGGTCAGCGATTGCATCGAAAAAACCGACCCCCGCGACTGCGACGTTGCCCGCGAACTGCTGTACGAAATGGTTCACGAGCAAGAAGAAGTCGAAACCGAAGCAAAGGTAATTGCGTTTCCTCGGTAGGTGCGTTGGAAGTTTTCAGCTTCCAGTGAAGCGGAAAAATCTTGTCAACGAAGTGTTGTAGGGTGCGTCTTGACGCACTAAGCCCTGCTAATGGGTAACGCCTGATTTTCACGTCGACTCTCAAATTTTAGAGCGTTGCCACGCGATGGTTATTGGTAAGCGTCCGAGCAAATTTTGGTGCGTCAAGACGCACACTACTCTGCTGGGTACCTGCTTCCCGTAGCGGCTTATTTCAGATACGCTAACTATGTAATCTATATCACATCCCCACCCCGCACAGACCATTTTTCTCTTGATCGTCGTTCGTACATTCTCCAACAGCGATCCTCCCAAACTGGTGGAACTTTGGAATCACCAGCCTGTGGCTCGGGGACTTGCCCAGCCAATGACAGTCGCGTTGTTGGAAGCCCAGGTCTTTGCCAAACCATACTTTCGCCCCCAAAACCTGTTGGTGGCCGAACAAGACGGCAAGATCGTCGGCATGGCCCACTTAGTGCCCGATGGCCCTTTGGTTGCCAGTGAGTTGCGGGGCGAAACGGCCAATTTACCGTTGGTGATCGCCGCCAACGTCCCCAATGCCACCGAAATCGAAGACGCCCTGTTTCAAGCCGCCGAGGCAATGGTCCGTGAGTCGGAAGCCAAAGTGTTGCTATTGGGGGGAACCTCAGAGCCAGGCCCCTTCTATTTCGGACTCGCCAAAGCCAGTTGCAACCGGGGGGCCTTGGTTTCCGATGCCCGCATGATGGAACTGGCCGAGCGGAGCGAAATGTCGCCGTCGACTTCGTGGCGCGTATATAGCCGGGCCCTGCGTGGTTTCCGCCCGCCGGTCGATCGCACGCAAATCACGGCCCGTCGTTCGCTGAATGTGTTGCGGGAAGACGACCCGCCGTTCGCCTCGTATCGCGAAGCATGCATCTTCATGCACCAGCACCGAACGTGTTACACCTTGGTGCAAAAGCAAGATGGGGCCGAAATCGCCCGCTTGGTGGTTGTCGAACTCGAAGCGTTCAGTCACTTACGCGGGGTGCGGATGAGTGGCATTGTCGATATCGATTCCGTGGCGACCTGCACTCAGGTACACGCCCAGTTCTTCCTTGCCGAAACGCTCCGCCAAATGGCCGAAACCGGAACGGCCGTTGTCGAAACCCAGGTCAACAGCAGCAACGACATGCTAACCGACGTCGTCGAAAAGCTGGGCTTCGAACACTACGACGAAGTCCGCATGATGGCCAAGATGCTGACCTAGCAGGCCCTCCCGGGCACCCGAAGAGAGAGGTTTTTCAGCCAGTCTGGCTAACCAATCCTTGTGTGCCACGGGCGTCTCGCCCGTGCGAAGTAAGTATCCGCTTTGGCAGCAGTTCCCGGGGCACCCAGAGAAAGCGGCTTAGCTGGCTGGTTAAAAAAAATTCTGTGTGGCACGGGCATCCTGCCCGTGGGAAGTGGGTACCGAGTTAGCAGCACAACCCAGGCAAGTTGCCCGGGACGCACGGGGTATACTGGTGCTGACTACGAAGCCAATTTCTATTCGGCTTGCTTAGTCGAGGCTTCCGAAAACCGGGCTGCTCGGGGATCGAGTTCTTGCCCGCTTCGTTCGGTCAGCACATCATACAACTCTGGTCTTCGCCCACGAATCCAACGGCGACCAGTGCATTTGTCGAGCAAGCTCAAGTCCAAGTCGGCCACCACCAAGGCATCTTCCGGCTCGGTTACCTCCGCCACGATCCGGCCATAGCAGTCCAAGATCATTGCGTTGCCGGTGCGGACTTCATCGTCATCTTGCCCAATTCCGTTGGCGAACAGCAAAAACATGCCGTTGTCGTGGGCCCGGGCTGGCAGCCACCGCAGCAGCCACTCGCGACCTTTCGGGCCGTTGACCTCGGTGCGAAGTCGCTCTGGATGGGTGTTCCGCTCGGTCCACACTTCCAAATCAATTCGTCCCATCGCGTGCGGACTTCGCGAGGCCGTTCCCCCGGTTTGATGCGGGGCCAGCAAGATATCGGCCCCCAGCAAAGCAGTCGCTCTGGCGTTCTCGACCAGGTTGTTATCCCAACAAATCAGCACGCCCAGCTTGCAGCCGAGCGGTGTTGGAAAGACCGTGTACGAGTCGCCACTGCTGAAATGAGGGCTGATAAAACAGTGCAGTTTACGATGTCGCTGCACGCCGCCGTCTGGTAGGGCCACTACGTACGTGTTGTAAATCTGCCCGTCGTCGGCAAGCTCGATCAGACCAGCCCCAACGATCATCTGATACTTCGCGGCCAATTGCACCAAAGCAACCGTCAGCGGACCCGCCGGCACCGGCTCGGCCAACGCTTCGACCTCGTCTCGCGAGAGGTTCCGCACGTGCCAATAACCGGTCAAACACATCTCCGGAAAAACAATCAACTGCACGCCCTGCTCGGCCGCTCGCTGACAAAACCGTTCGACCTGAGCCAGGTTGTACGTCTTATCCCCAGGCCGATGCTGAAACTGAACGGTTGCGGATCGAATCATGAAAAAGTCTTTGAGCAGGGAAGGAGTTTCTAGCCACCGAGTTCACAAAGAGGAGAGATTTTAACCACGGATAACACGGATGGGCACAGACAAGACGAGAATTAAAGGGGGCTCTTTGTAGGCCCAAGGGGCCGGCCGTTAATAGCCAGGGGCGGAAGCCCCTGGAATAGAGAACGAAAAAGAAGGATGAGCCCCGAAGGGGCGACCGTAGCCCAGCAATGAACTACGAACGCCCCTTCAGGGCTTAGAAATTGTTAAGGCACTCTTCACTAGGGGCTTCCGCCTCTGGCTATTAACGATCGCCCCCTTGGGGCTTGCAAATCGTGCTTCATCATCCATTTGAAATCTCTTCTTATCCGTGCCCATCCGTGTAATCCGTGGTTCCTCTTCTTTCCCTCGGTGTGCTGTGTGCCCTCTGTGGAAAAAAATCTTATCCTGATCACAACGCTAACGGGGTACCGGCACGCCTGGTTGGATTTTGATTAGGTGCTGGGTGAGTTTCTCTTCGGCGTCGGGAATCTTGGTGCGGATTTGAAGCGGGATCGGGTCGACCACCTTCCGTTGGTGCCGAGCAACTAAGTAATCGCGGACGATAGTCGTGCGTTGGTTCCGCATCAGGTAATGAATCCATAGCCAAGACTCGGCGTAATCGGTTCCGCTCATTTGCTCAGGACGCGCGATCGTGGCCAGCCGCTCTAAGTTGGGCTGCCAGGTGTGGTTCTTCAGGCCATCGTTCAACCACGGCAAGTGTTCGCGGTTGATTCGCCCGCGGACACCAACCACTTCGTAATACTCGGCCAGCCCTTCATCGAGCCACAGTGGCAACGTGCCGACCGACGAATTCAGATAAGCGTGCGTCAGTTCATGCCGCAGGTCGGCCAGGATACTGTCGCTCCAAATCGCGTAGACGTAATACTGCCCACCTTCCACCACAAACAACGCCCGGCGTCCGTTCAGTTGGGGGAAATGTTGCCGCGTGAACTGGGCGAACGTGCTGGGATCGCGGAAGATTCGCACATGGATATCTTGATTCGAGAACGGAATCCCCAGGTCGTCCCGCAGTTCCATTTTCAGGTTGCGGGTCTCTTGCAGAACCAAGCTGTTGTCCTGCAGATCGAAATCGGCTTCGATCTGCAGAGGAACGTCGTCGACAAAGGTGCTCGGCGCCGAGGCTAACTGCGTGCTCCACATCGTGCAGCCGAGCGCGGACAGACAGCTCAGCCCCAGCAGGAGCTTGACGCAAACGGCAGTCGATCGGGGGAGAAAGGCCATCCGTGGTCCTTTGCCGCGTTGAGGAGGGGTCAGCCGGCGGTTTGGGTGGAAATGAGTTGGTCGAGTTCGTCCTTCAAGCGGACCAACACTTCGTCGTAATCGAAGGCGCCCAGCGGCTCGCCTCCCTTTTTCAGGTTCACAAAGTTCGGGCCACACCACAAACCAAGATCGGCGTCATCGGTTTCGCCGGGGCCGTTCACACGGCAACCCATCACGGCGATGGTGATCTTGTGGTCTTTGGCGTACTCGGTCAGCTCTTTCACTTTGGCGGCCAGGTCGACGAACGCTTCGTTTTCAACCCGCGAGCAGCTAGGGCAGCTGATAATGTTTAACGTTTGCAGACCGTAATCCAGCACCGTTCGCAGGCGGCCTGCTTTGATGTCGGCCAGAATCTTGCGGCCAGCTTCGATCTCTTCACCCTTGCGCGAGTTCGGCACCGTGAGCGAAACCCGGAGCGTGTCGCCGATGCCGTTGCCGATCAGTTGTTCAAAGGCGATCCGCGTTTTGATCACGCCATCGGGCGGCATGCCGGCTTCGGTCACGCCCAAGTGCAGTGGCACATCAGCACGTTTCTCGGCGAAACGGCGATTCACTTCGATCACCTTTTGCGGGTCGCTATCTTTCAGCGAAACGCAGTACCGATCGAAATCAAGACGATCGACCAGGTCGCAGTGCTCCCAGGCACTTTCTAGCATGGGGGTGATCGAATCGTGCTTGTCGTACTGGGCCAGCTTGGCCGGGTCGACACTACCGCAGTTCACGCCAATGCGGACGGCACAGTCGTTGTCTTTCGCCACGCCGATGATGTACTCGACCTTCTCTTGCCACGGCTTCTCACGTTCGTGGTGATAAAGGTGGCCAGGGTTGTAGCGGATCTTATCGACATGCGGGGCGACCAGTTCGGCCAAGCGATAGTTTTCCTGCAGGTCGACCGAAAGATTGCCGCTGACCTGCTTGCGGATTTCGGCCAAAGCCTCCGCATCTTTCTTGCTATCGACCGCAATACGAATGACATCGGCACCCGCTTTTTCCAAGTCAGTAACCTGGGCGACGGTGGCGTCGATGTCTTGGGTCTTGGTGGCCGTCATGCTCTGAACGGCGATCTCGTGACCAGAACCGATAGTCACACTGCCGATCTTAACGCTGCGTGTCGGATTGCGAACGATTTCCAACGTTGTAAACTCCCGCGGTGGATAGACTTTTGCTCTATTGTCACCAACCGCACGATATTTGACAACATCACGATGGAAAGCTTTATCGACTAGAAATAGATTGGCCTGGTTTCAGAGGGAGAGAGGAATTAGCCACAGAGAGCACCGATGGGGCAGGCTTTTTTAACCACGGATTGCATGGATGGGCACGGATTGGAAAAAATTTAGATAGCTTTCTTCCCGGGCCCAAGGGGCCGACCGTCAATAGCCAGGCGGCAGCCCCTGGTGAAGAGTTTTAACATTTTCTAAGCCCTGAAGGGGCGTTCGTCGTATTGCTGATAGGGCTACGATCGCCCCTTCAGGGCTCGATCTTTTTTCGCTTCACATTCCAGGGGCTTCCGCCGCCTGGCTATTGACGGTCGCCCCTTTGGGGCTTGCAAAACTGTGAATCCTATTCGAAAACTTTCTTACTTATCTGTGCCGATCCGTGAAATCCGTGGTAGCAAGTTAGCAGGACCGCACGGGCAAGCTGCCCTTGCCCCACAGATTGTTTTATCCCCAAGTGGGGGTCGTTCCGAGAAAATAGGCTCTATTTCTCCCGCACGACTTTCGTCAGGGCTTCGACGAAGAAATACTCGCCGAACATTACCGATTCGTCGACCCCTAGGTCTTTGGCGGTGTGGTAGACACCATGCTTGAGAATCCCTTCCCAACCTTCGTCGTTCACGGCCAGGTATTCTGGGGTGACTAGGGCATCGAGCGTCGCCAGGGCCGTTTCACGGTACTTCTTCGCTTTTTCAGGGTCAGAAACCTGCTTGGCAAGGTCCAACAAGCCAGAAGCAGCGATCGCTCCGGCGGAAGTCTCTTTCTGAGCTCCCCACGGAGCTGGCTGGCTCAAATCGGCATCGAAGTCCCAGAACGGAACCTTATCTTCCGGCAAGTTTTCCACCCAGAAGTCGGCGTTCCGTTCGGCGACGGCCAAAAACTCAGGGTTATTGGTCAATGCGAACACTTTGCTGTAGCCATACAACGACCACGACAAACCACGAGCCCAGCTACTATCGCCCCGCAGCCCTTGGTGGGTGGTTTGTTCCAGAAACTCCCCAGTTTCCAGGTCGAACATTCCTTCGTGGGCGGTCGAACCGTTCTCGCGGACAATCTTGTCGCGGGTTGTGCGGCAATGCGCTTCCGCAATCCGCTGTAGCTCGGCGTCGCCAGTTTCGTTGGCGGCGTAGAAGATGATCGGGACGTTCATCATGATGTCGATGAACAGCGAGTCGTCCGAAACAAAGCTTCGCAGGTACTGTCCTTTTTCCTTAAACCGCATCGCCAACGTCCGCCCGGCCTGGATCAGTACATCGTTCAAATGCTTGTCGCCGGTCAGCTGATACCACGGCAGGTAGGTGCTCAAAAAGATGAACCCCAAGTCATGCACGTCGCGGTCGTGCTGACGATGCTCGAGCAGCTTCGAGTAATGCTCGGCCTTGGCCCGCCAGTCGGCGTCCCCGGTGCGCAAATGAAACTGCCACATCATCCCGGCAAAGAAACCTGCACACCAGTCAGTCCATAACTCTTTGTCGTGACGCCACTTACCCCCTTCGGTGTAAATGGGAAAGTAGTCCGGATGCGCCTGCACAATGTGGGCAACCTGTTTTTCAGCGAACTCCAGAGCGTGGGTATACGAATCGATTCGTGCGTCAGACATGATGGCGAAAAACGGTTATGGGGAAAGATGATAGGTCCACTGGATACATCCGCCAGGAAGGGGCAGAATAGCCTCGTCCAGGTTGGCTAGGTGCGTATCGTACCATAGCCGACTTGCCCGAAAAGCCATTTTGATCTGGAAGTGAGAAGATTTCGATGTATGACCCGGTCCTTCATATCGTGCTACTGGAACCGGAGATCCCACCGAACACCGGCAACATTGGCCGCACTTGTGTCGCCACAGGAATCAAATTGTGGCTGGTCGAACCGCTCGGGTTTCAGGTCGACGACGCCGCACTTAAGCGGGCCGGGATGGACTATTGGCAGTACTTGAACTGGCAAGTCGTCCCCAATTGGAATGCGCTCACAAAATCGCTTAAAGGTAATCGCTGGTGGTACTTAACCAAAACGTCAGCGGCCCCGTATACCAGTGTTACCTTTGAAAAAGAAGACGTTCTGGTCTTCGGTCGCGAGTCCGCCGGACTGCCGCGAGAACTGGTGGCAGCGAACGAAAAAACGGCCATTTCGGTCCCCATGCGCACCGACGTCCGCAGCTTGAACCTGGCCTCGACAGCCTCCGTCGTCGCCTACGAAGCAGTCCGCCAATTGACCGTCCGAGGCGAATATTCTTTGCCCATCGGCGAATCTCCAATCGGGTAAACGTAGCCCAATATGCAATTTCTCTGGAAAGCCAGCCCTCTTTCATCCCACGCCCTGGGTGCTCGTCGCGTCTGTGACCTTTCAGCGGCACACGGTGGAGTCGGCTTGAAGACGGTTTTGACCGCAGAGTGAGAAGCGGTCTAGAACCACGAATGGATACCGTTTAGAGGTAAGTCTTCGAGTAGGATTCACTTTTTCGCCAGGCCCAATGGAGCTTTCGTCGTGCCGGTAGCTGGGTAACGATCGCCCCTTTGGGGCTCGAACTTTTTTCACGCCACATTCCAGGGGCTTCCGCCCCTGGCTATTAACGGTCGGCCCTTTGGGCCTGAGCCGAAAGAAATCTGCATCTCGACTTTGTCCCTTCCCATTCGTTCATCCGTGGCAACTCTCTTTGTTCTTTTGTTCCCCCTACTGCGATCTTGATGACCGGGGTGATGGATCTCCCTTCTTCTATCACCATGATTGCTCTTCCCTGATAGCAGCAAATCTTTCACAATACGCGCCGAAACCTTCGACCCAATTTGGCCACGCATCGCAGGGAGGCGGAATGAGGCCCAAACTTGTTACCGACTATCTAGTTTATCTGGCGGTCCGCCTGTTTATTTGTGTGGTCCAAGCTATCCCGCTGTCGGTCTGCGATCAGATCTCGAAGTTCTTGGCCTGGCTGGCCAACGACGTCTTTAAAATTCGGGGCAAGCTGTTGGAATCGAACCTGCGGCATGCCTTCCCCGAGATGACGCCCGAGCAGCGTAAGAAGCTGGCCCGGCGAAGCTGGCATCATTTGTGCCTGATGATCTGCGAGATCGCCCATGCGCCGCGTAAGCTGCACACCACCAACTGGCACAAGTCGATCCAGATGCACCAGATCGAAATTCAAATCAAAGAAGCTCTCGGCCGCCGCCCGGTCGTGGTGCTGCTGGGGCACTTTGGCAACTTCGAGCTAATGGGCTACTGCACCGGGCTATTGGGCTTTCCGACCTACACGGTCGCCCGGCCGCTAGATAATCCGTTTTTGCACGATTACCTGGAAGAGTTCCGCAGCGCGACCGGTCAGATTATTCTGCCGAAGCAAGGAAGCGCCCCGTACATTGAAGAAGTGCTGAAACAAAACGGCACGTTGGCCCTGTTGTGCGACCAAAACGCCGGCCCCAAAGGGTGCTGGGTCGAATTCCTCAACCGACCCGCTTCGTACCACAAAGCGATCAGTGTCTTCTCGATGACCAGCGGCGCCCCGGTCGTGTTCCTGTACATGCGCCGCATCGGCGGCCCGATGCAATTTGAAATGGGAGTCGAAGGCATCTACGACCCGGCCCTCTGCGACGAACCCAAGGGGGTGAAGGAAGTTACCCAGTGGTACAACGACATGCTCGAACGAGTCGTCCGCCGCGACCCCGAACAATACTGGTGGGTCCACAATCGTTGGAAAGACGAACGGGCCGCCAAAAAGAAAAAGCAGCCTGAACCGCAACCCGCAAAACTAGCCAGCGCCGCCTAACCGTAGGCTGCGCTCCGCGCACCAGGCCCTGCGAACCCAACGAAAAAACAAAGACCGCGTAGTAACGCACCACGCCTCAGTTTGCCTGGCTAATGCGGATTGGTTTCTGTGCGTTGCCACGTGATGGATGTTGGCAAGCCGTTTTAGCAAACTCTGGTGCGCACAGCGCACCCTACGGGATTTGGTCAGGCATTATGCTAGGCATTGATCGTCTAATTATTGGTTGCTTGGTCCTGCTTAGCATCATGTTCGCCAGCGGCTGCTTCCCCAGCTACCCCTCTGGCTCCAGCAAATACACCAACAACTTGCTAATCGACAACGGCATCGTCTACGAGCACGCCGTGCTATCTCAGGTTTCTGGCGATAGCGTGCTGGTCGTTCCTAAGAATACTCAGGTCATTGTCGACGAGACGATCGTCCGTCCTGCTTTAACCATTCAAAAGAAGCAAATGATTCTTGGGCATCCAACCAAGAAGGTATCGATTGAAACGAACAAGCAACGCATGGGCGTTGTGGCTTGTTATGGCGAAAGTGAAACTCGCCTGGCCACGTATGGCGAATACACTCTCCCCGATCACGGCGGTACTTCCATCCAGCTGACTCTCACGGTGCCGACCGAGACAAAAGTTGTTTATGCCGAAGAACTAGGCGGTTCCCAAAGTGTAGGTAACGCGATCGTGGAAAACGAAACAAGCGATGCCGACGCATGGGTGAAAGTGGCCGCGAATGAGATGTTTTAACCTGCTTAGGTTGCGTTTCGCCGCAGATTGCGATTGATGGCAAGTTCGCCCCCAGTCCGTTGCGTTGACGCGATGTAAGCATTGCTGATCTCTTCAGCAAACTTTGAGGCGTCGATTCGTACCCTGCTGGGTTGGTAAGAAATACCCTGCCACACCGGGGTATGAAATGTCTTTCGTAGCGTCATGCGTACGCTACTGGCAAATCGTTCTAATTGCGTTGGCAGCCCATATAAATTTCCTAGCGGATTGGTATTTATTGTGCATCACATTGGCCCGCTGGTGGGGTGCACGATTCTCGTGTGATCGACTAGTTTGGGGAGCAAATAGATGTGGAATTCCGCACGAATATTTCCCCCACTTTTCTTGGACAACAGGTACCTTAGAAGGCACGAGTCATTAAACGGCTGGCAACATCCAGGTAATTATGGCATTTTCTAGGAAAGTAGCGCAAATGGCGACCTCTTTTCAACGATCGACCTTCGATTGTCCGAATGAAGCATATTGAGCCACCCAGCTAATCGGCTCTTTACGGGGGACCAACGCTTGACGATGCCAGAAGTTCAAGCATTTCGAGTCGCGGAAAGCTTTGAATTGCGCCACAATGCAGGGAGGTATGGGTAAGTGACACAGAACGAGGGTCAATACAAAATTGACTTAGAAATCTGTCCGATGCCTATTCTGCTCGTCGCATCCAGCGGAAAAATTGTCCGGACCAACAAACGTTTAGAGGTCTTGTTTGGCTACGCCGCAAACGAACTGATCGGACAGACGGTGGAAGTGCTAGTGCCGCCGGAGTTCCGTGAGGATCACCCTGACCTGCGGGATGCCTATTTCGAGGTCCCCACCAATCGCCGCATGGGGACCGGTCGCGATCTGAACGGTATGCGGAAAGATGGCACGAAAATACCGGTCGAAATCGGACTCGACCCGCTCGAGTTCGACGGCGAAATGATGGTGATGGTATCGATCTTAGATATCAGCGAGCGGAAGAAGAACGAAGCGATGATTCGCCGAGCGCTCAACGCCGCGTCGAGTGCCATGATTCAAGTCGGCGAAAACGGCACGATTGAACTGGTCAACGAAAGTGCCACGCTGATGTTCGGGTACGAGACGAACGATCTGCTGGGCGAGCCGATTGAAATATTGGTGCCGGAAAGGTTCCGGCGGAAGCACACCGTCTACCGCACGAGCTATCAAAGCAACCGGTCGACACGCAATATGGGCGGTGGTCGCGAACTGTTCGGTGTTCGCAAAGACGGGAGCGAGTTTCCTGTCGAGATCGGTCTGACTCCCATTCTCGAGTCCCACGGCAAGTCGACCATGGCGACAATTATCGACGTGACCGATCGTGTGGCCAAAGAGCGGTTCATCGAAGCGAAGAGCAAGCAGCTAGAAAGTCTCAATCAAGATTTGGTCCAGTTCGCCTACAGCGCTTCGCACGATTTGAAAGCTCCGCTGGCCTCGATCGCAGGGCTCTTGGGCTATGCCGAAGCCGATCTGAAGGCAGGCGATTTGGAAGAAGTGCAATGCAACCTGACTCGGTCGCGCGAACTGGCCGATCGACTGGCCAAACGCATCGAAGACATGCTGCAACTTGCCCGCTCGGATATGATGAACGGCGATTGGGTCGAGATTGATATCGATGCCCGAATTCAAGCGGCGTGGTCAAGTCTGCCAACCGACCACACCAAGTTGACCACCGATTATCAGCATGAAGATCGCTTTTGGAGTATTCCAGTGCGGTTCGATGCGATTATCGAAAACCTCATGTCCAACGCGATCAAGTATCGCGACCAGGCACGTAAAAACTGCTTGGTCAACGTGCGGACATGGAGTGAGCAAGACCACTTTTATCTTTCCATTGCCGACAATGGAATCGGCATTCCGAAGAAGCATCGCGAGCGTGTATTCAGCTTGTTCCAGCGGATTTCGGATACCGATCAGCCAGGCAGTGGGCTTGGCCTGGCGATCACCAAGAAGAACGTGACTCAATTAGGAGGCACAATCGTTCTCGAGGATGATGGTGGAGTGACAAGGTTTACCGTAATGCTACCCCAGGGGCACATACAGAATTTGACAAAAGGGGGATGTATCGAATGAAAATAACAATTGTAGTTGTCGACGACGATGAAGCAGATCGCTACCTTGTAAGGCGGGCGGTTCGTAAGTTAGATTTCGAGGTGAACTTCATCGAGTTTTCTTCGGGCGACCATTTTGTCGAAGGCATCAAGGAAGAGAGTTACCGCTTAGAAACCTTCGGTGAAACACCGCCACCAATATTGGTGCTGCTCGACATTAACATGCCGCGGATGAATGGTTTTCAGGTTCTGCGGAATCTGGCCGAACAATTTGGCGACGGCAGCAATGTGATGGTCGTGACCATGTACACGTCCTCGAACCATGCGGAAGACCGTGCCGATGCAGAGGAATACGCCCTGGTAAAAGACTACCTGGTGAAGCCCATCACGGCCGAGACACTGACCGGTTTGGTCGAACGTTATTGCGTTGGTGCATAGCGTCCGCGTTTCGCTGAATATTTTAACCGCACAATGGGGCAAGCTGATCACCCAAGCTTGCCCCATTGGCTGGAAAACGCCAGCACGCATTCTCGCCAAGCATCGCAAACAACTTCTATGTGGCCCGGACATCTTGCCCGGGTTGGGCACTGCTAATCCTTTGCCACGCAGCCACTATTTCGGCCAGGGGATGTTTTCATACCGCTCGCGCAGTCGCTGGCCACGTGGCGGGTTGATAATCTCGACAAACGACACGCGTCCTTGCAGGTGGGCGCGAAAGTTTTCGTGCCTGTCTCGGTTTTGCGACTCAGGCCCCAGCCGCACACAATTGGTAAGCGTGGCTTTCAAGCGGTCGTAGTCTTCGCGCGGGATGTTGGTAGTTTGGTTCACGACCAGCCCGGCCAGGCGTTGACGCACGCTTTTCCCCATCACGCGTGTCTTGCGGTGATGCACTGTGAAGCCTTCTTCCAGCACAATTGCACTCGCATGCGTGAAAAACCGCCTGGACGCGCGGCGGAAATCTTCTTGCCCTGAAAAAGCCAGGTCGTCGGCGTAGCGTGTGTAATTTGCCCCGGCGGTTGCGGCCAGCCCTGCCAAGCGGCAGTCTAAGCGATACGCGCACAAGTTGGCCAGCGCTGGCGACGTCGGCGCGCCTTGCGGTAGGTGCCGTTGCCGGTAGCGATCGGCTTGCGGCGATTGTCCCCAGCTCCGTTCCTGATAAGCACAAGCTTCCCAAACGTCGGCAGGCGTAATGGTAGTGCAAAGCCCTGCCAAGAGGTTCGCGATCGTTTCGGGATAGCCTAAAAAGCGAAAGATCGCCCCAACTTGAATCGCTCGGATCGAAGGAAAGAAGTCTTGGAGATCGAGTTTGACAACCACCGTTTGGCCCAGATGTGGCTGAGCAAACGTGGCAATCGAGCGGCCACGACGAAAACCATGGCAAGCAGAATGGGGTGGAACAAGATCGAGGATCTCGTGCAAGATCTTCTGTTGAATGGCTTTCAGGCGTAGCTTGGAGCTTCGATCAAACGGATCTGTCCCCACCGCTTCGGCAGAACGTGCGTGCGGTAATGTTGCAGCTTGCTCGTAGCAGTCGGGCTGGCGTACTGCCCTGCCCCGGCCAACCAATCTAAGTGCCGGCTCCGAATTTCCAACCATTCGGCCAACTGCTTTGCCGTGGTCAATTCGGGAAACGTTCCCCAGGCAGCCGCCGTGCTGGTCGGGGCCATACTGGTGGAAAGATCGATTCGGTTTACGACGCGCAGCTTCGACTTGCGATAGGCGCGATGAAAGTCTTGATCGAATAGCACAAACATTTCGACCGTCGCGCGGCGTGGACGCATGCGGCCCCGAAACACTTCGGACAAACGCTGTGCTAAGAGCGTTAGCCAACGTAATCGTTTGCCCAGCACCTGGCTGCCACGCTCGACCAAATCGTCGACTTCAAACGAGCCAGCGACGAACGCGGTCGCCAGGGCAGCAGCGATGGTTTTCTTGGAGGTTCGCATGAGCAAGAAAGTGGACGGCGGGATTGCCAACGAGTCTTGTTCAGCGTGAGAAATAGTACGTCGGTAGGCGTACCGACTCTCACGCAGCGGAAAGTCGAACCATTCACGTTTCCCTGGGGTAACCCCAGAGAGGCCAAAGCGATACTAAGAACACTCAGGCCAGCTTGGTAATTCCCACCGCCCGGCAAGATGATAATCGATTGCCAGCGTCTGTGCGACCAATTGACGAAGAGATTCTTAACGACGCAGCACCTTGCTGAGCATCGCGAGTGAATCACTTGAGACAACCTATTCAGCTACGATGATGGTCGACTGGGGTAAGCCAGCTTGAAATTGCAGCCATCCCAAGCACGGGCGGCGAGTCGCCCGTGGCACACCGTTTACCGCTTTTCTTCTTTGGCGAAATTACTTGGCACCTAGGTGCTTGATCAGCAACTTGGCGATGCCGTTGGCTGTTTCGCCGCCGTTGGGGGAAGTTTGTAGATTGGTCCACACGATCAGCGTGATGCCCGTTTCGGGGTCGTGACCCATGAACGATTGATAGCCAGGCAACGAGCCATCGTGCCCCAGCATGGGCCCTAGCTTGACGATACCCAGTCCGTATTCGGGGCTATCGGCCAAATCTGGATTGGTTGGTTTCAAGCTGGCCAAGCGTTCCTTTTGCATGGCCTGATCGAGCAGACCTCCGTTGACCAACGCTTCGACATAGGTGGCCAGTTGGTCGGCGGTTGAAATGGCTCCGCCTGCGGCCCAGGCCCACGATGGGTTCGCAAAGGTCACGTCGTTGGGCAGTAGCTTGCCCGCCAGCGCTGCTTTTTGTTCATCGGCAGGCAAGGCCGGATCGTCCAGCGTGCTAACGTTCGTGCCGAACAAGTACCCATGGGCAAACGGCGCCGGCATGGTGTCGTCGTTCGAGGCTGGCAACAACGTGCGGTTCAGCTTTAATGGTTCAAAGAGGTTCTGGTAAAACGCTTGCTCCAGCGACATGCCCATCTTCTGTTCGATCAGCACGCCCAGCATCACGTAGTTGGTGTTCGAGTAGTTGAACTCGGTGCCCGGCTTGAACAGTGGTTTCTGTTCGATACCCAGTTGAATCAATTCCTGGGGCGTGTAGACATACTTCGGTTGTTCATCCAAGACTTGGTTGACCGACTTCAAATCGCTGTAGGTTGGAATTCCGCTTCGCATTTCCAACAAATCGGCGATAGTAATCTGATCGCCATTAGGCACGTTCTGGAAATATTTGCTCACCGGTTCGTCTAGCTTCAGCTTCCCTTGCTGCACCAACTGCAGCACGACGGTAGCGGTCATCGTCTTGGTGTTCGAGCCAATGCGGAACGCCATATCGGTTTGCATTGCCTGACCGGTCTTCAAATCGGCCACGCCAAAGGCTTTCTGCCACTGCTGATCCCCCTTCCGAATCAGCACCACGGCGCCGGGAATAGCGTTCTCTTGAAGGAACTGCTGAACTTCGCCCGAGATCTTGGCTTCGTCCAGCGTAAGCTGGGCCTGGCTGGTGGCGACAAAACCGGTTACTAGGAGGGTCAAAACAAGCGGGAAGGTTAGCAGACGTTTCATGTGATTGTTGGGGTCATCCATTGGTCTGGGGTAAAAATAGGTTGTACCTCTATATTAGGTTACGTATCGCAGGCAGGTCTGATCATCTCGAATTGACATAATTCAGAGTGAAAAACTGTGATTTCACCTTGCGCAGAAGCAGCACCACTATGGTTGGGGGGCAATAAATCGAGCAGGGAGCAAGGGGGACGCAGACTGCCGCCCCAATGGCCACTTTATATCTGGCGGATAGAATAAAAGGGCAAGGCAAAAGCACCCTATTGCTGGCCAGCTTAAGGTGCTTGAGGGGAAGAGAACCGAGAGGGAGCGAACGAGGATGTTTTGGAAGAAACCGCACAAGCGGCCGGAGTGTCGCTGCAACTGCGGTGCGATCGAGAAGTTGGTTCACGATAGGCGGTCGCCGTTACGCTACTGTGTTGATCAGGCTGCCTACTATTTGCGGACCGCCAATAGCCAGTTTCTGGTCAACTGCTGCCCGATGTGTGGTTCGCCGGTGCGGTTTGCTTGGACTCCGCTGGAACTGACCGAGCAACAACAGGCAATCCTTAAGCAATTGCAACAAGAAGTTACCACCGCCGACGACATCGAACCCAAGCTCGGCCCGCCCGATGCCGTGGGAGAACTGGTCCGCGAAACCGACAAAGCCCGTGAACTGCCTGGCGGAACGGTCGTTTGCCAACGAACATGGACTTACCGCCGCGCTGTCCCGTTTGCCACCATCTGTATTAACGAACTCAACGACGGTAGCCTGAGCTGGATTTACACATCGATCTAGCCATCCAATAACCATTCAAACGATGGCTGCTCCTGCCGCTTAGCGAGTGGTCTGCGCATAAAAAAAGATCTCACTACACGATTCGGTAGTGAGATCTTTTTGTTGTGATCGGTCTATTTCGTGCTCAACGGAGCTCTATCTAGACAGCTACACTGTTTAAACAGGCGTCACGTTTTCAGCTCGCGGGCCTTTCGGGCCTTGGCCTTCATCGTAGGTCACATTTTGACCTTCGTGAAGATTCTCAAAACTGGTTCCCTCAACGTTGGAAGCGTGAAAGAACAGGTCCTTTTGACGACCGGTGTCGATAAAACCGAACCCTTTGTCGGTCAATCGCTTGATGATTCCTTCCGGCATCGATCCATTACCTCAAATCAAAAAATCTAGAGCATGACAACCGGGAAACACTTTGCTTAACGGTCATCATTGCGAAGATGCTAGTATAGGCGATTCGCGTCTCCGGCGATACGAGAAACCGCTCGAATAGCGGAAGTTCTTGGCTTTTCTTTCTACTTGTTGCAAAAAGCAGCGATAAAAGCCCGTTAAATTAACAAATGATCGACTGCTTTGATCGGTGGCGGGATCTCTTCCGGGGCGTGGCCGGAAAGTTGCCGCACGTTAATTTCGATCATTCGTGTCAAAAACAGCAGCGGTAGGTCGTTGTCGTCGGTGCTGAACGGCTGCTCGATTTCGTCCCCGACGGCGTCCAGGCCCAAGAAAGCGTAAGCGACCAGGCAGACCACCACCGGTGTCAGTAACTTCGCCGTATCGTGCAGCCCGCATGGCAGCGCCAAACAGTACAGTAAGACCGTCCGGTGGGTCAGCACGCTATAGGTAAACGGAATCGGCGTACTCTTAATCCGTTCGCAACCACCCTGAATGGCCAACATTTCGGTCAAACAGTTATGCAGCAGCGGCACGTGGTAGGTATCTAAAGCTCCAATTCGCCAGGCTTGGTTAATACAGCGGGAAAGACGGTCGGCGATTGCTGCTGGGATGTTGTCTTGCGCCAGGTAATTTGCTAACTCGGGATCGTGCGGCAGCCGCTCGCGCATTTCCTCGGCGGCATCTGTATCGCGGAGGCGATGTCGCAGTGCGTTGATGTAGGCGATTATCAACAGTACCATCTCGCGCCGCAGTCGGATGGCCTCGGCTGAGGTCGCCTGACCGGTCTCGGGGTTGGCGTCGTCGATCAGGGTGTTGATCTGCATGGTGAATGTCCGACAAACATTGACCATCCGTCCCCACAGCTTCCGCCCTTCCCAGTACCGGTCGTACGAGGCGTTGTTCCGAAAACCAAGGAAGATGGCCAGCGCCAAACCGATGACCGTAAACGGGGCCATCGTCAAGCTATAGGCATTTTCGGGGTACTTATACGCGATCACCGTGACCACCACGGCAAACAAGGTCACAAAGGTAATTCGCGGCCAAATCCGATTCCACGACGTCCCATGCAAGGCAAAGATCATGCCCAGCCAACTATCCTTTTCCGTAATGATCATGGCGAGTCAAACCTGGTGCTGAAGTCGAGTTGCGTTGGCTTTGTTTGGCGAAGGAGATTTCGCTCGCCACAAGGTACTCGAAGTCCCAGGGAAAAGGCAACCAAGGTTGGAATGTTGCCTGGCAACTCTGATAGAATCGATGCCAATACACCCTGGCAGCCTACCCAACCCAAACAGCAACGATTATGAATCAATCCAAGAGGGCCAGTTCTATTGTCATCTTGTTGGCATGCGTTCATCTCTTGGCGATGGGCTGCAGCACATACGTAGCGTCGCTACAGATCAAAACCATCTTGGTCGGCGGCCCGATTTGCAGTGTCACGGGAATCGCAGCCGGCATCTCGGCGCTTTACCTGAGACGTCTGATTCTTGCCATGGCATGTTTCGCCGCGCCTTTGTTGGCGATCACTCTTTTCATCGCTGAAGCAATATTTCTGAAAATGGGGCCAGATCGTGCGGCACAACCGTTTATGATTATCTTTCTTCTGAACCAGGCGATCTCGCTGCCGATTATCCTGTTGCAACTGCGGCAAATCATCAATCAATCGGGGAGCGAACGAAAACAAATATCGCTCCGCGCACTGATGGTTACCACAGCCATCTTTGCCGCAGTCTTCGCCCTACTCCGTTTCTTGCAGGAAAATGCCGAGCATGGCATGTTAAGATTGATCGCCCTGATTCTCTTGGGCCTGACCATCGGCGGTGAAGGTCTGTTTGCCTATTACGCACTGCGGTACCAAAAACGAGTGCCTGAGCAACCGCGCGACAAAAACCTCGAAATGAATAGCGACTCCAAGGCATTCGACGTGCTGAGCTGATGTGGTTTGCGGGACAAGTGCTTGTCTTCTCGAAGGTGTTCCCCTCGCCAACCTTTCAAGCAACATAGAAAAAAATGGCAATGACAGGCCAAGCATTCGCGGAACAAGCCGCTTCAGGAGCCTCGGTATGAATCCGAATCGTCACGTGCAATCGATCGCTCGATCGGTCCTTACTGATTTAGGGCCGACCATTCAGGTCAACGATACCGAGCAAACGATCGCCGCACGCTGTGTGGCCATGATGCGCGACCAGGGAATCGAGCGGACTTGGTACTACGACTGCCCGGCATATGTACTGTTAGGTTCCCGCAGCTGTCTTTCTATTTCTGGCCGCGACTATGTTCCTGCTGAAGAACCGGTTGGCAACCACAACGTGGTGACCATCGACTTGAGCCCGCTGTATGGCGAAGCGTGGGGAGACTGCGCACGTACGTTTTATGTGGAAGCGGGAACGGCAACCCAATACCCCACTAGGCCCGACTTTAGCCGGGGTCACGACTTGTTGCAGGCATTGCACGCACTGGCTTATGAAAGGGTGCATGCCGAGACGACATTCGAGCAGCTGCATGCGATGCTGGCCCAACGAATCACGTCGGACCACTTCGAGAGCATCGATTTCCTCGGCAACTTTGGCCACAGCATCGTGACCCATTTGAACGAGCGAATCTATATCGAAGCTGGCAACCAGGCCCGCCTGGCGGATGTCGCCTACTTTACCATCGAGCCCCATATTCGCGAGATTGGGGGCAACTGGGGGTATAAGTGGGAGGAAGTCTATACCGTGGGTGAGGCTGGCCAGCTTGTCATGCTGTAAGCTGGCCGTCTTGGGGAATCGATACCCTGCCCTGTTCGCACCTTCGCAATACGATGGCCGTCTTTCCAGTTCCTTTCCTCGCCAGGTCGCTATCTTTGGCACGACTCGACAAACGTAGCGTCTGGTTATCGTGAAGGGACCAACGCCGCCATGCCGTCACGATGGTGATTCTGTTGTTTGCCCTGCGTGTCGCTCAGAAGCTGCCAAACCGGGCTGAGCAGTGTTAGCTTCGGTTGGCATCACTTTGAGGTGAGTTCAAAATTGTGCGTACTCTTGCCTGGCTTAACATCCACAATTAAGGTTGTTTCTTCATTATATTTTGCCGGGACTTTTTCCTTCGTCCAAACGATTCTGCCTGCCTCATTTTCGGTCTCTTGGCGTGTGGTAATCCTCACTTTGTTCACCCCTGGCAAAGTCCCTTGGCGATTGCCGACATAAGTCAATTGGTATCTTCCGTTTTCATCGGTTCTTCCAAACGCTGTGGCGCCTTCGGCTTCTGGTTTAAAGAAAATGATCGCTTGAGAGAGCGGCGCTCCGTCTAGCGTTACCACACCAGTGACGTCCCCTAATCCGGACGATGCAGAGCATCCTGTCAGAAAGAGAAGACTGAGCAGTGTGAAGGACAACGTGGTCTTGAGCAAGCGTTTCGAAAGAAGATGGTTTTGAAACATAACTTTTAGCATCTCGAAAAGGCTTTTTTGCGAAATTCGTATGGCTCGATCTATGCTCACGTTGGCCGTTGGATAGGAGCCACCGATATGGAGAGGCGCAAAGCTTCCTCTCGACCGTTCCGAGAATAGAAACAAGTCGGAGAGGAAGTGATTAAGGACAGCGTTACCAATCGAACCGGGACAACCAACCGAAGCCCCGAAGTTCGTGGTCAGAATGCCTGGACATGTTTAGGTTACGTGCGCAGACATCCAGCGTTTGCACGTGGTTTAGTAGTTACCCAGGATGCCGCCATCTTCACGAGACAACAGTCGCTCAAACGTGCTATCGCACTGAGCTGTGGAAATATCGTGATCGATTGTTTCAGTGATGAAGTGAGCCGAGCCATCACAGAAGACTGCCTGGAACCCGCCAGGATGTTGGCTGCTGAAATTGCGGCGATAATGCAACGGTTGAGAATAAGGAGAAACCGTGCTGTTGATGGGCACATAGCCGCAACCGTGGGTTTGAATAAGCCCTCGATTATTGTCGTTTACCGCCTCGACATCGTCGCGCATGCCAAACACAACGCCAGCGCCAATAACGGCGCCGTTTAATTGCCAGGCGCGTTCTCCGAAGGCAATGGTGTTGCTCGTTCCGTCGGCAATATCGGCGAAGCGAACTCCTCGATTCGCAAAAAAGACACCGTTGGCTGAAGAGATGGCGCCGGTAGAAGTCGGTGGACCTGGGTTAGCGCGGAGCGATCGACTGGCATTGTTGCCAATATAATTGGACATCGCCAACTGTTGATCGCAGATGAGATGAATTTCGTTCAGGTCCGTTCCCGTATCGGATGGACACCGGAAAGAATCAAGCCGTTTCTGCATCAGTGATAAACGAACGGGGTCGGCAATGGCGCTGGTCAGGGTCGTTTTGCCAACTTGAATGGCATCGTACAGGTTTTCTTGCTCTAGGAAGGGAAGAATAAACGATCCCCAGCACCAATTCCCCTGTGTCGTGCTGGTTTGAGTAATGATTGTTCCCGGCGGAAAACTGCCGAACGTATCGTGGTAATTGTGAAGCGCAAGACCTAATTGCTTCATCTGATTACTACACTGCATTCTTCGAGCGGCTTCTCTCGCTTGTTGCACGGCCGGTAGTAACAACGCGATCAATACGCCGATGATCGCAATCACGACAAGTAGCTCGACTAGCGTAAATCCTGGCTTCGATTTGCGCATCTGCAGACCCCTTAGGCAATAAGTGAGAAGTAAGTCCAGAAAAGGAGCGATTCTGGTCCAGTGACCCGAATTGCAAATGAACGGGCATAATAATAAAGATTAAACTTTTGCACAAGAAAAAAACTTGAACGCTGAAAATTAAATGGGAGGCTCAGACGGAAAAAGTCCGTTTTGAGCAATAGAAATGGTTGTTTTTGCGCTCAAAGAGGGCTTTCCTAGTGAGCTGCGAGAGACACCCCTGAAAAGATGAATACCGTCGTTTAATTGCCTGTGTCTTACTGGTATTTGTGAATCGAGCTAAATTCGCCTGATATGCAATGTTCTTGCAGCCGGGAACGAAATCGCTCAGCTTCCGGGGATTCTCTTTGTGCCGTGCTCCCGCATTATCGAGCGTCTTACGCTCCGTTATGGTTGGCAATTCTCCGATAACGGCAGAACCTCCGTATCTCGTTCTCGCAGCAGAAGATTTAAAAGCCTGTCACGCTAGCAGTGCTGTCAGTGGGCCGTTTTGTGGTTGAGTGTCCAAGCATCTTCTGGCTTGGCCTGTTATCGGCCCCTCACACTAATTCCGGCCTACTAGACTTCTCACTACAATGGCTGTCTTTCCTGTTTGATTCTTTGCCAGGTCGCTATCTTTTGAACGATTCGAAAAACGTAGCCCACGTTTACCGCGAGGTCACCAACGCCGCCATTTTGGGTTTGGTGGTCAATTTCCTGCTGGGGGTCGTCAAGCTAATTGGCGGTATCGTAGGGAATTCGTTTGCCTTGATTGCCGACTCGGTGAACTCAATTGGCGATGTCATCACGACGGTGATTGTGTTGTTCGCGCTGCGTGTCGCCCAGATGCCGCCGGACGAAGAGCATCCGTATGGACATACCCGCGCCGAGGCAATCGCTGCCTCGAACGTGGCACTGCTAGTGATTGTTTCGGCGTTGTTTGTCGCTTGGGAAGCTGTGCAAAGAATTGGCGTGGGGCACGCGATTCCAGCGACTTGGACCTTATGGATCGCTGGCAGCAACGTGCTGATCAAGGAAGCGTTGTATCAATACAAAGTCCGCATCGGTCGGCGGACCAATTCCGCCGCGATCATTGCCAATGCCTGGGATCATCGGAGCGACGCTCTTTGTTCGCTGGCCGTGCTGATTGGCTTAGGGGCGATTCGTTTCGGCGGTCCTTCCCTGATGTGGGCGGACGAAGCCGCTTCGCTCGTTGTGGCCGCCGCAATTGTGTGGTCTGCCACGCAACTATTCCGGGCCAGCGCCAGCGAACTGATGGACGTTCAAGCCAATCCAGACTTGGTCCAGCAGATACACCAGCAATCGTTAACTGTGCCTGGCGTGAAAGATGTGGAAACGTTGTGGGTCCGCAAGAGTGGTCTGGAGTACTTCGCCGATATCCATATCGAAGTCGATCCGCAGATGTCGGTTGCCGAAGGACATCAGATCGGGCACCACGTCAAAGATCACCTGCTCGAACAATTCGCCACCCTCCGCGACGTGCTGGTCCACCTAGAACCGCACGGCCACGCGCAGCTACACAAGCAACAAGCAGCAAGTGCTGCTCAGCACGATTCTGCAAAATAGCCCAGGCAGCTGATTAGGGCGTTCTTCCCTCGGGATCGCAGCCCCAGTAAGCAAAGCTTGCGGCTTTCTCTTGGCAATACGAAAAAGCCTCGAACTCCGGGGCACCCGAGGGGAGAGGTATTGCAGGTTTTCTAGCCAACGAATCCTCGGTGTGCTTCCTATGTCCGTGTGCCTCCTAAATCGGTGTGCCTCCTAAATCGGTGTGCCTCCTAAATCGGTGTGCCTCCTAAATCGGTGTGCCTCCTAAATCGGTGTGCCTCCTAAATCGGTGTGCCACCTAAATCGGTGTGCCACGGGCGTCCCGCCCGTGCCGGTGCTGCATCGTGATCCGTAGCCAGCCGAGCCTGTTTTTCGGGGCAGAAAAATTATTACTGGCGTTGAGTCCCAACCAGTTGCCACAAAGCTAAATAGGCTCGCCAGAACAGAACGAAAGCCAGGATGCAGATCACTAAGGCAATATCTTACTGCACATAGATTTCTAAAAAGCGTCTTCCCAAGATCACGATCCATAAGCCCAACACAAACACGGCGACATGACAGCAGATAACTAGAAGAGACGAATGGAACTTCATGGGCTCTGCGGAATGAATCCGCCTCGAAGCGGTTTCAGTTTGTCGATGAGGCCTGGGCATTGGTTTCAGATACGAACCAAGCGAATTACTTATAAGGACGAACGGACGGCCGCACGCCTCTCCACGCTCGCGGCTTTCCTGACCTTCGAGCGTTTCTTCCGCCACCATAACAGAAATCCGGTCACGTATAAAATCGCTGGTATCAGCCCCGCGACGCAAAAGAGGCAGCGGCCCACGATGCCAAAAACATCGCCGTTGTGAAGGGGAACTTGAAGCCGGAAGTAGGTATCCGCAAAGGTAAACGCTTCCCAGTCGCGGGTGGCCAGTACCTCGCCGCTGTACTGATCGAGCCAAATTCGTCCTGAACCACGAAGCTGCTCAAACTCGCCGGGCTGACGCAAGAATACCTTATACGTCCCTGTCGCTCCCTCTGGTAAATCAACATGGAACAACTCGGCACCCGGCATCCTTTGCAAAGCCAACTCAACGGCTCGATCCGGAGTCAACGTTTGTTGATCATCTTGCATTCGGGTGGAGACAATGTTCTTAGGGGGCGGCGTCTCGCTGGAAAAAATATGCACAATCGGCTTCACCAACGAAGGCAACCCTAGATAAACGCCGGTAAAGGAAATCAGTAGCAATGGCAACGTCCCTCCGAGTCCCATCACTTTGTGCAAATCGAAGTTGAACTTAGTACGACGAACTCCAAACGCGATGCGCGATCCTCCCTTGAGCAGCGGCCACCATAACAGTATCCCTGAAACGAGTAGCGTTAGTGCCGACAACGCGACAATGCCCATGATCGTTCGCCCGGACCAACCAGTTAGCAAACGGGCATGCAGGTCATAGATCCACTCAATCAGCCCGCTGTTCCTGGGACGCTGTCCCAAGGTTTCACCGGTAACAGGATCGACAAAAACTTCCACAGGACGTGGCCTGGGCTTCCCTGCGATGGACGGGGTGAAGCGAACCATAAAGACTTCCGCTTCATGGCGTGGTACCGCAATCCGATCGATCTTCCCGAGATCAGCATGACGTGGCTGCACGCGTTCGACCAAGGCTTCGAGCGAGATTCGCTGCCCCCGATTGTCAGTCTGCATTATCTCGTGATTTAGCAGCGTATCGAGCGGTTTCTCAAATACGAGAATGCTGCCGGTCAAGCCAGCTAGTGCAAACAACAACCCAGCCGTTAAGCCCAATAGTTGGTGTGCCTTCAACCAGATTCGCCGCAAGTTTCGTTTCATCAAAATGGTCTTGTCAGGTCTGCGACGGGGGCGACTAGTCATCGGCCCGAGGTGGTTCGGTCAGCCACTGGGCAGGCACTTCCAGATTGATCGGTGGCATTGTCAGGTCTTCATCGGAAACGGTAACGCGATGCTCTGACTTGCTGGGATCGATGAATCGATTACGGAACAAGTCTTTGCCGGAGGTGTAATCGCCTGAAGCCCTGAGAAATGTCACGATATACTCGCCAGCCACCACGCCATCCCCGTCTCCGGAAGTCGACATCGCAAAGCGACCCTCGGCGTTGGTATGTCCCACGGGATTGGCAGCAGCTCTCTGAATTGTCGGGTCGGTATGTTGAAACCGGACAATGACCCGCTCTAACGGCTTC
The DNA here is from genome assembly GCF_003335505.1 of Bremerella cremea. Classification (NCBI taxonomy): domain Bacteria; kingdom Pseudomonadati; phylum Planctomycetota; class Planctomycetia; order Pirellulales; family Pirellulaceae; genus Bremerella; species Bremerella cremea. Next base: position 39,428 of record NZ_QPEX01000039.1, read on the forward strand.
CCATTAACGGTGATGACGCCGTTCACTTTGTGCTTGACCAAACCATCGTCATGAGGCGCCGCGTAGCACCCGGTAATAAGACATGCCCCCATTCCCCACAACAATAGCCGACTCACCAATGACATCCACTTTCCCTTTGCAACCCTTAGATCGGTTCGTCCCCGTTCCGATGAAACCGCCAAGCAACAAACTAAAACTCACCCAGCGGTTGCCCATCTTGAATGGTGACTAACCGTTCGATCAGCGTATAGTCGGTGGTTTCTGCCACAAATCGCGTTGAGCCATCCCCGAGCACAGCCATTGCTCCCCCTGGATGCCAACTGTAAAGATTGGAACCGGCCGAGTTGCAATTGATCAGGCAATTGCCCCCGTATTGCGTTAGCCCATCGTAAGAGAACCCGCGAAACGAAATACGATTCTGCCCGGCCCAGTGATGGAAGCGATCTTTCAAATCATTACCAGCAAGGTATTGTCGCTTGGCATCGAAAACCTTCGGACCACCGCAGACTTCCCCCACCATCAACGAATTCGAAAGCCCGTCGGTTACATCACGAAAACGCTTCGAGACCTCTCCCTTGTAGTCCATCATTCCGGTCGTATAAGTCGAACCATCGTAGGTGTGCGACGAGGCCGAATACTCGCAGACACCAGCTCTGTATGGATCGCCAGCAGCGGTGTCGTTCGCATAGTCTCCGGTCGTGGTCCAGGCTTCCACTTCCGCAATTGGTGAAGAAGGACACTTGTAGGCACTGATGGGCGTTCTATTCAGGGCAGCGTTAGGGGCCACGCCAAAATTCACGTTTTCGTTCCACGCTTCAGCAATATTGTTTTGCTCGATAAACGGCAACAACGCTCGTGACCAACTTGCCAACGCTCGCTTTGGCTTTTCGCCTGCGACGGTCATCTGCGTGATCGGCAGGCGGCGATACGTATCGTGGTAGTTGTGCAGCCCTAGGCCAAGCTGCTTCATGTTGTTACTGCAACTGATACGGCGAGCCGCTTCCCGTGCTTGCTGGACTGCTGGCAACAACAAAGCAATCAAAACGCCAATGATAGCGATCACCACCAAGAGTTCGACAAGCGTAAAACCTCGATGAAAATTAAAGCGACGTGGATTAGCCATCGCGATAAACCTCTTCAGAAGCTGGTTGGAATGCCTTGGGAGTTTTGCAGCAGCGGAACATTGCCCCCCTACCTACAAAAACACAAATAAAACTGAGACTCGATATCAGTACATGAGCGTAGGCACCCTCTCGCATCTACACAACCCGTCAGCCCCCTAAAAACATGAAAAGCTGCCGATAATAAGAAGATTTCGAAGAGGAATTGATAGGCGTGGCCTAGACCGATCTCCCTCATAAGCGGCAAGGAAGCCCCTGACAGTCGGTACCTAGCATGCTTCGCCAGGAGCTGCAGGAAGTGCGGGCTTTGCTATGCATTGCTGCGGCGCGTTCACCAAGCGAGCGTACCTGGCGGTATCATTCCAGTGAAAGATTGGTGTTCGTTGGGACTAGCCAGCTTTTGTTTCTTAGCAGGCCGATTCCTAATCAAGGGTAAGGGGCTTCCAGAAAGGTGGCGTAATTTGGCAGGGGCCAATGGATCGAAACTCTTTTTTCCACCAAGTTGAAAAACAATGTCCAAGATTCGTCATCCGCCAACGAATCCCTTGCGAAAAACGAGCCAGCGGTTTGCGTCCATCACAGCGGATTGCTGCGGCACATTGTTAGGCTAACGACTATTTAACGCATCATGTTTGGGAGCAACGCAGATGAAATTAATGTATCGCGTATGGTGGGCTTTCCTCGGTTTGGCCTCGGCGGCCCTGGGCATTTATTTGGTGGCGGTCGATCCCACCATGCGCGTCACCGGCCTCATCTGCGCCCCCATCGGCCTGGCCATCTTCGCGATTCAGGTCTACATGATCACCACACGCGGCAACCGTTAACCGCCATGAACATCGGCCAGGGCCAGAAGCGAAGCCAGACCAGCGAAGAAGAAGCCCAGTTTCGTAAGATGCGTCTCGCTGCATCAGAGTTTGCTGAAACGTTTTGCCGATGCAAATCGCGTGGCAATGCAGCACGTTGCCTGGTACATTTCAATGTGTTGAATGCCTGTGAACTAGGCTGTCAGTGCCGTAGACTGGGTTAGCGCCAGCGTAACCCAGCGAAAGCAAACCGGCGACTGCTTGCCGCACCGCATTGTTGATTCAAACCAAGCGGCGGGGCTTGGTTGCCAAGGGAGAGGTGCCGATTGTTGGATGCCTCGAAATGATATCGCTGGGTTACGCTGACGCTAACCCAGCCTACTATATTGGCAATTGGAGAGAGACTGGATCGGCAAGACGCTTGCCATTGAGCGGATCGAAATACGCGAGGGAGAACATCGGGTCTACCATCTTGAAGTTCACGGAGAGCATTTTAATCCGGTGACATCCAGCGGATTATTGGTACATAATTCATGTACCAGCCCTAATACCTTGCAACCAGGCTCACATGCAGGAGAATCTGTGCCGGCTCGCGGGCCAGCCCGCGACTTTACGGCAGCGGAGCGAGCGGAAATCAATCGGATAGGAAATGAAACCGGCTGTCATACGTGCGGAACAAAGAATCCCGGCACACGTTCAGGAAACTCTGTCCCCGATCATCAGCCACCGAATCAAATGAATCCAACGATTGCCCCTCAGCAGTTATATCTCCATTGCCTTGACGGTAGCAGAATCCAAGGTGGGCAAATTCGGGCTACCCAACTGCAGGGAGCAGCTAGACTGATACTCTTCAACGATCATCGTGTGGTACGTTTGACCAATGCCTGAATACTCTGCTTTGATTCCTTGCTGAGACCCTAAAGATGCGTTGGTTTAATACCGCAGGTGGACCATTTGTCATTTTGCCCATTGAGATACTTCCGACTTGGGGAGGTTTTGAAGAGTCTTCTTTTGCCGGATTCGCTTCCCCAGATTACGACGAAGCATGTCAGATTTTGGATTTTGTTGGGGTAATCTCGAATGGAAGGGATTCAGCATTGGTCTTGGCCGACGAACCACACCAAACAGCGATTCGCGTAACAAGCAGTGGAATTCTTTTGATTCGCTGGATCCATGCAGCCAGTGAATCAAAAGTATTGGATGCCATCCAGGAAATAGGCGAAAATAGCTTTGTCCTAGATAAATACCTGGATATACGATCGAGCGAAATGGTAATGTTCGATTCTGCGATTCCTGGATCCTCAGTTAACGTAGACGATTGGGGGCGATTTTCGCTTTCGATGGGAAGGAATGTGATCGAAACGGTCGAGTATTCAGGCGAGGAGACCTGTATTATCCTGCACCGGATAAGATTGAGTTCTGAATCTTGAACAACGTTCTACGTTTGAATCGCATTGCGTGATGGAAAAGGGCGAGCCCATGAGTTGATTCGTCGTGCCAGCGATCCGATTAGTTCAATTTCGCCAAACGATCTTGTGCCCGTCACGGACTACACTCGGGATTTGTCAATGTTCCTCGATTTGGACTGATGGTCTTATGGAACCCAAATACTCCGATGCCGAAGCGTTGACTATTGATAAACTGCATTGGCTTCTTTACCTGGCATTGATTGAAATTCGTCACCAAGGACGAGAACTCCACAATTCATCCGTATTCGGATTGGCAAATCTATTTCACGCAACGCCGTTGATATTGGCGAAAGCCGCTAGGGGCGAGTCGAGCTATCAAGAGGTGATGCAGTCGCTACTAGACAAAGCAAAAGAGTTGAACTGCAACTCTTGGATTCACAACGGGATCGCACAAATGAGCAAGGATTCCGCAGACGACTAGTGGTTCATTCAAGCTGAATCGACGACCCGGCTTGGGTGGTTGGCGTTGCAGATTCTCCAGCGATTGCCAAGGGAACCGGAACCACTCGGCGTCACCGAAAACCATCCCATTTGGTCGGAAGATCGATTGGACTACGTACCAGCTGGCGAACGGACAGTCGGGGAACGCTTAGATGCTTCGGGGACCATCGCGGCAATCAAGCGGATCGAAGAACGAGAGGGAGATCATCGGGTTTACAATTTAGAGGTACAAGGGGATCACGTTTGTCGAATCACCTCAAGCGGTTTGTTCGTTCAAAATACTTGCGTTGATTCGCCGTATCAAGTTCATATTAATCCCCATACACGAAAAGGCCCGATGGCGATTGATACCTCCGTTTTCCGCTCTGGTGAAGCTACTTTAAATGGAGGGGTTCGCAACGCTCGCTCCTTCTGGTGAAGCTGGAAGAAGACCTATGGTGATACACTCAGCGAAGCTAACAAGGAGGCAATAAAAAGTGGCCGTTCGCCGGTGGTAGATGAAACTTGGGTAAAATAGTTTCCTGAGCACGCTCCGTATGAAGGGGAGACTCTTGTGCATCACCACCTAGACTACGGCCCCAATGCCATTCCCTGGCCGGAAACAGTACACTCACATCAGCCAGGTTGGGAATTTGGCATCCAGAACATGCAGGGGGAAGTTAATTTTATATGATCACGAGTTTGGATGAATTGGTTGCGTACTCGGAATCCCAGGCTGAAGAACTGCCAGCCTTGAAGGATCGGATCTTGCTTAAGCGGCCAGGCAGCGAAAAGGAAGAAGCTGATCGCTTAACCGTATTGCTGCCCCAACTGCCGTCCAGTTACGTGTCGGTAGCGGAAGAGATTGACTTGCTTGGTGTATCGATAGGTTTTTTCGAACTATCGCCGACCTCAACACCTGGTGTCAGTCTCAGCGAAAAGCTTCTGCGATGCAATAAAGACGCTGGGATGCGAAGCATTTTCGAAAGAGACGGTGTCTATCAAATAGGAAGCTGGGATGCGGATCCGGTAGCCGTGGCTATCACGTCAGGATCTTTTCAGCATGGTCAGGTTGTTAAATACTCAGTTGGAAATCCAGCGTTGACGCCTGAGTCTCTTGCTGATTCATTTGAGCAGTTTTTATGCATTGCCGGAAGCCTTGACGAAATACGTGCTAAATATGCGGACGAAGATGATCCGAGCGAAGGGATAGGCGATTTTGAGGACGGTTTCGAAGAAGTCGCTCCACCTAATTACCTTGCTGCCTGGAGGAAGATTGCCGAAGTAGTGTTGAGCTAGAACCCATCGCCAGAACCAAGTGCGCATAAGTAGTTTATAAGCGTTCATGGAACAAACCAGGGCAACGAACTATTGGAAGTTCGAAAGACCTGAGTTGGTTTTGAATATAGATTCCTCGGACAACGATTGACGGCTTTCGTTGGGGCGTTTTCTGCTGGCCTCTGGGAAAAGTGCCCCTTTTCACTGGGGAACGTATTGCGATTTTGGAAGCGGCTTTGGTGGTTGGCGCTGCAGATTCTCCAGCGATTGCCAAGGGAACCGGACGCGTCGTCACCGGCACCATCACACACGTGCGACCGGGCGTTCTCGACCTTTACATCGAGGGAGAACCGGAACCACTGGGCGTCACCGAAAACCATCCCATTTGGTCGGAAGATCGTCAAGATTACATCGTCGCCGGTGACCTAAAACTTGGGGAGAGACTCGATGCGATCGGTAAGACGCTCGTCCTTGAGCGGATCGAAAAACGAGCGGGAGAACATCGAGTTTACAATCTTGAGGTTCACGGGGAGCATGTTTACCGCGTGACTTCTAGTGGGCTTCTTGTGCATAATATGTGCGAGAGCGGCCCAAAGACAAGCATCCCCTCCAAGGCGACAGATACGCTGGATCACGTTCGCAGTACTGGGCAGGCACCGAGCGGCTACAAAGGTGGAAAAACATTCAGTAACGATGGTCGTGGAAACGGACAAGTGCTTCCAAGGACAGACACAAACGGAAATCCTATCACATACCGGGAGTTTGATGTCAACCCGTATCAGAAGGGAGTCAATCGTGGTGCAGAGCGATTGGTTGTTGGTAGCGAGGGACGGCGCAATTCACCAGTGACCATTACGGGACGTTTACAGCAATCTTGCCATGACAGAAATAGACCGCATTCTGACTTCAACAGAGCCATCCTGGTTGCTGCGAACTGCAATCGAAAGACTGGTGTTGGAACGAAAGCTAGACCGGTTGCGTGCAGACTTGGGATTTGTGGCCGTTCTACTCGATGCACGCATGATGAAAACCGTCAATGGTGTTTTCAAGGAGTTTGCCACTGCACTTCAATTCCCCGAGTATTTTGGATTCAACAGTGCCGCATTCGATGAGTGCTTGACCGATCTATCATGGCTCAACGCCAGCGGCATCTACATTGGTGTAGTGGCTGCCGAAGAGCTTTTGAGAGATGAAAGCGACGAGATTGGCTGGCTCTTGCAGTTGCTAGAAGGTGCCTGCAAAGAGTGGAGTGAACCTATCGACGAGGGCGGACCGTGGGACAGGGCAGCCGTCCCGTTTCATGTCGTTTTCCACATGGCGAACGAGTCTTCGGATAGCTTACCGGGCCAACTGGCAGCTTTGCCATCGTTGGAACAACTACCGCCTTCGGTTTGAACGGTTGCAGCTTGGCCGGTTGAACAGGCTTCCACGGCTTACGTTCCCGTTTTGTTTGGGGCGGCAAGCCTAGCAGCGGCGGCTTGTTGCTCAAGCTCTTGTTCACCGCTGAATCCCGTGGCAACCGGTTCATCTTCGACAGCCCGCTCACAGCATTCTGGAAACGAGATCAAAACAATGACACGCTTTAAGGATCCGCTTACTTGGCTAGTTGCCTGTTCGACCTTGGGCGTAGGTTTACTGTTCGCCGCACCAGAATTTGCTAAAACGTATTGCCGGAAACCAATCGCGTGAAATCGCAACACGCAGCTTGGTGCGTTCTCTCGCCGCTACCCAAGCCCTGCGATCGATTCCACTTGCGTGTACAGGATTAGTTATGTCACGGAGCAGCAGCCTTCTCAGATTTGCCCCACTGATCCTGCCGCTCGTGGCACTGGTCGGAGCAGTGCTAGGCTTAGCGATTCGCGCAAATTCGTTTCCCAGTAGGGACAATGTCCTTTTGGTAGCGTTTGCGGCGATGATCTCTGGTATCGTGCCGGTCTGTTTAGTGATCGGTTGTGCGTTCTTAGTGATTGATCTTAGCTGGGCAGCGCTTCGACGAGTCGTGCTGGTGTTTTTCGCCGTGACTGCGGTGGCCGTGTTTGTGGTAGCCTACTTCTACGGGGGTGGGCTCGACTTTTAAGCGGAGGCTTCCCCATATCACCACACGCTAGAAACCGGTCCATGTTACGCTAGTCCGCACGTGTCATGCGGAAAATAGGGGGGGACATTGCGATGACCAACGTAGACGCTATTGATCAGGCGATGGAGCTTTATGATGCTCGCCGATGGGATGACGCAGGCAGGCAACTGCGTTAGCAAGCGAGGTTCTTGCGTCTGGCAACTAGCAATGGCAGGACGAATACAGGATTCGCTCTCTTCGGATGGACTGTTCGTTCGCAAGCAGCCAAACGGACTCAATCGCCGAAGATCTTACTTTCATTTGGGAAACAATCGAATCGCGGATGCCGCATCTAAGAGTCAAGAAAAAGCTTTTGAAGCGATTTGGCGCCATCAACAATCCTGCGATTGCTAGTACGTTGCGAGAGTTGATTCGCCTGAATATCGGCGATCAGATGGCACAACGCTTTTTCGCTGCGAAAGCAAACGAGTTGGAGCTTTTGGACACTATCGCGTGAAAATCGCTGCACAGCAACCTGTTGCCCACCCCCGCGTTCATTTTTTAATGCGCGGCTTTGGGTGGACGGGCGGAATAACAAGAAAGGTCATTTCATCCTGCGGCTCTACCCGGCAGTTGGGAAGTGATTCCACTAGCTTCTGGATCGAAGTTGCCGAGAGCTTTGTGTTACCGACACCTAAGTGAGTCAGGTCAGGCAGGCCCTCAAGTACTGACAGCGAGCGATCCGTAATTGCCGTGCCGTAGAGGTTAAGAACTTTTAGCGTGGTGAGACCGCTAAATTGTTTGACTTCCTCGTCGGAGAATTGGGTCCCGGAAACGTCCACGACTTCGATCGGTAGGGCATGTAACGCTTCAATGTTGGTGATTCTCGTATACGCCAGAACAAGTGTTTCCAGGTGCTTGAGCTCATTAAGAATAGCGAGCGATTGGTTGGTCACGTCCGTACCGCTGAGAATTAATCTTGTTAATTCGTCGGGATCCGATTGGACAATCGCGGCAATCGACTTATCGCCAATCTGATTATTTGCCAGGGATAGATAATGTAGAGATTCCAGGTGAGGGAAATCACGAAGTCCTTCGTCCGTGAGGCGGCAAGACGACAGGGCCAGTGCTGTAAGGCGAGGCAGTCGTTCATCAAACACGGCAAGGCCGCTGCCGGTGATCGGATTGCCATCTAATTGCAAGCCGGACAAACTAGTCAGCTTGTCGAAATGTTTTAAGTGCTTGTCCATGATTCCGCACTCCCTCAGGGAAAGGTACCCCAGGCGGTCGAACTTTCCGATCTGTTCAATCCCTTCGTCGGTCAAGCCAAAATATTCACCGATGAACGGACCCTGGCGTTTGATGGGCTCACACTGCACGAAGAGGAATTCCAATCGAGGACGGAGCTTCTCGAGCTGAAGGAAGCCATCTCCGTGAATAGGCCCTTTCAAAAAGATCCATTTCAATCCGTGGTGTTCACCCAACGCCGCAACGACTTCATCATTGACCCCTGGGCCGCTTAGGGTGACATACTTCAGCCCTTTGGTCTTGGACAAGAGGTCGATAATTCCCTGCGGGGAAAGGGTGTGGCTGTGGCACTCTAGCGTTTCTATCGTCCCCAGCGTCTCGGCATTCGTGATGTCGATGTCGGTGATGGGGGCAGTGGCGGGAAACGTCACCGTCTGAGCAACCACGGTCACCCCCTTGTCCCAAAGCTCCTGGGGAACGTCCGGTTGACGACTACCATCAGCGGCATCAACTGCTTGTGGCAAGATGACAACATGAACAGTCGCCAGTGCCATCCAAGTCAGTAGGTGCAAGCAGTGAAGGCGAATGCCTGCTAATTGATCTGTCATATAGTCGATGCCTCGGTGAAGTAACCTTGCCACGCGATGGATTGTAACGCAAGTGTTGTCGCATGCACCTCGACGCACCATCGTTTGCTAAAACGCGTTGCCGAAGTAATTGCGTGAAATCGCAACACGCAGGGCTTGGTGTGTCGAGACGAAACCTGGCGAATACGATAGGCCCGTTTCTATTTTGTCGGTTCAGCGCTGCTCCATTGGAACTTGCCGAGCTTTGTTCGGTCGAGGTCTTGTAGGTGGGCTTCTGTTCGCTCGGCGGAATCGGAACGCACGTAGTGATACGATGTGTCAACGAACACCGATTGGATCAATGCGTGCAGCTGGGGGTCATGTTGTTTCAACTCCTCGCGTGTGTTCAGGTGATTGTGCTGGGCGTTGTTTTCAGCGTTGCTTTCAAACCAGCATTGCACTCCTTCGGCCCAGTATTCAGTAACATTGGAGCCTGCGTAGGTGTCTTTCCAGGTTTCTTTCTTCAGGGCAGCTTCATAGCACGCCTCAAGCTTCTCTTGAAACTGGGGATCGAGATCGGCCAAAGCGACTAAATGAATCGCGTGCGCGAACTCGTGGATCAAGATATTCTCTTCGTAGTACGGATCGCCTGGCAGATTCAAGACGTTCTCTTCCGCGCACGAAACGCATGGCCGCTGCTTGGTGGCGCCGAACCCGCGTGCCCGGCGGTTCCAATAGTCGACCGGGGTTAGGTCGGAATGCTCCGGGATGTCGCACGTCTGCTGATGGACGCCGATCACTGCCAGACGAATCTTGTTGGCGACCAGACGCTGCAAGATATCGCCTCGCTTGACTAGCATTGCCTGAACCACATGCGCCGCCTCTTGCAGCGCCGCGTCGTTTACTTGGGCTGAAGCAACGACCGGAAACCCATCGATCAGAATGCACTTCTGATAGAAATCGCTCAACGCAAACTTGTCGACCACCTGTTGAGGAATCGGCTGCTGCACCGTGAGCGACTCTTCCGCCCGGGGCGACTCCCCACTGGCAACCAGGCCAGGCCAACTTGTGACGACGAGAAACGCGACGATCAATGGACAGGGTATCTTTACGAACATCATGCTAACTTGCGGACTCGTTTCCAAGGAATCTATTAACCACCACGAACGCTGCGCTCAATTCTACAAAAGGACAGCCCGTTCGCAAAAACAAAAAGCTCATCTGCAGGGGAATTAACCGTCAGCCCTTCTCGTAGTATCGTTGGGTGCCGTCTCGCCAGGCCACCCGGGCAAGATGCCCGGGGCACACGAAGAGAAAGGCATGATTAACTCTTTAGTCCACAAATCCGCCTGCCTGTGAACGATCTGTGTACTACCTATATCGGTGGCCATCTATATCTGTGTGCCACGGGCGTCCCGCCCGTGCCTGGTGCGGCCTCAATTCAGTGCCAGCTTGCTGTTAGCATAGATCCACACGGAAAGGTCTCAACGCACCAAAGTTTGCTAAAACGATTGGCCGCAACTAACCGCGTGAAACGCAACATGCTGCTTGTCCTTCCGCCGTTGCCTAAGGGGTGGCTTGTCGGGACAATAGCGCGTTTTACTTGGCTGATCAGCCCTTCGATATTCTTTCTGGCTTAATGATATGACGGAACGCCCTCCCCTTCCCCAGGAAGCAGCGGAAGCCTTGCATGATTTGGATGCTTATTGCCGCCGCATCGGTTACACCGGCCCGCGCGAGCCGACGCTGGACGTGCTTCACGCTTTGATGGAGGCCCATTCGCAGACGATTCCTTTCGAGAATCTCGACCCGCTGCTAGGGCGGCCTGTGCGGTTGGATGTCGCTTCGCTGGAACGGAAGTTGGTGCAGGAAGGCCGGGGTGGCTATTGCTTCGAGCAGAACGGTTTGTTTCTGGCGGTGCTGCAATCGCTTGGCTTTCAGGTCGTCCCGCTTAGCGCGCGAGTACGTATCGGTTGGCCACGCGATATCGTCACGCCGCGCACGCATATGTGTCTCCGTGTCGAGATTGACGAGCAAGCGTACCTGGCCGATGTTGGGGTGGGTGGTTTAAGTTTGACAGCGGCCTTGCTTTTTCAGCTCGACACGCAGCAGCCAACGCCGCACGAAACAAGGCGAATCGTTTGCGAGCAAGGCGTTCACTATCATCAAGTGTTGTTCAGCGAGGAGTGGCAAGATGTCTACGAATTGACGCTCGAAGAAATGCCGCGAATCGATCGCGAGGTCGGCAACTGGTACACCTCGACCCACCCCGAGTCCCGTTTCAAAAACGTGCTGATGGTCGCCCGTGCCGCCCCCGGTGGAAAACGCCTGACTATCCTGAACGACGAGTTCTCTGTTCGCGAAGCCAACGGTCAGGCCACCAAAACGCCCCTCACCTCGAAGCAGCAACTGTTGGCGATCATGGCCGAACAATTCGGCATCACCCTGCCGTCAGACGCCCCGCTGCATGTGCCTGGCATCGCTTGGTTGGCCGCCGATTGAAAGCAAAGCAGGCGGCCAGCTTTCAGCCAATCTCTAAAACTCGGCTTGAAACTGCGAACGAATCAGCGTGCCGGTATCCCCCACCATAATATCGCTCGAGGTATTTTGCAGCGGGCTGTTTTCCAGCTTGACGGCATCCAGTGAAATCTTCACCCGCGACGTCTTCAGTGGGTACCAGTTCATCCCGGCACCGTATTCGCGACCGGTGCCGTAATCGCCAGCAACTTGCGAATAGCGGGCGTTGATATCGAGCACGCCAGGAATGAGGAACTTGCCCCCTTCCACGTAAAAGCCGTGCTGAAAAAGCTGATGCCGAGGGAGCGGGCCGTTGGCTTCGATTTGCTGAATCCAACGGAGGAAGACTTCGGCATCGACGCTCCAACCTCGATATTTCCAAGCTGCATCCATCCCGTACAAGTAAACGTTAAACGAGTTCACCGTCACTCCGGGGGCCAAGGCGCCGGTTTCGGTTAAGCGGGTTCCGTCCGAAAGGCGAATGAAGTCCGCTTCGTCGAGCGGAACCCCATCGACGATCCCTTGCTGCGGCGAATAGACCATGGAGTGGCCGAGGCGAACCAGCGGCTGCTCGCTGTACTCGTAGTCGGCAATCTGTTCGCCGAACTTTCCCCAAGGGTCGACGTAGTTGTTAAACGCGAAGGTCAGTTCGTTGTCGGACGACGAATTCGGCGCGTTCGACGAGAAGTAACCGTTGCCGACCATCGCTTCGTAGTGGCCTGTTTCTCCCCATTTGCCCACGCCAAACAAGCCAACCGTTAGGTTCGGGCGGAAGAAGTCGAGCGACATCGGGCGATCGTCCAACCGCGTCCGACGCGAACTCATGAGCCATTGCCGGGTGCCAGGTACCTTTCGTTTGCCAAGCTGCAATTCAAACGAATCGCTGAACTTCCAACTCAGATAGTAATAGAAAAAATCGACCGCATGCGCCCCATCAGTGTCGCCATCGAGCAGCACCAAGTAACCAAGTTGCGGGGCGATGAAATGGCCAGAAAACATCAGCCGGGCACGCTCGATATCGAAGGCATCGCGGTTGCGAACCGGACGCGTGATCCCGGCGTTGTCGGTCCACGAGGTTACCCCGCGCGAAAAGGCATGGTAGCGAAACTGCCCCCAGCCGTTGAACTTCATCTCGAAGGGAAACTTCTCTGCATCGAACGGACGAATCACGAACCCATGATCGTAGTCGGCGTAGTAGTTCAAGCGGTAAAACGACTCAGGGGCAGGCGAATCGGCACAAGTGAACGGACTAGGCACGTCCGCCACCAGCGGCAATCGCTGTAGCGAACTGTTACCACACGAAGCGGGATCGGCTACGAAGGTCGGGGTGAACACCCCTTCGCGCTGATCGAGTCGACTGCGAAGTTCCGCCAACTCGGCAGCTTGTTGTTGCAGTTGCCATTGCAGGTGCTCAATCTGCGCATCGGTAGCGTTCTGCCCAAGCAGCGGCGCCGACCAGATTGTGCTTAACAGCATGGCACACCATGCCATCGACCTGCTCACTCGCTTTGATCTCCAGCAGCGACCGTAAATATTCATCCCAGGGAAAACGGGGCTACCATGCTGGCGTCTGTTTCGATTCGACAACATCGCAGGGTGCCGTCTCGAAGCACGAAGGTTTGCTTACATGCTTGTATGCCAATAACAATTTGCCAGGGGGAATTGGGGAGCTTGTTCACAAGGCAACCCGGGCAAGATGCCCGGGGCACCCAAGGAGAAAGGCTTTCCTCGCTGTCTAGTCCACAAATCCCCCGCGTACTACTGATATCTGTGGCTACTGATGTCTGTGTGCCACCAATATCTGTGTGCCACGGGCGTCCCGCCCGTGCCTAGTACGGCCTCAATCCCAACCAGCTTGGACTTCGTCACCATGGGCCACGTTACGTCAAACACCAGCTTACGTCTAAGAAATCGAACGGCTGTGGCGAGCGACCGTAACGATTTCGCCGATCAGCAGAGGAATGCTGGCTCCCGGCGGCAAGGCTACGCGCTTGCGGCGAGTTTACCGTTGCTTGCCTTGCTAGCGTCGGCTGAGATTGGCTAACCGCTTGGCACGTAGTTAACCATCGACGGGTTTGGCAGGCGTTTCGAGGGTTAGCTGATAGAAGCCAAGATCTAACCAGCGGTTGAACTTGAAGGCCGCCTGCGAGATAGTACCGGCTAGGCGAAAGCCGAGCCGCTCGTGCAGGTGAATGCTGGCTTGGTTGCTGAGATCGATCCCGCCAATCAGCACATGCACGTCTTGTTGTTTGGCAAGCGCAATCAGCTGCATCATCAGCGCCATGCCCAACCCTTTGCCGCGATGATTGGTATGAACATAAACCGAGTGTTCGACGGTGTACTTATAAGCCGGGAACGGGCGAAAGGTGCCGTACGTGGCAAACCCCATCAGTTCGCCGTTGGCATCAATCGCCCCGATCACCGGAAAATCCCCTTTCCGCTTCGCTTCAAACCACGGCGTCATGCTTTCGAAAGGGCGCGGCTGGTAGTCGTACAGGGCGGTCGAATGGACGATCGCTTCGTTCAGAATTTCAAGAATCGCGGAGGCGTGGTCTTCGTAGGTACAAAAAACGAACTGCATGCGACGACGACTTTAGCTGGCGGTCAGGCAAGAACCAAAAACAAAACGGTTCGCCTATTCTAGTCGATGCGATCGCCTACGGCAGGGGTTCCATGACGATCGGCGTCGGCCCGTTCGGAATCGCTTCGCTTACCGAGCCAGACGGCGCCGGTCCCAGCATCTGTTCCAGCGCGCTGACCCGTTGTTCTAACGAGTTTAACCTGGCTTTGACTTCAGGATGATCGCCGGTGCAATTGCGTGTCCCCAGGCTCAAACTAAAGCAACCAGGCACCCCAGCACACACGCCAGTTGCTAGCAGCACGATCCCAAGCGAACGACTATATCCCATCGCCACATCCCTTTTGGCATTGGTAAATCAACAGGCCATCAAAGTGGGGGGATGATCGTGCGAACAACGAGCGAGGTCAAGACCAGTTCCGCCCCAACAATCTCTTGTGTGACAAGGGCTCCCGTAGGAACGTGGTTTAGCTGGCTAGTTTCAATAATCTCTGTGTGCCAGGGGCGTCTCGCCCGTGCTTGGTGCGGCTTCAATTTCATGCCAGCTTGCACCTGTTCGTCGTTATGGATTCGTACGATGAGATCTCGATTGCGTAGGCATTCCTGCTGCCCGTTTGGCATCGGGCGAAAATTGGCCATGTTGTAGGAAGTGCAACGTCTCGCGCATGCCGGTGGGGTGGAACATGAGCATGTTGTGGCCGCACGCAACCAGGATGTGATCGCGTTGGCAGCCCAGGGGCGTGCTGGCACGGGCGACCAGTAAATCGCGTTGGCCAGAGATGATGCCGGTTTCAAATTGGGTTGGCTCAGGCAGCGATTGCACCAAGCTGTCGGGCGTGTCCGAGATATCGACCAAAGCAGGCACCGGCCAGCGCAGCAGAAAAGCTGCCAGCCGCGCGGAGTGAGCTCCATGATTGGGCGGGGCAAGCATCACCAGGCGGCCTGGGTTTCGCCAAGTCATCCCGGCCAGCGCCGCGCGCAGCACGATTCCGCCCATGCTGTGGGTGACGAAGTGCGTCGGCTGTTCGGCTGCGGCCAAAGGGGCCAGCACTTCGCGAAGCTGCGCGGCGTCGTCCGTGACGGTCGCGCCGAACGAGCGGTACCCCCAGCAGCGAGCCTGAAACGACTTCGACCGCAAGTAACGCGCGTAAGGTCGCAGCAAAAGCGAGAACGACCCGATCCCGTGAATTAAAATAACGTTTTCCTGCATTCCAAACAGGATAAATCGAAAACCCGGTTGTGTACCATCCCCTATCCGCTGGTGCTAAACTGAGAACCTGATCATTCACGATTGCCAAAACCTACCTACGCTGCCTGCTCACCATTAAGGAATCGCTTTCCATGCGAACGACTCGCCTGCTGGCCACCACATTTGGCCTCTTCACGCTGCTGATTACCGGGACTCTGCTGGCCCAAAGCAAACCGAGCTTGGGCGATATCGACCCAGACATGAAAGCGGACAAGCCTGCCGCAGACGGGCTCGTTTGGCACGACGTTACCGAGTGGGGCGTCGAAGGCCGCATCTTGCCCGACCAACCGCGCGATCGCTGGTTCGATCGTTTCCCCAAGTCAGCCAACGGACACGTCACGCCGGCGGTGTGGAACCTGAGCCGCGATAGCGCCGGCATGATGGTCCGCTTCAAGACCGACGCCACTGAAATCCACGTTCATTACAAGTTGATGGATGCCAACCTGGCGATGCCTCACATGCCTGCCACCGGGGTGAGCGGTATCGATTTGTATGCCCGCGACACCGATGGCAAGTGGAAGTGGGTGATGGTGACCAAACCGAATAAGCAAGAAATGAAAACCGCCATCATCAAAGGCCTGGCCCCTGGCATGCGCGAGTACGCCGCTTACTTGCCGCTGTACAACGGGGTGGAATTCGTCCAGATCGGCGTGAAGCCTGGGGCGAAGTTTGAAGGACTTGCCCCGCGCGAAAAGCCGATCGTGTTCTACGGAACCAGCATCACGCATGGGGCGTGTGCCAGCCGCCCTGGCATGGTCCACACAGCCATCTTAGGACGCTGGTTCGATCGTCCTGTCGTCAATCTTGGCTTCAGTGGCAACGGCAAGATGGACAAAGAAGTGGGGGATTACCTGGTTCAGCTCGACCCGGCTGCCTATGTGATCGATTGTCTGCCAAACATGAACGCCGCCGCCGTAACCGAACGCTGCGTGCCGCTGGTCAAACAGCTTCGCGCTGCCCGGCCAGATACGCCCATCATTCTGGTCGAGGACCGCCGCAACACGAACGACTGGATCTTGCCGGCCCGGCACGAACATCACACGCAAAATCACGCCGCTTTGAAAGCCGCTTACGAAGAGCTGAAAAAAGCAGGCATTCAGCACCTGGCCTACATCGAAGGGGACACCCTGTACGGTGACGACACCGAAGGCGCCACCGACGCCTCGCACGCCAGCGACTTAGGCTTCATGCGGCAAGCAGAAGCGTTTAAGCCAGTGCTAGAAACGATGCTCGGGGAAAGCAAGTAACCACCCCGCCAAGCAAACTTCGCCAGTTGGAGTTTACAACAGCGGAACTCCAACTGGCCTCACGCGCCAAACCTGGCTATCGATTCGCAAACGTGTGGTCACGCCAAGCTACGTTGCCACACGATTGGTTTCGGCAAAACGGTTTAGCAAACTCGTGCGTCGGGAAACGGCACCCTTACTCAGGTTGTCGTGCCTGATCGGTCCGGCGCGAGCGTCGTCCCCAGACGATACTCGCGATGCCTGCAACCGCAAATAACAGCCCCAACAAGCCGCCTAATACTGCTTGCCAAAACCCTTCTTCCAGTCCTTTTCCGACAAAAACAATGAACAACGCTGGCGATGCCAACAGCATGATCCAGCCATTACCAATCGCCGTCTTCCATGTTTGGCGTCGCTGCTTTCGGTAAACGGTGACACATTTTTGCTCCGTCTTCAGCGGATCTCGCCAGGGGTTGAGCAGGATGAAATAGAAGTAGGCCAGTGTGATCAAGGGAAACACGGCATAAAAAAGCATGCCATAAAAGTCGCTCGCTCTGCCGGTGAAAAAGGATAACACCCCCCCGCCCAACACAAGCAGCAAAGAAAAACCAATGAGAATCACAGCCGAAATACGGCGCCATAGTGCCTGAACTTTTGCCAGCTGTTGCAGCTGCTCAGTAGTTCTGTCGTGCGGGCTTTCGTCCATGGCATATCGCCCTACCCAATTGATCGAGTGCCGTCGACGTAACATGATGTCGAACGTTCACCCAACTGCCTAACAAAGTTAAGCGAAGAAAACCGGCTGTTTACCAGCAACACCTGGCCCACTGCCGATGCGGTTTCTATTTTAAACCGATTGGCACCTACTCGCCATCATCGCAGCACCCTACAGGGCTCTACTCAACGGGACTACGCCCTTTCTGCGAGTTTGCTAAGGGAGACGACGCCGGTCTGGCCAAGGGCGATCTTCGTTCTTTGCTTCGACTTGCTTTCGCCGAGCGATAAGTCGGCAAACTCACAATCTGGCCAAAGTGATGTATAGCAAAAGCCTTCAATCATTTTAATACCGAGGTCATCTTGGAAGGCGATGATTCCAATGATGGGCTGGCCGGACTGGTCTTGACCGTTAATGTCTTCCAGGTCAGCAGTTGATTTCAGCGGCAGATACTGCTGCCCGGCCACAGGTTCCAAAAAGAAGCCGCAACCGGTGACTTCTCGCTTTAGGTAGCAAGGCAATAACGCCAAATCTGGCGTCGCACACGCAACTTGCAAATCCCAGAATTGAAAGATTGCTTGTTCGATGGGGGAAGGTTCGTAGATCATTCGGTTCATTTCGTGGCAATTGTTCACTGGGACGGGCAGAACTGCTGGACGCGTCGAGAATCATGACCATCCATGCCCAAACAAATTTCACGAAGTTAGCCAGGGTGCCATGTTCACGTCTTCGTGAGCATGCAGTGGGATCATGCTGAGTCTTTTTCGACACTGCTTACCTGGCGAGAAGGACAAACCCTGAATGTAAGTCCCATGCTCTCGCGGACGAGAGCATGATACCCGGCTCGCTTAGGCTTACCCATATGGGTAGTTTATCATAGGGCGAGCGGAGAAAACCGAGTCCTGACCCCTTTATTCCTCCGATTTCGTTCTGCCTCCTTACTCTTGCCTCATGTAGAAGTCAGTTCAAAAATGGGCGATGTCTTGAAATCTTTATACCGGGCAATTCACTTTGCAGCTCAGCCTCGCCAAGCTTTTCCAATTCGGTGTCGAAGATACTAATACTTTGAAGGGCCTCCATTTCTTTGAGGCTTGCCAGTGACGCTGCGGTTATTTTAGTAGACGACAGATTGAGGCTTTTTAGCTTTTTGAATGGCTGTAAGAACTGGACGGATGCGTCGGTGATTGTCGTTGAATCAAGATAAAGGTATTCAAGGTCTTCGAATGCTTTTATGTTTTTGATTCCTTCGTCGTCGACTTTTGTTTTGCTAAGCATCAGTGTTCTCAAGCCTTTCAGCTTTGCTATGTGTGCTATCCCTTCGTTTCCGACGTTGGTGCCATTGATTCGTAGTGCCCGCAATTGCTTTGAATCAGCCAAGAACTTTATGCCTTCGTTTGTAATCGCGGTATGGCCAAGAAACAGGGATTCCATGGATTTGAACTGTGCAATGTGCCTCATCCCTTCGTCGTCGATTTCAGAATAATCACACCGCAAGTCCTTGAGCTTTTCCAGAGAACTTAATGAGCGAAAACCTTGACCTCGAACGTTCGTTTCAAGTAGCCAAAGCGATTCAAGATTCTTTAATGGGGCCAGATGACTCAATCCTGCGTCGGTAATTTTCGTCCCACTCACATCGAGATACTGCAGTTGATTCAATTCAGAAAACGACTCCAGCCCACGATCAGTAAGCGATGTCCTAGAGACATTAAGAACTTTCAATTGTTTCAAGGACTTAAGCTGGCTAAAGCCGGAATCTGTCACCTGGGTATGCCAAAGATTAAGCTCTTCTAGGTTCTCCAATTTTGCAATTTCTCGGACACCAACATCCGTTATTTTACATCCCCAGCAACTAAATTTTTTGATCGTCGGTAGCTCCGCGATTTTAGCCAAAGCGGTGTCAGTAATTCTGGTGCCGCCGAGGTCAAGCTCTTCTAAATGCTTCAACTGAATGATGTACTTCGAGACATCTGCATTCGTAACCGGGCGAGCAACGATAGACACTCCAACTAGCTCGACGCGACCTTCAATTTCCCGATAATTTAAGCCCGCGTGTTGGCCTTCCAGGTAATTGATTACTTCCTGGTCTGAACGAGGAATGTCGTCTGCTTTGGCACGCATGGATAACCCACAGAGACAAACAAGCGTTACTTGCATGCAATACAAAATGACAAAACGGCACCAATTCACGTCAATCACTCCACTGCTATGTCGCCGATGGTTATGTAAGAGTCACGGTATATGAGAAGCTTACACTGCCTTTAATGTTCAAAGAGACCGCAACTCCAGTATCTCCAGAAAAAAAAGACACTCCAGCCCCGGAGAATTTAGTCTCCACATTTAGTCCCTCATTTACACTCCATGAACCAATCTGAATTTCAAAATAGGAACTTGCCAGGGTGCCATGTTCACGTCTTCGTGAGCATGCTGTGGGGTCATGCTGAGTCTTTTTCGACACTGCCTGCCTGGCGAGAAGGACAAACCTGAATGTAAGTCACGTGCCCCCGCCGTCAAGACACGGGCCCGAGGCACCGTGGCACACGTCCACGGTGATCGTGCGTGGTGATCATGGCAGTGTCGTTGCATTGCTTGCGTGGGAATCATGGAGGCTGTGATACGTCAGCTGTGGTTTTTATGGCTTGGTGGTTTCTTTGGTTTCGACCCCATTTTGGAATTCAACAATCTTTTCAACAGTTCCGTCTAGGTCATAGTATTCCGCATTCCCGTGGGCGAAATACTCCTTCTGCTCTGGACTGAAACGATAAGGCACCTTGGCCCGAATTGAGCCATCATCGTTCACAATATATCCCGTGCCACCAGCTTGCACGTCAAACGACGAAGTGATGACCACCGCACCATCTCGCAGGTAGTGCGTTTGCTGGGTTAAATATCCCGGCTTCGTACTCCTCCACAAGCCGCAGTTCCCCGCTGTCATAAAAGTACATTTCCCTCCCGGTCCCGTAGGCATGACCGTCGTTATCAACAAAATACGTGCCTGGAATGTACTGCCAAGTGTTCCATGCAACAAAAGCGAGGCACAACACCAATATGGCAGCCAGAAAAAGGGAAACGCGAAGGCGACGTCGAGGATCAACAGACATAAGGCAATTCATCCCCATGTACGTATGGACGGGGGCAGCATAACCCGGCGAGCACCCTACGGTGAATCTCGAAGTTCCAAGCCCTGCGAGCCAACCTCACCACCATTCACCATGGGGCAACGCACCAGGTTGCGAGTTGCGTTGCCATGTGGTTGGCCCGCGTCGGTGTTTTAGTCGCCGAACAAGTTGCCTAAGCCGCCGAGGACGGAGCCTTGGCCTTGGCTTTTGCCTCCGGCGGATGGGGCGTGTTGGACGATGCGGTCGGCCATGCGGCTGAAGGGGAGGCTTTGCAGCAGGACGGTTCCGTGCCCGCGGAGGGTCGCCAGGAACAGGCCTTCACCGCCGAAGACCATGCTTTTCAAGTTGCCAGCTCGCTCGATGTTGTAGTCGATGCCGTCGGTGAAGCCGACGAGGCAGCCGGTATCGACGCGGAGCGTTTCGCCTTGCAGTTCCTTCTTGATGATCGTGCCGCAAGCATGCACGAAGGCCATGCCGTCTCCTTCGACTCGCTGCATGATGAACCCTTCGCCGCCGAAGAAGCCAGTGCCGAGCCGTTTGTTGAAGGCCACCGACAGCTTGGTGCCCAACGCCGCGCACAGGAACGAATCTTTTTGGCAGATGATGCGTCCGTTGACTTTCGCAAGATCGATCGGCACGATCTTGCCTGGGAAAGGCGCCGCAAACGAAACGCGCTTCTTGCCGCTGCCGCGATTGGTAAAGTGAGTGATGAAGATCGATTCGCCGGTCAGCATTCGCCCGCCAGCTTGCATTAAGCTGCCAAAGAAACCTTGGCTAGGCGTCGAACCGTCCCCCATCTTCGTGTCGAATTGAATCCCTTCTTCCATGTAGCACATTGCGCCTGCTTCGGCGATGACGGTCTCGCCAGGGTCGAGTTCCACTTCGACCAATTGCATGGAATCGCCAAAAATTTCGTAGTCAACTTCATGAGACTGCATCAGGGGTAGGCTCCTACGGGGTCATTTGGGTTGTTGAAAAAGGTTGGCGCTGCCCCGCGCTAATCGCGATTGTAGGATGGGGTAGGCACCATTTCTAGTTCGTCCGTGCTGGCAAAATATTGAGGGAACGGTTGTGCCAACAAAATTTGCCTGCAAGTGGTTCGCCAGGCCCCATTTCAGGTGGATTTGACTTGACGGCGCTAGGCTGAGCCAGTTCAATCAAGAGATGCCGATATTCGTTTGCAACGACGACAAAGGCCCTGTTCGTAAACGTATTGATTTGGTGCCATGCTCACGCCGACGTGAATTTGGCACCTGATACCGAGAGAGATTCCCATGCCAGCTCTTCGCCAGATTGTGCTTAGCCTACTCGCCGCCACTTTGCTTTCGACAACCCTCTTCGCCCAGACCCCAGCGGTCGAGCGCCCTTTGGTTACGCTCGATCAGGCTTTGGCAGGCGTCCGCTGGCAAGGGCGGGTTCCTTCGCAGGCCACGATCGGCGACAAAACGCCAATCGTGTTGGTTTATGCCACATGGTGCCCGAAGTGCAACGTTTGGACCCCAGAGCTATTCGCCCAGTTGGCCGAGTCGATCAAAGATCAGCCGGTCATCTTGTTCGCGGTGAACGCAGACGAAACGGTCCGCGGGGTCGACTACGCCCTGCAGCGAAAACTAGTCGGGCCGAACATCTTCCACGGCGACGACCCGAACATTGTGGCGCGGATGGGTTTTCAAAGCGAACTGTTCAACTACTCGATTTTCCAAGATGGCCAACAAACCAACCGGAAACAGGCCGGCGGTTATTACAACTTAGAGAACGGCCAGAAAGAGTTCGCCTTAAGTCGACAAATTAAGACTGGGCTGGAAGGGAAGTTCTCGTTTCTGACCGACAAGACGTCCGACGCCCTGAAACAGGTGCTGTGGCCGCTGGAACTGGGAAGCAACCTCGACGAACGATCGCTGCTGGCGATGCGGAAGAAGATGGATGAACCGCTGGCCAACGAGTTCAACTCGGCCATTAGTGATTTCCTTGATGGACAAGTGAAAGAGATCGCCGATTCACGCAAGGGGACCGTTCCGCAGCAAATCAAAGGGTACGAAATGGCGGAGGCCATCGCCACTAATTTCAAATCGACCCCCCAAGGCCGAGCCTGTCGCGGGCTGCTCGACAAGCTGGAAGAAGACAAAGCGTTTCAAGAAGAGCTAACCGCCAAAAAGCTGTACGACCAAGCCATGCAAAAAGGGACAACTCCAGTTACCCTCCGCCGCATGATGGGCCGCGCCTCAAGCCGCTTCCCCGAGGCCTACTATGGGAAAGAAGCCCAAAAGGTCATCGACTCGGTCCAGTAAAAGGAACCGACTTGCCTGTTCGTAGGCAAGGCATAAGCGTTTCAAAACGCCTAAGAACCTGTTGTAGATTGCAGGCCTGGCGTTTTCTTCCAACGAGTATCCGCTCGCAGCAGCCCATTCGATGGCGAACCCCAAGTGGTAAGCGATTATATTTCTCACATGCCTCATTCATGAACTCGATGTTCCTATCACGCTTGGATACGCAGAGTTCGTCTCGATGCACCAGGATTTACTAAAAAGCCTGGCGGAAATCACTCGTGTGGCAACGCAAAGCAAGCTGAGGAGTGTCCCCCGTTCGCACGAACGGGACGCATGGCACTGGTTGTCGCCCTGGCAAGGCTCAATCAGCGACGGTCCTTCTTGAATTGCGTAAGCAGTGGGACCAGCTTGGCTTCGTTGCGGTTTGAATCAAGGCGGGAGATTGAATTCGCCTAATCAACTGAGCCCTCGGACAAGGCGCTATTCACAGTGCCGGGATGGCTGTTGTGTGCCTGGCTGTTCCTCATCGGCCAAGGTCCACCAGCGTGAACTGTTGCGAGAAGGCAGATTTGCCAGAGGGAATATGTCTGTTCGCTCGTGGGGGGTGCGTAATATGCCTCGAACCGAACAGACTGTCGCGTCGAAGTCGCTTTTATTTAGGTGTGGAGGGGGCGACGACCCCCCTGTGTTTTCCGCATAAAGCACTCCCCAAGTACCTGCCCAGCGCGAGTTCGGCCTATCTATTGCTTCAAATCGCAGAGAAAACGACCGTTTGGGGGCGAATCTGCATGGGTGAAACCCTCTATAGATAAAATCTATGCCTACCCTACTTCTTTTCTATTTTTCAGCTTTAGGGTTGAGGTCGACAATTAAGAAACTGCAAGATGTGCGGTTAAAGCCAAGCTAGGCTCCGTTTTTGGCGTCGCTCGCGTGTCAGGCGAGCTATTTATAAACAGAGCCGAGAATTCACCTAAGAACTTCTCCCTAAAGTCTGAACCACAATGCCACTAGGTGCTGCAGGAAATACGAATAATTTATCGCTCGAAGGAGCCATTTGTGTGTTGGCACAGTTCGCCGCCACAGCCCGTGTTTCGTTTGATCGAGGCCAGGCTCGGCGTCTGTTGCACGAAGCAGAACGCGCGA
Organism: Bremerella cremea; assembly: GCF_003335505.1. Taxonomy (NCBI): domain Bacteria; kingdom Pseudomonadati; phylum Planctomycetota; class Planctomycetia; order Pirellulales; family Pirellulaceae; genus Bremerella; species Bremerella cremea. Next base: position 63,200 of record NZ_QPEX01000039.1, read on the forward strand.
TACCGGGCGAGGAAAGCGCTGCCTGGGGATGCCGTTTGGTGGAAGTGGGCGAGAGCATCAACCTCAAGGTCCGCACGCTCGATGCGTCTGTCGATCGCATTATTGCGTTTGTCCACGATGGCACTCCCATCGCTTTCGGCGTCGACGACGAAGCGGGGCAAACTCACTGGCGTATCATCACTCAAGTCAAAGGCTCTCAGGTTCACGTGCTAGAACCGCTCGTCGAGTCGGAACGATGGATTTCGTTGCGAAATCTGCGAAAGGAACTTTCGCTCGAGAGTAAAGATGCCAAGTATCGGTGGCTGATCGGTCAGCCGGCTTTAAGTTGCCAAACGCCATCTCGCCCAACGAAAACACCTTCGGCTCAAGGGGGGCAAAAGCCGTTCTCGCGGTTGGTATCGCTCTTTATTCCCGAGCGACGCGATCTGTGGATCTTGTTGGTCTTCTCGGCCGTTGTCGGCATCTTGGCACTGGCGACTCCCGTGGCTGTCGAGGTGCTGGTCAACACGGTCGCGTTCGGCAGATATTTGCAGCCGGTGATTGTCCTGGCACTGATGCTGTTTGTCTTCCTCGTATTCGCGGCGGTGATGCGGGCGTTGATCATCTTCGTGGCGGAAGTGTTGCAACGGCGGATCTTCATCCGGGTAGTCGAAGACCTGGCCTATCGCTTGCCCCGGGTCCAGCAAGACGAATTCAACGACGTCCATGGACCAGAGCTGACCAATCGTTTTTTCGATGTGGTTACTGTCCAGAAAGCGACTTCCGTATTGCTGCTTGATGGTGTGACGATTGTGCTGCAAACCATCATCGGGATGGCCGTGATCGCTTTTTACCATCCCTTTTTCTTAGGCTTCGATGTGGTCCTGCTGATGCTGATCGCCCTGGCTATTTTTGGCCTGGGTCGTGGGGCGGTAAAAACTTCGATCAAAGAGTCTAAAGCAAAGTACGCCGTCGCGGCCTGGCTGCAGGAACTGGCCCGGCATACTACCGCCTTTAAGATGAACGGAGGCCAGTCCTACGCGTTAGAGCGAGCCGACGATTTGGCCGTGCATTGGCTCGAAGCTCGACGGTCTCACTTCAAAGTCATATTGCGTCAAATCTTGTTCGTGCTCGGCCTTCAAGCCGTCGCGGCCACAAGCTTGCTGGGGCTCGGAGGCTGGCTCGTTATTTCCGGTGAAATGACCCTGGGCCAACTGGTCGCCGCCGAGTTGATTGTGATGATGATCCTCGGCTCGTTCGCAAAATTAGGCAAGCACCTCGAAAGCTTCTACGACTTGCTGGCTTCGATCGATAAGCTGGGGAATCTCTTCGATTTGAGTACCGAACAGCACGACCGGCTCTTCCATCTCAACGAAGGGACTCCGGCAGCAATGCGGGTGCGGGGAATCACGTTGGCTAACCAAGGCCGAACCTTGTTTTCCAATTTCAGTTTGGAAATCGAACCAGGAACTTGCACCGCCATTTTGGGCGATTCCGGCGCGGGCAAGTCGACCCTGCTAAGTCTTTTGTGTGGGCTACGCTCGCCGAGCAAAGGTGGGATCGAGCTGGATGATATCGATATCCGAGAACTGCGTCCCGATTCCCTTCGCGAGCATATCGCATTGGCTGGCCAAGTCGCCATTTTCCACGGAACGATTCTCGAGAACATTCATTTAAATCGTCCGCACATCAATGCCAAAGATGTCCGTGACGCGTTGACGATTGTCGACTTGTTTGACGAACTGCAAGACCTGCCCGACGGTCTTAACACGATGGTGCAGACCCATGGACACAAACTTTCCCGCAGCCAGGCCACCCGTTTGATGTTGGCCCGCGCGATCGTAGGACGCCCGCGCATGCTGCTGCTCGATGGGGCACTCGACGGGCTTTCCGACGAGATGGCGGGGCGATTGTTGGAAAGATTGCAAGGCGAAAACAGTTGGACTTTGGTGGTCGCCACCGTCAGGAAAAGCATCGCCCAGTTATGCCAGCGCCAAGTCGTGTTAAAGGGTGAAAATTCCGGGGCAATCGCATCAGAAACTCAATAGCACCTAACGGCTAAAGCAAGGGAACACCGATGAAAGTATCGGGTTTACGAAACGTATCGGATATTCCGCAATCGCACGACGATAGCTTGCCAGCATTGAAGCTGGTGCAGTCATCGCGTTGGGTGTGGCGATTGGCGAATATCCTGTTGGGAATGCTTCTGCTGAGCATTGTGGGGATGGTCTTTGTGCCATGGCAGCAATCGGCCAAAGGGACCGGGCAAGTGGTTGCCTATGCTCCGCAAGAACGACAGCAGTTGATCACCGCGCCAACGAAAGGAGTCGTGTCGTTAATTTCGCCTGAGCTGCGCGAAGGTTCGCTGGTGAAGCGAGGGGACCTGATCCTGGAAATGGAACCAGGCGCCGCCGACTTGGTAAATCAGTTGGAAGCTTCCTTACGCGACCTCGATGCCAAGGTTGCCACCGCCGAGGCAAAAGCAGATGTTTACGGCAGGAACGTTATCGACTTCACCGAAGCCAAACTTGCAGCCGTGTCGGGGGCCGATCAGTTGATCGAAGCGGCCGAGGCGAAGTGGGACTCGAAACAAAAACTGGTCGACGGCTACGAAGCCAAACGTTTGCAGGCTCAGTTGAATTTGGAACGCCAAAAGAAACTGTTTGCCAGTGGTCTGCAATCGGAAAAGGAATTGGAGAAGTTGCAAAAAGATCTGCACGTAGCCGAGTCCGACTTGAAGTCGGCCAAGCTCGATGTGGAAGCCGCTTTAGGAGAGTACGAAGCGAAGAAGAAAGAGCGAATCCAGAAAGAACGCGAAGCGCAAACGAAGGTCGATTACGCCCAAGCCATGCAGCACGAGGCGCTCGGCCAGGTTGCCACCGCCAACAAAGAACGACGCGATCTGGAAATCAAACTTTCTGAACTCGAACGCTTGAAAATCAGAGCTCCACGGGATGGAACCTTGTATCGAGTCGAGGTCTTTGAACGTGGACAAATGTTAAAGGAAGGAGATCCCCTGTTTACGATTGTCCCTGAGACCACTCAGCGGGCCGTCGAACTTTGGATCTCCGGTAATGATGTTCCCCTGGTGCAAAACGCCGATCACGTCCGCTTGCAGTTTGAAGGTTGGCCCGCCGTTCAATTTGCCGGCTGGCCTTCGGTGGCGGTGGGCACTTTCGGCGGAAAAGTTACCAGTGTCGACGCAACCGACGATGGCCAAGGCAACTTTCGTGTTTTGGTCGTACCCGATGAAGAAGGGGCATGGCCATCGGATCGCTACCTGCGGCAAGGTGTGCAAGCAAACGGTTGGGTGATGTTAAATCAGGTTCCACTAGGCTACGAGATATGGCGACAATTGAACGGATTCCCACCGACGGCCACCAACGGCAAGAAGCCCGCAAGCAAGAAGCCTGTGAAGTCGAAAGTCAAGCTGCCAAAATAAGCCGGGGCAACCTCGTCGTCTTGCTGCTCACCATCGTGGCGACCAACTGCTTGAGCGGTTGTCGCTCTTCGTCGGTTCACGTGCCAGCCTATGCCGAAACAACCACGGCCCAAGCTACCCACAGCCAGGAAGCGGCAGCGCCGCCGGAAGTCGCCACCAACCCGCAGCCGGCAGACTACGAGATGGTCTCCTTCGACGAAGATTTGCCTCAGCTTAACGAGCAAGGGGCACCACTCGAGTCAGCTCCTTTAGAAGCCGTACCGCAGCAGGCCACGCCCTTGGAAGAAGTGAAGCCGAAGCCGCTGAGCATGCAAGACGTGATCAAGGCCGTGGAAGCTTCGTACCCACTTCTTTCCAGTGCCTACCTGAGCCGCGAGGTCGCCGCTGGCGAAAACGTCACCGCCATGGGCGCGTTCGACCTGAAGTTGAAAGGCTCGAGCATCTCGCGCCCGGAAGGGTTCTATGAATATTACCGGCAAGGGGTCTCGATGGAGCAGCCGCTGTTTTCCGGCGGTTATTTGTATGGCGGCTATCGGCTGGGGGAAGGCAACTTTCCGGTCTGGTACGGCGGTCAGCAAACCAACGGTGGCGGCGAATTTGCAACCGGCGTGGGAATGCCGCTGCTGAAAGATCGCGCGATCGATCAACGCCGGGCCGAGCTATTCAAATCCGAGCTTGAACGACAACGGGTCGAGCCAGAGATTCGAGCGCAACTGATCGAGTTCACCAAAATTGCCTCGATCTACTATTGGGATTGGGTCGCCGCCGGTCAGGCTCGCGATGCCGAACGCGGATTACTGGCGCTCGCCCTGCAGCGCGTTCAAAACATCCAACGCCGAATCGAGCTAGGCGACATGAAAGCAATCACCCGCATCACCAACGAGCAGCTCATCGCCGCGCGGGAAACGAAAGTGATTGAAGCAGAACGGAAGCTGCAAAGTGCGGCGATCAAGCTTTCGCTCTTCTTTCGCAATCCAGAAGGCGAACCGCTGTTACCGCACGAATCGCTGCTGCCAGGCCACTTCCCGCCGCAACTGTTGCCTTCCGAGCAAGACCTGCAAGACGCCCCTGCCACGGCCATCGCCGCTTCGCCGCTGCTGGCAGATATCGACTGGAAGATTCGCCAAACGCGGATTGATTTAGAACAGGCCGAAAACTCGGTTTTGCCTAAGCTCGACGCCCAGTTGTACGCCTCGAAAGATGTCGGCGATCCGACCAGTCCCAAAGGGGATAAGACTCCGTTTGAATTAGAGCTGGGCCTTTTCGGCGAAGTCCCTTTGCAGCGGCGCGCGGCCTTCGGCAAAATCACTTCCACCCAAGGCAAACTGCAACAGCTCTCGCTCAAACGCCAATTCACGGCCGAGAAAACGGTTGCGACCGTGCAAGACGCCATCTCGGCCTTGTTGAACGCCAAGCAGCGTATCATTCGGGCCGAACAAAACGTCGCCTTGGCAGACGAAGCCATGAAGTTGGCCCGCATTCAATTTAACGAAGGGGATATCGACCTGGTGGAACTGAACATATACGAACAATCGGCCACCAATGCGCGCTTGATCGATATCGCCTCCAAAGCCGACTTCCTCAAAGCCATTGCCGACTACCGAGCCGCTTTGAACATCACCCCAGATTCGTAATTGGCAGCGTTTGCACCAATAAAAAACGGCGTCTGTCCGCAGGGGACGCCGCCGCTTTCAACTGCGAGTTTGGCTAGGTTCGCTTAGCTAACTTTCTGTAGTAGCGAAACACGTCCCCCCACGACCCATTCGGCCAGGTAGATGTTGCCGTCGGCATCGAAGGTGGCCCCGTGAGGATGGACGAACTTGCCGGCGACCCACTGATCGCGCTGCTGGCGAACCTTCCGCCCGTTCGCATTCACATGCTTACGCCACGCGGGATCGTCGTCGAGATAGGTCAGCACGTTGTTGTCTTTGTCGAGCAAAGTCAGGCGCGAATCGAGTTCCCCCACCAGCATCACTTCGCCGCGTACATCTAGCGACGAAGGATAAACCAAGTTGTCGACGTAGCTGAGGTGCTCGCCATCGAGGGTGAAGTATTGCAGGCGATTATTGGCTCGGTCGGTCACGCACAGCGAAGCCTCGCGGCCTGGGCGGGTATCGACATACAAACCGTGCGGGCAATTCAACTCGCCCGGCTTGCTCCCCTTCCCTCCCCAACTGCGGACCCAGTTGGCGTCGGCGTCGTATTGATGAACGAAGTGCGAACCGTAGCCGTCACCGACATAAAAGCCACCCTCCGGAGCCAATGCGATGTTGGTGGGCGTGTACCGGCCAGCGTCCTGGTACCTGCCCGACTCTTGCGGAAAACCCTTCGTCCAGACAATCTCGCCGTTCAGGTCGAGCTTCGCGATTTGATGATTCTTGATATCGCTTAAGTAAAGAAACTCTTGGTTGCCTTCCTTCCGCAGATCAAGCCCATGCCCGCCGCCGTGGAATTCTTGACCGAACGAGCGAACGTATTTGCCGTCGGCATCGAACACCACAATCGCATCCAGGGGGTCTTTGGCCGGGCTTTGATGCGTGATGTAAATCAGGCCAGCCTCGTCGATCGCGACGTCGTGGGTGGCGCCCCATTGAATGCCCTCAGGCAGTTGTCCCCAGCCATGGTGGCACTCGTAAACGTACTCGCCCGAGCCGACGCGAAGCGGGCTGGAGCCTGACTTATTTTCAGCCCGCAGCAGAAGCGGGGCCGCAAAAGCCGTGGTCGCAGCGGCAGACGTTTGTAAAAATCGACGACGAGTAGGCAAAGACATGCGGTGCGAATCCTCTCAGGAAGTCAGCGAAGCAAGGCAAATAGCTAGAATCCAATGATGGACGCTGCATTTTACGAGAACTATCCCGAGGAACAACGCCCAATGTGCAAAAAGTTGCTTAGGTGGTGTTCGTCGTCTTTGGGTAGCTGTTAATGCGGAATTGCGACGTATTATTTAGCCCTTGTAGCTTGAGGCAAGGCCATTTTACCCAATCTTCATGTTGCGTCAGAAGAGATTTCTGCTCGCGATGGGAGAGTGGTTGTAAAAAGTCGCTTGACGAAAACAGACAGGTCTGTATGATCTCAGCATGGCAAAAGCAGAAAAGAAATCGAGTCCTCGACAACGGCTGATCGACACGGCAGAAAAGCTCTTCTATGCCGAAGGGGTACGGGCCGTGGGGATCGATCGTATTATTGCCGAGGCCGATGTCGCCAAGACAACGCTCTACAGCCACTTCCCCTCCAAGGATGATTTGATTTTAGCGGCGTTAGAAAAACGCGAAGTCGACGTCGATCAGATGTTCGAGCAAGGAATCAAAAAGTCGGTGCAGAAAGGTGGCACGCGGCTGGAAGGTTTTTTCGCGGCCTTGAAAAAGTGGTTTCAGCAAACCGGTTTTCGGGGCTGTTCGTTCATCAACGCCGCCGTCGAGTTAGCCGACAGCCAGCACGACGCGTCGCAGTTTGCTTCGGCTCACAAGCGGCGTTTTCATGCCCGCATTCAAGAGATCATCGCCCAGGACTACGATGCTGACGTCGCGGCCGCCACGGCCCCAGCGATTTCGCTGCTGGTCGAAGGGGCGATCATCAGCGCCGTCCTGTTAGGTTCGCCCAAACCAGCCGATACCGCCAAGAAGGCCGCGTTCCAAATGTTAGATTCATTCACAAAAAGCCGTAATAAGCCGTAACCAAGTTCCCTTTTTTTGCCTCTAACAAGACAGACCTGTCTGTATGGATATGGTTCTCACAAATAGATTAGGTGACTGCGGAACTGTGGTCGAGAGCGAAACATTAAGAAGTAGGCACCGCTCAGGTTCAATTTTTTTAGCAAGACAAAGACAGACCTGTCTGTATTGTGTTTCCAAGTTTACCCAACTGTTTTTTTGAAAGTAGGAGATCTTCCCATGCAACGTTTGAATTCCGTCGATCTGCAATCCGCAACTGGTCGCACCCAAGAGCTGTTGGAAAGCGTGAAAGGCGTGTTCGGTACGATTCCGAATTCGGCCCAGGTGATGGCCAATTCGCCTGCGGTTCTTAGCAGCTTTCTGGCCTTTAGCACGGCCATGGCAGACACAAAGATCGATGCCAAGCTGCAAAATCAGCTCAAGCTCATCACTAGCGAGAAAAACGAGTGCGACTACTGTTCGTCGCTGCTGGTTGCCGTGGCTCCGGCGATGGGGCTTTCGTCCGCCGATGTGCTGGCCGGGCGAAGCGGCCACAGTGAAGATACCCGCACCAAGGCCGCGTTGGCGTTTGCTCACGACGTGCTGGAAAACCGTGGCAAAGTGAGCGACGCCCGACTAGCCGCAGTCCGAGAAGCTGGCTTCAGCGATGCAGAAATCGTGGAGATGGTCGCCAGCGTGGTGCTGGGCTGCTTCACCAACTTCCTGAACAACGTCGCCGATACCGAACTCGATATTCCGGCAGCGGAACCGCTCGCTCCTGCGGCAAGCTGCGGTACGGATACCTGCTCGCACTAAGCGACGTTGCCCACCGCCGGGCAGACGCACGGTGCCACCCTGCCCGGCTTTCATTTTCTTTTGCACAAAGACTTCTCAAGGAACGATCAGATGCTTGACCTGCGTCCCCCATTCACTTTGGAAACGGCCACCGCCAAAGTTCGCGCGGCGGAAGATGCCTGGAACAGCCGCGATCCGCACCGTGTCTCGCTCGCCTACAGCGAAGATTCAGTCTGGCGAAATCGCAGCCAGTTTGTGACCGGCCGCGCGGCAATTCGTGACTTTTTAAGCACCAAGTGGCAAAACGAACACGACTATCGCCTGACGAAATCGCTGTGGAACTTCACGTCCAACCGCATCGCTGTCCGTTTTCAGTACGAATACCATAACGCCGCCGGACAGTGGTTTCGGGCTTATGGAAACGAGCTATGGGAATTCGACGAGCAAGGTCTCATGCGGCGACGCGAAGCCAGCATCAACGATGTCTCTATCCAAGCGAGTGAACGTCGTTTCCATTGGCCAGCCCCCGGCCCTCGGCCAGATACTGACCAAGGGATTCCTGCCGTGCAATGAGTTGTCATACGCAACAAACAAAGGAGACGTCATGACCAAAGTTACGAGCGACATTGCCTTCACGGCAGCGGTGAAAGCAATTCAAACCGAGCAAGGTTCGCGAGCTGCGTATGCCAAAATGGAACAGCGCGGAGGTTGGCGGACGCAAGTCACGCCTGAATTGGCAGCGTTCTTGGCGGAACTAGATATGTTTTACTTCGGTACGGCCAATGCGGCTGGGCAACCGTACATTCAGTACCGAGGCGGCAGTCCTGGCTTTCTGAAAGTGCTGGATGAAAAGACGCTCGCGTTTGCCGACTTCAGCGGCAACCGTCAGTACATTACCATCGGCAACCTTTCCGAAAACGCGCAAGCGTTCATCTTTCTGATGGATTACGTCCATAGCCGCCGCATCAAGCTGTGGGGCCAGGCACGTGTGATCGAAGGGGATAACGACTTAGAACAACGGCTGCAAGATCCAGATTATCCTGCGCGCGTCGAACGTGTCATCCTGTTTCAAATCGAAGCATGGGACATCAACTGCCCGCAGCACATCCACAAACGTTTCCCGCAGAAAGTGATTGCTCCGGTGATCGAAGAATTGGAAGCGAAAATTAAAACGTTAGAAGTTCGTTGAAACACCCTCGTCTTCCCGTTATTCTCCAGCAATATCTTCCCATTGCAAAGGATGGATCATGGCTTTACGAAAACGGGCCGGCGAAACTCAGGCGGCTTGGGTTGCTTCGACCGATTTGCTGAAGTCGCCGGGGCATGTCTTCTATAAAAAGTTGAATCAGCTGCTGGCCGGAGCCTTGTTGTTGGGGGCAATTACAAGCGTGCAAGCTGGCGAGAACGAGCAGCCTGCGGCAGCGGGTAACCCCGAGCAAGTAAGCTGCGTACGGATCGATCCGTTGGACCAGAATCGTGTACTGGGAGACGTCGGGGCGTCATCGATTGGTTTTTCAGGGGATGGTGAAGCGGTAATTGTTCGAGCTGCGCAACTGCCGCATCTTGCTCCGCTAGGCACTCTTTATCAACTGAAGACATCCGACTGGATTTCGCATCGCGTCAAGACGCCGCTACCCCGTGGGGGCAGGGCAATCGCATGTTCAATCCCCATTAAAACCGGCATAAATCTTGTCCAGCACCGTCTCGTCCCAGCCGGCGCGGAGGCGTTTTCCGCGGATGTTATCTTTGACGGTAGTGTCCTGCTTTAAAATATTGAGGGCCAGGCGGCGGAACGCGGCGGTGATTTCTGGGGCCTGACCGCGGCGGATGCGGCTGGCGTCTTCGGCAAAAATTACATCAAGCACCCAGTGCTGGCTATTTTCGATTCGCCAATGATCTCGAATCAGCCCGGCCAGGTGCTTCACCCGGGGCGGATGACTGCTGATAAAGAAAGACGTTTCGCACTGCTGCTTGTCGCCTGACTGACGCTCGCGAGTCGTATGTTTGCGAAGCCCCGGGACCTGGTAGTTTCGCTCGCCGAAGTCGGCGAACATCTCGAGCAACTTTCGATGTAGCGTCTCTTGGTTCCCGTTAGCGGTCAGCAGGTTATGGTTCTTGCCCCGATCAGTTCGCGGATCGATAACCTTTACAAACTGTTTGTAAATCAGAGCAGCAGGCCCAGACATCGTTCCCCTCCATGCCAGCAAAAACAGCCGTCACCCATCGACGGCTTGACGAATCGGAGAACAGTGCAATCCTTGAACCAAAACGACGACAACGTGCGATTGCCCTGGGTTGTGTGGTGGAAAGCCGGTCAATGCAGACAACGGCGCCCTTGGTGGCAGCGATCATATATTTTTTGAAGACGACCTGGATAAAATGAATCGGTAGCATAGGAAATGTGCAATTTAATTATATTATTTGTGTTCGTTGTAACATCAGCAGTATTTGGAGCTTGTTTCTATGGAGGAGAAATGGGGCTAACGCATTACGATCCTCGGGGATATTCGATTGCAGCAGCGTGTTTTGGCGGAGCGGCACTTCTAGCATTCGGCATTGTAAAGGTCGTATTGTTTTATGTCCGTGGCTTCTGGTCACAGACACGGCAGGGTGGCGATTAAACCATGCCACTGAGCCTTCCGCCTACCCTCTGCCGATGAACTTCAACCACAAATCACAAACCAAGAAAAGCCCTGGCAAAACGCCAGGGATTTTTGCTTAGCAGCCCGTTGAAAAACCCTCATCTCCTCGTTATTCTCCAGCAAGATCTTCCCATTGCAAAGGATGGATGATGGCTTTAGGAAAACGGGCCTGCGAAACTCAGGCGGCTTGGGTTGCTTCGACCGATTTGCCGAAGGCGCCGGGGCATGTGTTCTATAAAAAGTTGAATCAGCTGTTGACGGAGGCTTGGTTTGACGCGCAGCTGGAAGAGATTTGCCTTGCTTATTACGCCGATCAAGCCGAGTCGCAAACGCTGCACCATCCAATCCACCGCCCGCAACCTGGGCCTGATCCTGCGCACGCTCTTCGGAATCGGCACGGCACGCAGCCTGCAGGGCCTTGCAAGCCTTCTTTTGGCTCTCCAGCTTGCCCTGATCCTTGTTGAGAGACGCTTGAGAATCCTCGTTCAGCTTTGAACGATTACTAGCGATGCTGCAGGCAGTGAATCGCCCTCGTGGGGAATCGTCGCTTTTTCTACGGGCTGCTAATCCGGCCTTTAATTTTTTGTAATATCAAACGGAATATCCTGAATCCGTGCCCAAACGCATAGCGTAAATTCTCTTGCGCAAAACAGAGAATCGCGGCCGCCGATTGTTCAGAAATGGGCAATAAAATGGTAAGAAACGGACATCCTTTGTTTCGATATCACCAACACGTTGTATAAACACAGATATCGAATTCCCTCCGTCTGTTTCCCTCCGCTAATGGCCGCGCAACCGATGACTCGCAAGCTTTTTCCATGTTTTTGTCTGACGCTTTTGCTGGCGTTTCCTTGTCTGCATGCTTCCGCCGAAGAGGTAACTTCCAGCCAGAAGAATGCGCAGCCAGATTGGGTCACCTTCAACCCCAGCCCGCATCACAGCAGCAGGAAAGGGGAAGACGTGTCCGCGATCATCATGCACTTCACCGCCGGTGGCTCGCAGGCCGCGACGGTGGGATGGTTTCGTAATCCCAAAGCCAAGGTCTCGGCGCATTACGTTGTCGGTCGGGATGGAACCGTCACCCAGATGGTGCCGCTCGATCAAGCTGCCTGGCACGCTGGCAAAAGCAAGATCGGCGACAAGACCGGCGTCAACTCGTACAGCGTCGGTATCGAGATTTGCAACTGGGGTCCGCTCCGCCAAGTCGATGGCCAGTTCGTCAACTACACCGGCCGCAAGTACGATGGACCTACGCCAGTTCAGTCAGAGGATGGCCATTATTGGGAGCCCTACACCGACGCCCAGTATGCGACTTTGCTAAAGCTGTGCGAGTACTTAATCGACGAGTACGATATCACCCACATCACCGGCCATAGCGATATCGCGATTCCTCAAGGACGCAAAAACGATCCTGGCGAAGCGTTTCAGTGGGAGAAATTTCAAGTGGGTTTGAAAGATCGTAATGTCAAACATATCGGCCCCTTGACCGACGCCGAGTAGCCGCAAACGCGCGACCTAGCTTTTCTGTGGCTGCTGCTTTTTGGCGGCGGTTGTTTGCTTTTGGGTAGCGGCCAAGCAGGTAAAGTTATCGACGGCGGCTTCTAGACTGGCATAGCTGGCCGGCAGAGCAAGCGTTTTGCCATACGAAGACCAAGCCTCGGTTAAGTCTTCGTCGCAGATGACCAGCGTATGATCGCGGTTGGTTTCCAATGCTGTGGGAACTTCGCGGGCACTAAGGCCATTGATGATCACCGGCACAGCGCGATCCCCATCCCAGCGAACGAGGTCCAAGCCGAAGCCGGTAAGTAGTTCGGCCAGGAAATCGAAGCCGTCCATCGCACACCCGCGGTAGTGGACCTGCATTCGCTGTGTAACCTCAGGAGACTTGGCCGGGGACGCCGTTCGCTGCAACTCTTGACGGACGTTATCGATCAGGCCGCAAACGTCGCCGAGTCGCAAACGTTTGGCCACCGTTGGGTTGGGGATCTCCACGATATCGTGCGGTTCCCAACGTCCACAAGCAATCCAGCCAATCAAAATCGATAGCTTTAACAGCTCGATATCCTTGCGCACGCGTTCAGGGTGCTCGATGGCGTCGTCATAGCTTCGTTCGATTTGGCTCAGCGAGAACGTTAATTGCTCAGGCACCTTCCAATAACGCAGCAGCCGCGACATCAATTCCGATTGGGTTCCGCCAAAAACGCGACGAGTGGCTTCGGAGATATGGGGCACGCCTCCTTCGTTCACCACGGCCAGCATGGCGGCATACTCGGTGGGAAACGCCGTGCTTAGCGCGACATGCCCCAAGCAGTGCATGACCGCACCCACCAGCACACCAGGTGAAACCTCGAAGGTTTGCAGGCTGCAAAGATACTCGGCCACCAGGCGCGCGGCCATGCTGCGGCGACGGGCCAGGCCGATATCGATGAACGCTGAGGAAAGGTTCTTCAACACATTGCTGGCAGAAGCGGCCAGGGCCAACTCGCCGATGCGGCGGCGACCGATCCGATTGATCAACTCGCCCATGTCGGTAATCGGTTCATTCGTGGAATTGAACGCGCTGCTATTGCCAATTCGCAAGATCTCGCAGGTCAACGAAGGGTCGGTGGCGACGCAAGCGGCGATTTCTTCGCACTCGATTTCCTGCTCGTGCGCCATGCGATAAACTTCAATCGCGCGGGGCGAAAGAGGAAGTGCCTGAACGACCTCGGCCAAACCCTCTCCCAGCTTGACTCGTCCAGGTAACTGCCGGGCAGGTCCCTGCTCTGTCTTGGTCGCCATGGGCTCAGGCTTAGTGGCTGGCTTCAGCTCTTTTAGTCGCCGAAGATCGACCATGGCCCGCACCTTGGCCCCGTAGGCAATGAAGTTGGTCGACTTCAAAGTCACATCGTCGACCCCACGAATGATCAAGTCGCGCATGATCTGAGGCTCGGGTATGCCAGTCAGCACAGAAATAAGGGGGCGTGGTTCAATCGAAAGCAGTTCGATCGCCAACGCATGACCGTGCATGTTGGGCATCTTCAAGTCGGTAATCACGACATCAAACTCGGAGGTGCCCATCTTCCATAACGCTTCGCGGCCATCTTCCGCATACTCGCAGACGAACCCTTCTTTCTCAAGAAAAAAACGCAGATTGAGCCGGGTCAGACTGTCGTCATCGACAAGCAAAGCTCGCAGTTGTTTCTGTTTCATGGTCAACGGCTGTCCGGGTAAGTTGATTTCAAAATCCTGAATGGCCAGTCACCGTGCAGAAAAGTGCCCAGTGCAGACGCGTAAATCAAACTACGGATAATCGGTACTATTGATGTCTGCGCACGTAATCCAACATCGCAGCAGACCGATTTGCCACGAATCCGGGGCTTCCGTTGGTTGCCCCTAATTGGATTGGTGGCGCAGACCTCAATAATAGGAGGTCGTCGGTTACTGTTTGGTGCATTAGGTTGTCCCAGTGACTGAATTTCGCCAACGATTCGAGATGCGGATACACTGCTCGAACTCGCTTTTCAGGGGCTTAATCGCATCTTTGGCGGTTGAAAGTTCGGCAATCGCCCCCAACTCTTCCATGTGGCACGATAACTTGTGAAGATGCTTGGCCCCCACAATCGAAGCCATCCCGGCGATTTGATGCGCTCGATCGGCCACCCCCTTCGCGTCCTCGACTTGAAGATGGTGTTCGAGTTGCTGAATGTGCGTCTGACCGTCGCGGGTGAACGTTTCTAGCAGCGAACTCATGAAGTTCACATCATCCAGGCATTGGTCTAACAGCGAGTCGATATCGATCGCCGGCGCGGCTTGTTCTTCCATAGCGTTTGGGGCGGTCTCCACAGCGGACGGGGCTTGGCTGTCGATATGCCGACTAAGAACTTCCCAGAACTGAACCCGCGTGTACGGTTTGGAAAGGTAGTCGTCCATGCCTGCATCAAGGCAGCGCTGCCGATCACCCCGGAACGCATTGGCCGTCAGCCCGATAATGGGGAGTCGCACAGATTGCTGGCTTGCTTGTTCCCACTGGCGAATCTTCTGCGTGGCTTCAAAGCCGTCCATTTCAGGCATCTGGCAATCCATCAACACCAGATCGAACCGCTCGGAGGTGGCTCGTTCCAGAGCTTCGATTCCATTAAACGCAATCGTGCAATGCCAACCTCCGCGAGTCAGGATTTCACGAATGAAAAGTTGATTGGTTGCGTTGTCCTCGGCCACCAACACGTGGCAGGTCTTGGTTTGTTGCGGCGCAGGTAGATCGGTTGTTGGTGGGGTCGGCTTCTCCTTGTTCAAACGTGGCGTCCGCGTCTGCTCGCTAGGGGAAGGAGATTCGATGACCGGTAGCACCAACGTAAAGTAGAATCGCGAGCCAACCTCTGGCTGACTTTCCACTTGAATGTTCCCGCCCATCGCTTGCACCAATTGCTGGCAGATACTCAGACCCAGGCCGGTGCCGCCAAAGCGACGACTGGTCGAGCTGTCGGCTTGCATGAAGGGTTGAAACAGCTTGTCGAGGCAATCGGCAGAAATCCCGATCCCCGTGTCTTCCACGCTGAAGGATAGTTCGATTTGCCTTTCCATCTGACGTTTCGCTTCCACCGTCAAAGTCACCTCGCCAGCGGGAGTAAACTTGATGGCATTGCCGATCAGGTTAAGCAGAACCTGGCACAGCCGATGACTATCCCCTTCCACGATCAACTTCTGCGTCGAGTCCCACCGGCACGTGAGGGTGATCGCTTGGTTGGCCGCGCGGGCATGCATCGTTTGCACCACGTCTTCTAACATGGCCGAAAGATCAAAAGCGTGATAACTCAGTTCGAGCCGCCCTTTCTCGATTTTCGAAACATCGAGCACATTGTTGATCAACGCCAGCAGCGCGTTCCCACTGGAACAACAACAGTTGACGAACTTCTGTTGATCTTCGTCGAGCTCGGTATCGGCCAAAAGCTCGGTCATGGCGATCACACCACTTAGCGGCGTGCGTAGTTCGTGGGTGATGGTTGCCAGGAAATCGCTTTTGGCCTGGTTCGCTTTTTCGGCCAGTTCTTTCGCTTCCTTCATTGCTTGGCGCGCGGCCCTTTGGTTGGTGATATCTAACACAAAGCAAAGGTAAAGCCCTTCTTCCGCGTCCAGATTCGTCACACCAATCATCGCCGGAACACGAGAGCCATCGGGACGCTCGAACTCGGCTTCCCAAGCTCGATGCTGCTGGGTCATCGAGGTCGTCTTCCAGGCGTCGGCATGGATGCTGCCGCGCGACTCAGGCGTGACAAGGTCGTGCCAGCATATCGCTTGATTTTCCAATTCTTGCCGCGAGAAGCCAAGGATTCGCAACATCTCGTTATTGGCTTGCCCCACTTTGCCATCCAGGGAAGACGTCATGATCCCCACAATGTTCGCTTGCAATAAGCTGTCGAAACGCTTCTTACTGCTTTGCAGAGCACGTTCGAGTTGCTTTTGCGCCGAGATGTCTCGCCCAATCGATGCCGCGCCAAAGATTTGGTCTTGCGCGTCGTAGAGCGGAAAGAGCGAAAGCGAAATATCTCGGAGCGTTCCATCTTTACAAACGCGAATCGTTTCGAAGTTCTCGATCGAGGTACCCTGGGCGATCTGTCCAAGCAGTTCGTGCACCTCCGAACGCCGATCTTCCGGCACAATCAAAGTCACCGTCTGGCCAATTGCTTCTTCGGCCGTGTAACCGTATAACCGTTCCGCGCCGCGATTCCAGCTAGAAATTACCCCTTCGCTTTCCTTGCTGAAGATCGCATCGCTACTGCAATCGATGATAGAAGCCAGGATCTTACGGCGACCAATTTCGTCGGCCAGTTGTTGGTTCAAAGCCACCACATCGGGCAAGGCCAGCGCTTTGGGCAGGATCGGCAGCAGGGCGATTAGCGTGGCCAGAGAAACCAACGCCGTGAGTAATTTAATAAGCCCTGTGAAGCGATACGCTGGCCACCAGAACATCACCGCTTCCATCAGGTGCCCGCTGCCGCACAGCAGGATAAATGCCGCGAACAAGCACAGCAAGAATGGAAAGGGAACGGTTGGCCGCTTCGCCAAAAACACTAATAACGCCAGCGGTATCGCAAAGTAAACCGCCGCGATGGCCCCATCTGAGAGAATATGCAGCCAGCCTAAATCAGCCGACCAGTTCCCACAATTCCACCGAGCCGGGAAGTCGCTGGTATCGAACAAATGACTGAAATAGTGAACCGGACCTTCCATGGCCGCATTGGTCGGTTGCGTGGCGGCACCAGGCAGAGGACAGCTCTGGCAGTCCTGCGTTTCTGCTAAGGTGGTTGCCGTGAGCGTGCCAAGCACGAAACATGCGAAGAACGTGCTCAGAGTAAAAGCCTTCAACCTTACCACCTTCAATTAGGAACTCGCTGCCAATCGTGCAGAGCGACCACCGGAAGCTCCGCAGTTCGTAAGCAGAACACCCCTGACCAAGTCTAGGTTATGTGCGCAGACATCAACCATAGGTCAGGTTGCTGATCGCTTAGCCAGCCACGCGCAGAGAATAGCCGCGATGCCCCCGCCCTTCCATCGTCTGGCAATGGAAAAGCAGGGCATGCTCAATTGAAAGATACATCACACGCTGCTTACTCAAGGTGTGGATACCCGAGTATCGTGGGTGTGCTTGTAAGGATAGAAACTCTGAAAGGGGTCATACCGTACAAGGTGTTCCCCCTTCGAGAGCCATGGTTCGCTTCGCAGGCGGTTGCTTGGCTGCTTCGGATGCAAGTTACTCAGATCGGAGCCGCGCGGGGGCGTTCCGGCAGCAGAATGTTAAAACATCCCTCCGAAACCACCACCGCCCCCTCCCATTGCCCCCATGCCACCGCTATGCAGCGAGTCGCCATGTTCGACGCGGTTCAGGACTTCGGCGATTTCTTCGTGACAACCACGGGTTTGGGTGATGATCAGCACGGCTTGCGGAATCAGGACACGAGTTGACGAACTCTCTTTGCCGCTGCCGCTTTGCGAGGAGATGATCTCGTCTTCGGAAGCCGTAGAAAAGATCACGCCAGGGGCGTCAGGATGCTTGGGCGATTTCCAGCTTTCCGGGCGAACCAACTCTGGCAGCAAAGCATTTAGCCCTTGGGCGACATTGGCTTGCGTGCGGTAATAAACGGTGATCACTTCGTTGGGGTCTTCATCTTGCGAGACACGCGGCTTCGAGCCCTTCAAGGCCGTGCGATAAGCTTCCAGCAAGTTCAAAACATCGGTCAGCATGGCCTCGCGATGCCGAATAACCAGCGTGCCTGACTTGGCCATGGCCAAACTGCCGGGGCCCCCTAACGCTTCCCATTCGTTGCCGTCTTGCGACGAGATGGCATCGACCAACGCTTCCGATTCACTGGCATCGCTACATAGATCGCGTACATCAAACACAGCCGTCACCAGGTAAGCTTTCGCCTTTTCTGGCGTCGTGATCGACAACGCCCCGTCCCGCAAAATCCAAGTCAGTTGCAAATCTTGCAGCAGCGCGTTCAGCACCACATCGACCGGCGTATCGGTAAGCTCCAACGAAACCGGTGTTCGCTCGCGAATCCCAAGCTGACGCAGAATGGCCTGATTCAAGCGAATATCGATCTCCGCTTCTTTGGCAATCAGGCTAACCGCATCGGTCAAGGCGATTTCGCGAAAAGAAACCGTGATTGGCTTTTTCAAACGTTCACGAATTTGTTGATTCTCGGGCGGATCGTAAGTGAACGTGCGACGACCAGGGCCTCGCAGCGCTTGCAGTAGCCCCTGTAATTTGCGCTGAATCTCTTCATCTTGGCGAACGAACAGAACGTCGCCAATCACATTCATTACGCCATCCCCTCCCACATCTATCCATGAGTCCGGAGCAACCGTGGTGTTGATCGTCTCGACCAACGAATCGATCTCGTAGCCAGCGTCGAGCAAGTCACCCACGTTATAGGGAACCATGACCAGCCGCTCGTCAAACTTTTCCTGGGATGTGATATAGACAATATTGTTGGCGTAATACCAATACAGATCGAGCCGTCGCAGCCGATCGAGAAACAGGTAAACCGGCGTATCTTTCAAGTTCTCTCCGACGGGGTCGGTCGGCAGAACACCCTTCTGCGCGACGGCAGCCTTATCGATCAAGACCTCGACCTGGCACTCTTTTTCAAGCCACTGCGAAACCTCGCTGAGCGTCGCCCCTTGCAAATCGGCGGTCTTCTTCACCGCCAAAGGCCCCGGCACGAGCGTCGCCGGATCAATCGCCCGAGGCTCGTCCGGGATCACCGGCAACGGTTCCTTCTTCGGCTTGCCCGCCCCCTCTTGGGCCAACCCCAACGAGGCAAAACAGCCGACTTCAAGCAACAAAACAGCAGCCACAGTCCAAACAAATCGCAGTCGCAGGAAGTTCGTCATCAGAAGGTACCGTAAGCAACAAAGGGGACAAAACGGGGTATATGCTTAACTTAATCGAAACGAAACGATGAAGGCAACGATTTACGCAATTAAGTTTAGTTGCCATCCAAATAATGGATGTCTACACTGGGTGCCCCGGGCATCTTGCCCGGGCCTGGCTGCGGTTTCGATTCCTAGAAGCGCACGCCTCGTAGAAGAAGTTGGCAACGGATTCTCGAGAAGCAGAGAACAATCGAACTCCTGGCTTCTTGATTCCTGGCAAACCATATCCCTGCTACCCAAGACACGGGCCAGAGGCACCGTGGCACACCGAGAGGTTTCCTTGGCAGCCAGTGCCACCCGCCGATTGCGCCATGTTGGGTGATCTGCGATGCTTTAGCAATGGCAATCAGGCGGGGAAATCATGGTCCGTTCTGCGATATTTCTATTCGGACAGTATTTTTCAATGATCGCTATGACATCCTCTGGTAAATCTCCTAAGGCAGCGTTGCTTTTTAGAACAATAATGCAAATTAACAGTAGGACATTACCGGTCTTCTCAATGGGAAACATCCATGTCTCATTTTCCCCAGCGACCTCCAGCTCCGAACCTTGGCCACGCAAGCAAACAAAACGAATTCCATCCCATCGTAAAGTCATATTTCCGCGGTGAAGCCCCGACGACGAAGCCATGGTTAATCCGAAGCTCACGTTTTGGCCGCTGTTAATCTCGGCAAGGGCCCACGCTACTCGCGTTTTCAAGAATATCCGATTGGCCAGCAGTCCAAGCTTATAACGCCTTGAAATTTCAGGCCCAACGCATATCGTGCGGCCATTTGAAAAAAAGAGAGACGTGGTGTCATAAAGTGCTCCAAGCCCAAACCAGTTGGATGCGGTTGGATGCATTGAGTAGACTTGAATCGCTTCGAGCTCACTCCAATGGAAGGCGCTGCTTCCAATTAGTCGTCTCACTGAAATCCCCGAGGCGTCGATTGCTACACTCTGAGTAAGTGTCCGAAACGACGCAAGTGCTAGAAGAAATCCAATACCCAAGAGACAAAGCGATATCAAGACACCGACCACGCTCAACAGGTAAAGCGTCAATGTCAATCCACTTAATTCCCAGCTCTTGCTGTCAAACAAAATGAAAGGCAAGCTAACGCCAGCCGTACCAACGGTGCAGAAGAAGGTTGCCATTGCTAGTTGAATGACCAGCCTTATTGCAATGTTTGATGTGTTGCTTGACTTGCAGTAATTTTGCATCTTAGCCTCAAACATGTGAACTTCCCTGCCGTCGATAAGAAGAAGTTACTTGAATGGAAAATACTTGGCCCATCCAGCTTTTTCATGGGGACAAATTCAGTCCGCCGCAGTGGAAGAAGATGGCCGTCTTGAAGTTTTCTCGGTTGCGGGTGCCCCGGGTATCTTGCCCGGGGCTGGCTACGGTTTCGATTCCTAGAAGCTTACGCCTGGTAGAAGAAGTTGTCCACGGAATCCCGAGAAGCAGAAGACAATCGAACTCCTGGCTGCTTGTTGCTGGCAAACCATATCCCCGCAACCCAAGACACAGGCCAGAGGCACCGTGGCACACCGAGAGGTTTCCTTGGCAGCCAGTGCCACCCGCTGTAGAAATCTTACCCGCCACTGTGCGAAAGTCGTGGGCTATCGCATTCTTAAGCCAGGGAGAAGATGAGATAAATGAAGGAATACGTGCGATGGATCAGCAGCACGCCGATTGGTTCATGGAGGAATTGCGGAAACAGGAAGAGTACAGAAATTCGCCTCAATGCAAGAATGACGAATACGAGAGAAACAGAAAATGCTGCGTTCCATGGAGGGGAGGCTTGCTAGAAGTGAGATTAATCGTAACGGCAATGAGCCCGAGTATGAAGCCGTGTTCATGAAAGGCCTTGCAAACCTTCGGAGAGATCTAAATCAGTAGCGTTAATGGCCAGAAGTCATGGGCTATCGCAATTCCGTAATTCGACAAGTCGTAAAATCTAGCTGAGTGAAGAGATGAAACACATTAAATTGGAAGCTGGGGGGGAGCCGGTTGACGAGCAAGCTCTCATCGACCTCGAAAAATATGTGGGAGCGGCCATTTGTACTCAATACAAGAACTTTCTTCGCATGCAAAACGGTGGTTCCTGCAGACCTGAAGTTCGCTCGAAATTGCCTGCCCTTGCCTATCCTTTGGCATTGTTTCTAAGGCTAAGACGAGATGGTAGCAGCCTGAAGCACACATTTGATTATGTAAACGAGTTTCGAGAATCTCCGCAGATCTTGCCAATTGCGATGACGATAGGGCAAGAATTTATATGCATCGAACTAGGCGTAGAGACACCCAAGCTAATTCTGTTCTCGCCAGATAAATCCGAAAGTATATGTGCAGATAGTTGGTTATCCTTTGTGAACAGCTTGGTACAGCAGTCGGAAGAAGCTCGCCCCTTCCTAGAAGTGATTGCTAAACAGCCGTGGGATTACGTTCGAGAATACATCGAGTCTGGGGGAGAGCTTGTTCCGTCTGAGGGCCTGTCGCTATTAAGCCAATCGATCCGTGTAAATAATCTAGAGCTGTTTAGAAAGCTTATGGATGTGAAGTCGGCATGGGGTGATTTGGATAGAGCTATGGAAGTAGCGGTCATAAACAAGCGTCTGGAGTTTGTAAAACTATTGGTTGACATGGGTGGCAACCGTGCATTGGCCGCTTCACGTGCTGTTGGGCCTGAACGAGAAGCCATTCGTGCCTATTTGAAGAGTGTATTGCCTTGATTTCAGGAGGGAAAGAAAAGGCCGTCAGATCTGAATGGCACGAGCTTAAGCTCTAACTCATTATCCCCTCACGGGTTATGATCGACTTTCGGGCTGCCTGCAGGAGTTTGTACGGTTTCGGGCGGCGCTTGATCTGGCGGAATTCTTTACGATTGGGGCGATCGCCGACGATCAGTTGGGCGATCGTTCGCAGTACGGACGGGGGCTCTCTGCCCCATGTCTTTGATGCACCAGTTGCGTCGTCTACCAGTACGACCATCGCAATCGCCTGGTCAGCGTGACGGATTACAATGCTTCGGACGTCAAACAGCAGCAGGTGGCTTACACGTACGACCTGTTCAACCGGCTGATCGGGCGTAAGCTCGACAGCGACGGGGATGGAACCGTCGACCAGTCTGGAACGTTTATCTACGACGGCGACCAGATCATGCTTCAGATCGACGACAACGGCGAAGTCGATCATCGTCTGTTGTGGCGGGCGAATGTCGATCAGCTTCTGGCCGACGAAAACGCCTCAGGCGATGTCTATTGGGCCCTGACCGATCACCTGAACACGGTCCACGACTGGGCCGAGTACGACGACCTGACCGACACGACCAGTGTCGTCAATCACATCGCCTACGATGCCTTCGGCAACGTGCTAAGCGAAACGAACGCCACGCTTGACACGACAGGCTTCGGCTTCACCGCCCGCTACTTCGACGAAGCTACCGGCCTGCAATACAACACCAACCGCTGGTACAACGCCCAGCTAGGCAGATGGATGAGCCCGGATCCGATTGGGTTCGAGGCGGGGGATGAGAATCTTTATCGGTATGTGGGGAATGAGGTTACTGTGTTTACGGACCCGAGTGGTCTGGAAGAATGAAAACCTGGATTTGGTGCGTGGGGAATAGGATTAGCAGAATGGTGGTACGTAGAGAAGGATCCAATAAGGAATCAAAAGTTTAACCGCAATCCACCACCACCGAAGTCGCCGCCGAAACGTGGTAGTCTAGCGTCAATTCGAGAAGATTTGGCAAGCCAAGACGCCGGGTGGAAGGCGCTTGATGAATTGAGCAGGGAAAATTATCGTGAAGGCGTCCAAACAGCCAAAGCGTTTCAGCGCGAATGTATGGACAACATGCCAGGGGGCAACGCCTTTACTAGTGCTACTGAAGCAGCCTCAGGAAAAGAGGCTATAACAGGTAGAGCTCTATCAGGGACAGAGCGTGGTTTTCGTGCACTTGAGGCTGGTGCTGGTGGGCTTGGTGGATTCGCAGCAGCCACTAGTGACTTGGCTCGATCCGGAACTAAAACGCGAAAGGCGCTTGACAATGCTGCTGAGAATGTCTCATCGCGATTTCGACTAGCCCCAATCACAGGAAAAGCGAAGCAGTCATGGCCGAGGATTTCAGCGGTAACTGACGATTGGGCGACAAAGGGAGCACATATTCACGTGAAAGGAATAGAATTGGCTGTTAGGCCGGGAAAGGACGCTTCTGTAGTGTTCAAGCCAGTATTCAGTTCAACCAACCAGTCGGCATTTCGCGATGCTTCAAAAGTGGCGACTGATGCACTTAGTGACATTGGTTTTAGGCAGCGTTTGCACAATGCTGCAGTGCGAGCGTTAGAACAGCTTGGAGGATAAAAGCAAAAGGCAGCCGAAAATGGAACAGCAGCGGAATTAGCATTCCTGATTGACTCACTTCGAAAAATGGGGTGTGAATAATATGCCCACGCTTAGGAGACTTCTAGCCAATGGAGACATTTCGCCCCTCAATATGTCCATGTCGTCAATTGAAGCTCATTCAGTAATTGGGCCTTACGAAGGCATATATGAATGCGATGAGATAATAATCGAGAAACATGGTCCATTTCAATTGGAGTTCAGTAACGGTAAACTATCTTCCATGAAATGGATTTTAGCTAATGATGGTCACTCGGATTTTCAAGTCACTGAATGTATGCTTGATGTCGCCACAGGGCAATCGCACGTTGTCGTCGTTTTGGTTCAAGGATTGCACTGTTCTCTGATTCGTCAAGCCGTCGATGGGTGACGGCTGTTTTTGCTGGCATGGAGGGGAACGATGTCTGGGCCTGCTGCTCTGATTTACAAACAGTTTGTAA
>NZ_QPEX01000040.1 GCF_003335505.1 Bremerella cremea
ATTTTAAAGCAGGACACTACCGTCAAAGATAACATCCGCGGAAAACGCCTCCGCGCCGGCTGGGACGAGACGGTGCTGGACAAGATTTATGCCGGTTTTAATGGGGATTGAACATGCGATTGCCGTGGGTGCAACAGTGGTTGTACGAATGGTCATTTACACCGAGGTTTTAGGAGTGAATTGGTGATGACATTGATACTCTATCGGAAAACGGCATTGCAGAACGGTAAATTCAGCGCGATCGTTTGCGATGGTCGGCTAGCATCAGAAATTGACGATCAAGAATTTGTTACTTACTACGGCATTGATGGGGCAGCATATGAGATTCGGCAAAAGGGAATTTCCGAGGTTGCATCCGCTTCGGGTGGGGGGGCGGTTGAGAAAATCGCATGTGCATCCGTCGTAAGGCTTGCTGAGAACTCGACTGATTTTGAGTTGCGCACTTTAATCGGAGCTATGGATACGCGATTTCTCTGCGAAAAGACGCCCTTCAATGAACGCCAACAGGCCTGTAGAGTCAAAATGGAATTAGCCGATATTCGAGAATTTCGCACATTCACTTGTGCAATCAACGGATTGCGTACTTTTGAAGACATGCTCCATGGTCTCGACGTGAAATCTAGTTCTCGATCTGCAAGCCCATTGTTTGTTAGATATAGCGATGAGGTGATAGCTGCGGCCAGGAATGTGACAATATGGGCCGTACTTCATTTGCCAATATGTTTTAGATGCTATGACACCCTGATATATGGCATCATTACACTAAAAGGTCCATCGGACTCCAGTGTAATCATCAGTTGGGTGGACGGTCCGGAAAGGATCGCGAGCGGAACGCAACTCTTCTGCACGATAGCCCCTCATTTGCCGCAAGTGGTTGCATCTGTGTGTTGAGAGAACGCCTGAACATTCCCGAAAATGGAAATAATTGTTACGAACCCGACTCTTGGTTTTGTCGGCGGAGTGGCACGGGCATAGTCCTAAGCTGCGGTGGTGTAGGCGTTTCGGTTGGGGTTGCGCGGGGTTTGCAGGAGTTTATACGACTTCGGGCGGCGTTTAATCTGGCGTGGTTCTTTGCGATTAGGGCGGTTGCCGACTTTCAGTTCGTGGATGGTTGTTAGCAGGTTGTCCCACTGCATCGATCGTCTTCCCGAGCCGAGTCGCAGCGTGGCCGCGAATTCTTCCAGGGCCTGCATCGCGCCGGTGAAGCTTTGCAGGGATGGGCACCGTGCGAATTTCAGCGCCGAGGCCAACATGGCAGCGCGAACCAGATTGTAGCCGATCAAGTGGCAGTGCAACTCCTTGCGAACCATCGCCGGAGTCTTGCAGCGCAAGTGATCCATTTGCATCTGGCTTTTCAAACTGCGAAGGTGCAGTTCCGCCCACCAGCGACGGCGATATAGGTCCGCCAGTTCCTCGCCGCGATAGATGTCGGCGTTGAGCAGGGTTGTCGCTAACGTGATCTTACGCGTGCGAAAGCCTTTCTGGGTCACTCGATAACGGAGGTGGCGAACCAGAATTGACGAAGGGTAACACGCGTATTCGCGCCTCGTCATCCACTTCGGCCGAGTCGGTTTCGCGTACGCAACGATCTGATCGTAGTGGCCTTGCCGCAGTCCCTTGCGAAAGTCGACGCGACGCAGATGATGAGCCCGGGTTACCAGATCGATGTTATGCATCTCGCCCTGGGCCAAGAGCCAGAACGAGGCGTAGTAGCGATCGGCAAGAATGATTTTCCCCGGAGAAAACCGAGGCAACAGCGTTCGCAGAAGTGAAGTTTCGCCCGTCTCTTTGCCAGCGTAGGCGCCGATCGCGACCATCGTTGCCGCGCCGGTCGCCAGCGAAAAGACTTGTACGACGCGTGCCAACGGCCAACCGCAGCCAGGCTTCTGGCTCTTCTGTTGCGGATAGGCTTTTTGATTCGCTCGCGTATCGGCCATCGTCACGGTAGTGCCATCGACAAGGTCGACTTCGCGACCATGAAAGAGCCACTTATCAACGGTCGCCTCGTTGCATTGCAGGGCGATCCAAGCAAGCAACCTTTCGAACAGAGCTTCCGGCAATCGCTTGCGTGCCTTGCAGTACGAAGTCGTTTCACTACTGCAGCGCGACAGGCCTTGTGCCGCTCGCCAACCATTGAGCCGGGCGACTGCCTGTTGGCAACTGTGATCGGCCGAGAGTACCTGCGTGATGAACATCCAAACGGTCACCATTGGAGTGTAGACACGATCACGAAACGCGAAGTCAATCTCACGGCAGATCGCGGCAACCTTGTCGGCCGGCAACAGCATGTCTAGAAGCAGGAAGTTCAGATGCTGCAACTTGCTTTGAACTTCGGCGGCGGAAGCATTAGACTGATCAGACACGGCGGGGCCTCCTGAGTTGGAAGTAGTAAGTCACCTCCATTTCAGCGAAGCCTCGCCGTCGTTTTCCAATCAATGGCTCAAAAAGTGCTTGGCGAAGACCGCTATCACAGCCAGTTGCGATAGCACACACGCCCCCAACCTACATACTGCACCCCTTGGCTTAAGCCCGTGCCATTCAGTCCTGACCCCTTTTCCTCCCTCAAAGTGATTGTGCATGGTGAAGCAGTCGGTGGGGCAGCAGGGGAACTGCAAATCTCATTGCAGGGACTGGGCAATGACTTACTGGCAGAAAGCAAGCGATTAACACAAGCGACGGAACGGGCCGCCCAATCTGAAATTAAAAGGGTACGAAGCAAAGCAGCTTGCTTGTGATTGACGGGTCAGCCGTTGGTCTAAGTGACACGGCGTTTGATGCAGCATTGGGAACCTTCAAACGAGTGTCGCTTGCTCGCCGAATTCAACAAGGTGCACCAATCACGTCGGGCAAAATCGTCTTTGTCCATCAACTTGGATACAGAATCGTAGAGTATTGAATGAGCAATCTCGTCAGCTATGTAATTGACTTACCCGGTCGGGATGTCATCCCGAGTCTTGCTCCCTCGTATCAACCGAATGAGGCTGCTCTAAAAGAAGTGACAAGGACAGGCAGTCTTTGGGATGGACGGCTGATCGAGTCATCGGTCGATTTTTCCATTGAGCTGTCGGGCGAAATCACTGTGGTCTGGCTGACGACTCGCTATTCCAACTTCATCTCAGACCCGGTCGTTCACGACTTCGTAATCAATTGGGAGAATATTCTCTCAGGTCTATTGGAAGCTCGAATTGTGCGTGTCGACGAATTCTTGCTAAACCAGTGGGAGAGTGAAAGAGGAGACTTCTGGTTTCGAGAGAAGGGAGCGTTCGCCGCCTTCATCGAATGGGTAATACAGAAACCATCGGAAAGCTGGTCCCTCTTGTAGCCGCTATCGACCTCGATCAGTTCTCATGATCTTCGCAGGCTGTGCCGGTTTGAACGTGGCCGGTTGAGCAGGCTTCCACGGCTTGAACACGGGCACGCCTGACGGCGGCGGCTTGGGAAAAGATACGGTGTCAGGGAAAAGATACGGTGTCAGGGAAAAGATACGGTGTCAGGGAAAAGATACGGTGTCAGGGAAAAGATACGGTGTCAGGGAAAAGATACGGTGTCAG
>NZ_QPEX01000041.1 GCF_003335505.1 Bremerella cremea
GGCGAGTTGCCCTGACCATTTTAAAGCGAGACACTTCGCAGCGGAAAATGAGCATCCGCCTAAAACGAAAAGTCGCCGGCTGGTCACAAGAGGCGCTGGAAGCGATTATCCTCGGGAGTTAGGAGGGTTTTCGAATGCGATTGCCGTGCGTGCGACTTGCTATTGCCACCTGTAAAAGAGGCGTGCAAAGAAATGCTGGCTGCGCTGGAACTTGAGGGAAAGGCGATTTGCGATCTTTGCCAAGAGAAATAAACCTGTCCAATAGGGCAATTGCTCAACTTAGAATGTGACACTAACACCCATTTCTCAAACTGAGGCGGACAACGGCCCCGACAACTGAGACGGTGATTGCTGGGGATTGATCCGTGATTCCTCGGCAAGGTTCAGATGGGGAGGTTGTTTCGCAAAACAAAAGTTGCAACTCCAAAAGCGGAGAACGTGGTCATGAACCCTGCCAAACAAAGATTTTTGCGACTGGTCCCAGTTTTACTATCTGTGATCGTCCTGTTTTTGGGAATTGTTTGTATATTTCTCAGCGCAAGTTTTGCGGACAACGTCGAGCCGTCTTATTCATGGTTAGAACAAAAGGCGTCTGCTCAAAGGCTAGAGGACTCGTATGGAGCCTCATTCGTGGAAGGTTCAAACGATGGGGTGGAGTATACAAGTGCAAAAAAGGGGGCTATCTACTGCGAAGGGGAGCTTAAAAACACAACGTTGAACGAAACTGCTTTCACTTACTGTCGGGCACTGCGGCTAAAACGGATCACGTTAGATCACTGTCATGTTGAAACAAAGGGTCGCAGTTTCTCCGAGTTGACGACCATTGAAGAGCTATACGTCATCAGTACTCCGCTCACGGGGAATGGCCTTTCAGAGATTGTGAAAATGCCTTCCTTGAAGGCAGTCAGCCTTTCCTCTATTGACAATGTCGAATCAATTATCCCAATGCTGTCTAAATCCAAGTCCATTGAGCTACTAATTCTGTACGACGTCAAAATCAATAACGAGGCAGCAAAGTCAATCTTGAAGTGGTCACAGTTGAAAGGACTTCGGGCGATATCCTGTCAATTTGCCTCACACACGGTTCACACAATCGTCAAGGCATCGAACCTGGAGTCGATACAATTGCCAGAATCGAAGTTCAATCCCAGCGAGCTTGCTGATTTATCTATGTTGCGCAGCCTACGGGTCTTGAACCTTATGAAGACACCTATTCAGGACAAAGATCTTTCGGCGGTGGGGCGTCTACCGCATCTGGAGAAGCTGTATTTGCAGTCTACAGCCATTTCTGACGAAGGGATTGCTCACCTCATTGATCTGCCGAATCTTCAATTGATTTCTATGAACCATACGAAAGTTACCAAGAGAGCATTAGACTTGCTGGGAAAAATACCTGATTTGAATCGTCAATTCGTGTACGCGGACAATACAGCGATTTCAGAGGCAGACCTTGAACAGTTTCGACGGGCTAAGCCTTAAATGATTGCCAGCATTTAGGAACTGCAGGGTGATGTCACGAGGTGGGTCTGAAGTGTCCCAAAAACCTGATCCACCGTTATGAGAGTTCGGGTTGGGTAAAACAAATCGCAGTGGCCTGTTGGAGTGAGGGCGTAGCCTGAACGGAAGTAGGCCACTGCGACGTGAAATCTGCTGGGGTTTGGCCGCCCAGACTGCTGTGGGGGCGACGACGATTGTAGGTTTGTCTCCAGGCCATGATGGTCTGGTCTTGCGCCCCGCGCAAAGTTGTTCCTAGGTCAATCGTTCTGCGACGGCAAAGAAGCTTGGTGCCAACCCGCCGTCACGTACTGCATTCAACGGGGCAAGTAGCCTCCCACCGAAGACACGGGCGACTATTGGCGGGCTGAATATATCCAATTTGCCTGTGGAAAACGAGAAACGCCCTTTGTCCTACAGTTTAGCAGGTTCGTCTGGAAATCGGGCCTCCAAAAACTCCCTGACAACATCGGCGATCGTGACATCATCACGAACACACTGCAGTTTCATCCGTTGATGCAAAGAAACCGGAACGTTGATCGTCAGACGTTTTACCGGTTCAGGCGGCGGCTTCAGTCCCAATTCCTTGAACGCCTCGGCCGCTCGCGAATTGGCCCTGCTAGTGTCCTGATTGGCTAATTCACTGCTTATATCTATTCTTGCTCCGCACCATCCGCTACACTGCTATGCACCAAGCGAAAGGAGCAATGGTATGGCGATGGGGATAACGTCCTAAATATTGCGCGAATTTGAGAGCCAGCTCTGGCTCTGGTATGGATTTGATTACCAACATCAACCAACCAGAACCGAGGACTGACCATGACGAATGTACCAGAAGATCACGTGA